>JAEOSU010000052.1 GCA_016840165.1 Promethearchaeota archaeon
AATTTTTATAATTCAACATTGCTATTAGCTGGTCCAGATGTAAATCCATTTTATGAAGGTGCTGCTGCCCAACTATATGAACCAGCACCATATAGCCATATAACTACTAACATTATCAATTTTTCTTGGTATAGTTTAGATTTAATGTTCGGATCAGTCAATTATACATTACAAATTTCCAATCTCTTTGATTTTTCTGTATTAAATTATGAGATCACTGATATAATAGAAAATGATTTCATAACTAGTGTGCTAATTCCGGTAAGTTTATCAACCGATGACTTTTACTGGCGAGTGAAACCCACCTTCGGAAATTATTCGGGAACTTGGTCTAAACCTTCTCGATTTTCATACTTTATTAACCTAGACGCTCCATTACTAGCATTAGGAGAAATAACGCCTTCAACGGGGTCTGCATCGACTGTTTTTAAAATTACTGTTATTTATAGTGATTCTGATAATAACGCACCTGAGTATGTGAATATCATAATTGATGGAATCTCTTTTAACATGACGAAAGCCGATCCTATAGATGATAATTTTATTGATGGTTGTCTGTTTCAATACTTAACACTTATGGAACCGTCTGATACGGCTTGTATCATCTCATTCCAATGCTCAGATGGAGCCTATCAATTTTCAACTCAAGACTCTGAAGGCCCATTTGTTGATTTCGATGATACGCCAAGTACTCCTGGAGGAATTAATAATTATGATTTAGCAAATCTTATTACCATTTTCACTATACTCGGCATTACTTTTGGGAGTTTATTACCATTTATCGCTCTCGCGGAATTATCATCTAAGAAGATAAAATTAGCAGATACTGAATTTAAAAAAATTAAAAAGAAGAAAATTAAGAATTAATCTCTAATTTTTTATTTTTTTCTACTTTTTTCCAACAGCTCTTTTAAGTATAGTTTAATAAAATGTCTCTGGTTATTGCAGTAGTTAATACGTTGTTGAGGAGTAAGATTCTTTTCTCTCCGTAATATTTCAGTTATAAAGTTTAATGTTTCAAAGCTTTCATCTTTTCCTTTCTCGAATTGTTTAATGATATACCTGTTATCCTTATTCTTATCAGAATATCTATATACCAAAAATTCTAAAATCTTAAGCTTCCGATATTTAAAATTGCTCGTATCTTTCGTGAATAAAGGATCCATAAGCCAATCGAGAAAGGGTTTAATATCAAAAAATATTAGAATTATAAAAAGGAAAAATCCTAGTTAATCGGTATTTTTGATAATATTTTTACATAATTTTAATCCCAATCCCGTTTTGCGATTTAAAACAAAAGGATTTTCCTTTTTCACCTGGGTTGCAGTTCGATATCCTGCTTTATAAATAATTCTGGCACGAACTCGAGCGACATTCGGTAATCTCATTACTAAATCAAACAATTCTTCTCGAATTCCGTAGTGAATTCTGATTTTAAGCGTCTCACACATTTCTGCGATTTCAATAAGGTTATTTTGGATACTAAAGTCTGTTTCACTTAGATGAATTGCTATTATCCCAATAAATGAGATTATACGTTCTAAATTATCCCGTACGGAATATAAATCTCCCGCCATTAGTTTATGGCGCTCAATAATCTCATCAATCGGTTCTTCATCAGTCCATTCTAAAATTGGTTGGAGAAGTTTATTGTCCCTTACTCTATGTTCTGCTTTCAAAATATCATAAGCCTCTTTGATAATATCTTGAAAGGTTTCAATTTGATTTTGCTCTAATTTTTGACGAATTAATACTCCCGAGACAGGATATAGGTATAATCGAATGATGAGTTTGCCAAATTGAGAGCATTTTAATAAACCTTCTTTATTTTTTATCAACAAACCCTTTTCTAATAAATAATTTAAGATATATTGGTTCCGAACAGATTTAGGAATGATGTCTTTTATATATTTATTGATTTGTTCATCTGGTAGATCAATTAAATAGAGCAAAAAGGCAGTAATATGATCACAAAATTCAAAGGCAAACTTATCATTGGCATAATTATCAGAAATCCCATTCTCAAACCCACAAGAACATCTTATTCCTGTATCAATACCCAATTCACAGATATATACGCCATAGGCAGTTTTTAAATATCCAGAGATCATCGAATTGGTTAATTTAGCAATTTTGATTTGAAAATTTTTATTTTTGAGTTCATTAATTTTTGAGGGCTCAGAATGGAGTTTCAAGATATTTTTTGGTGAGATCTCTTTAATCATTAATAATTGTTCGATGGGTATACGCTTTTCTTTCATTCTTTTTTTAGTACTAAACCAAAAGTAGGTCTTTTGAAAGAAACTGATAAGAGCCTGAAGAGAAATATGTTTTTCTTGATATACCCGTAGTAACACTTGCTCTTGTAAAATATTAATTTTATTCAATCCAGAATGGAGATCATTATATCTGGGAAGATATTTCTTAAAGATACTGGAGTATGTGAAATAATGATCTTCCACCCAATTTCGCTCTTCGATATCATTGATTAAGATAATTCCATATCCAACCTCATCCAAACCAGGGCGCCCCGCTCTGCCCAACATCTGGAAGATCTCGTTTGCAGAAAATGGTTTAAAAAAGCTAAATCCATTGCCATTTTCATAGTATCCTGTGAAATTTTTAATATTATGACCTGAAGTGACATATCTTCGGAAATCTTTTATAATGACTGCTCGAGCTGGCATATTTATCCCTGCGCTTAATGTTGAAGTGGTGAATATCACTTTAATTATTCGTCTACGATAAGCATTTTCTATACTTATTCGTTCTTTAGGTAATAATCCTGCGTGATGAAAGGCTACCCCACATTTTACTGTTTTTTGTAGTTCTAAATTTCCACCTTTAATTCGTTTCAATTTTGCCTCTAATTCTCGACATATTTCTAATTGTTTTTCAGTTATATGGTTTTTAACAAATACTTTTAAATTCTTAGCCGCTTGCTGGGTTGCCTTTCTTGTATTTAAAAAGATTAAAAGTTGCCCATCTTCTTTTAAAAATGAATTAACTATTTTTTTTATAGTAGAATCTTTATTTTGGGTAACTTCTACCTTATAATGGAGAGGTACAGGTCTAATATTAGAATTAATGAGAATAGTATTATTTCCCAAAGAGGAAAGCCATTTGTTGAAAAAGTCAGGATTAGCGATTGTGGCAGAAAGCCCAATAATACATGGGTTATGAAGTAACTCGTTTAAACGCACAATTAATGATTCTAAACGTGGACCTCGTTCACCTTCTCCAACGCTGTGAATTTCATCAATGATGATGGTTGAAATACTCATAATCCATTCCTTATCATAAAAATTTCGCAAGAGTGAGTCCATTTTCTCAAATGTTGTGACAATTATATCAGCATTCTGAAGTTTGGAGTCATCGACATCATAATCACCAATCGAGAGCTCTACAATAACTCCAAATCGTTCATAGCTGCGTTTAAAATGAAGGTATTTTTCTGTAGCTAGTGCTTTAAATGGAACTAAATATACAGATTTTCCAAAACGCTCAAATACGTTATTTACTGCACATACCTCTCCGATTAGAGTTTTTCCTGAACCAGATGGAGCGCAGACCAAAAATGATTTCCGAAAAAAAAGACCTTTTTGTATCGCCTCCTTTTGAATTTCTCGAAGAGAGAAAATTTTTTGCTCAAAAAGCACTCGTAAAATTCTTTTATCGGAGATGTATTGGAAAATTTCCTTATTCTCTATACTTTCCTGATCTAAAGGCTTTGTATATTTAAGTATTGTAATATAATATTCACTACCCAATCGATTATATTATAGATATTTTAAATGTAGTTCTCCTTGAATTTAAAGGAAAAAAGAGTAAAGATTTTGCCTTAAACATTATTAACTCAATAGAAGGAAGGAGATATTAAAAAAAATTGAAATAACTGTTTTTGGCAAAATCTCTTAAGTTTTTCGGTAATATTGTGCTAAAATGAATTTAAGTTAATTCTATTTAAATAAAAAATAAGCATTTGAAAATAAACAAAAGACACAGTAAATTTATTTCTGTTTTTCGTTATTAAACATTGTTGTTAAGACCTTTACAACACCTTCTACCTCTTGTTCAGAAAGCGTGTTTTCTGGGGTAATTTTATCAAGAATTACGCGGTTAAAGCTTAGTCGACAGTTCATACAATATAATTTACTGTCGGTGATTACTAAAAAATGCCCTCCACAATGCGGGCATGAATAGATAGGAGTCCTTCTCATTTTGAATCATAAAGAAATATAAGTGCAACTTAATCTAAAAAGAATAATTTAAACCCCAGAAAAAATAACTTTATAAATTTCATACAACGTCATCTTTAAAGGCGTCTAAAAATGCCTTCTTTTCTTCCTCTGCCAAGATCTCATCCTCCTCCAATTCATCTAAAAAACGCTTACGAAAACTGAGATGGCAGATAGAGCACTCAAATATCTCGCCGAAATCGATAAGATCCGATGATCCGCAGCGTGGACATTGATACATATAGAAAACCATTTCCTAAAGAAGATTAGTTCTATGAATTAATCTATTATGCCTTACTATTGAAATTATCTTACGAATATTTATGGTTTTAGGTATGGAAGTAAACCAGTAAATTCTAAATTGGTATTTTTTCTTTAAAAAGCTTAAGTAGAAAAAGAGCGATAAATCATAAAAAAATACTATAAAGAAAATGTGAAGAATAATGAGTCGAATTAAAACCAAAAATAACCAAACTATTCTCATATTAAAAAAGAAACGGTCCCATACGACACATTGGATTTTAATGGGTATTATAATGTTTTTAGTAGTGTTTATGCCGATTTACGGTATTACTTTACGGTATGAGGTAAGTCTAACTTTAAGAGCAATATTTAGCGTATTTGGAGAACTATGCTTAACATTCGGCGGAGTATTGAGCGGTTTAAGCTTGGTTATTAGTTTGGTTTTTCGTAAATTTTATCTGAAATCTTTTATATTCGGGATAGTTCTCCTTTGGATTGGTGCTTTTTTAACAGATTCTCAATTCAGTTTGTTTGGGTATTTATTTGGCCGTAACAATCCGTCTCAAGGCTACTACTAATCATTTTTTGTTTTTTATTTTTAATTAAAGAGAATTTAGAATATGAATTGAAAGAATCACCGGAAAATTCGAAAATAATATATTCCTGTATTAATACCACACACACATAGCAAAATAAACGACATAAGAATTACACCAATCATCTTTCCTCGCATCTTTGGAGTGCCCCAGATAAGAAATATAAAACCTATTAAAAGTCCTAATAATCCGATAATCGAGCCCAAAGCGATTAAAAATTCGATACCTTCCATGAAACTATCGAAGAAGTCCATTACTACCATTATATGATATGAAAATAGCTAATATTTTTAAAAGAAAAAATCGAGTTATATGATCTTTTTTTTAATTGGTATTACATTCATTTGCTCAGATACACTCCCATTTTTTCTTTAAATAAAAACGGTTAAAATCTTTAATAACCACGATTCCACGTGATCGAATAAGATGAAGAAACTCGAAGAAATTGGCGAGTGTGTCAAGTGTCAGTGCTCGCTAAACATATTTAAAACTAATAATTACAAGCGCTTTGTTAAGTGTGAGGCTTGCGGCCTATCTTATCCGCTACCAAAACGAGGTACGTTATCTACTTCTGCTTTAATTTGTCCCAAAAGTGGATTTCCTGTGTTGATTGTATCCAGGAAAGATGAAAAAGCTTATTTTTGGGCAGATCAACCTTGTTTTAGTTGTATTGCTTATGATTCTTGCGAAGTCGTGCGAAGTCTTATTACTGAATTTACCGAACTTGAGGTGTATGGTTATTAAGGTAAAGCCTTATTTCCTGATTGGCATCATTATTATATCAATTATATGTATTTTACCGGCTAATGCGATCTATCCAATTATTTCAGATAATAAAAATACCAATATTGAGTCTCCTGAGACGAATGCAATTAATATTGTGGATAAGGTCTATACATTTCTTGCCCCCGAGGATAGCCTTGAATTTCAAGATATGTCACTCAAAAAAGATTTTACCTATTATATTTTTGTCCAAGTTGTGACTTATCATGTCTGTGAACTCAATATTTCTGTATGGGATCCCTATGGAGGTTTATTTGAGATATTTTCTCGGCCATTAATGCTAAATGATACATTTGGTTCTAACCAAGCTGAAATTCCCTTTGGAACAGCTATAGCGGGCAACTATACCCTTCGATTTGATGTGCTTTTGGTGATGAATATGAATATCTATATCCGTATTCAAGAAGGACAAACTGTATTTCGGGATAAGATGAAAACAGATGAATGGAATAGTCAAATCTTTTATCGGGTCACCAGGTTCTATGATGGGATGTATATTGAACATAATATACAGTTAGAGAGCGATATGAACTATAAAGTATATCTAGGACGAGTTTCACCAATTGCCAATGAAAATTATTCAATAGTTAGAGCGAATCATAGTCTTATCGATGAAAATGATATAGAGTTCACGATCTATTCAGATGATTTGGTCGCAGGGGTTTTAGACTTAAATTATTATACTTTTGGAACTGCTATCGCAGGAATCTATAGGTTCAAGCTTCAAATCCACTGTCAAGTAGACTTCATCAATTTAGCCTATAGTGTTATTGAACTTTACGAAATCAGCGAAGGTGCTGATACTAATCATACAGGTACACCGAATAATAATACAAAATACGAAAGTGGAATATTTTCCGTATCTATGTTCGTGTTGACTGGTTTAGCTACTGCAATGATTAGTATTATTATTATACTAACAGTTTTTATATACCATCGTAAAAATCGTCAAAGTAAAGCGCTTAATATAACTAATTTTTAAAATTTTAATTTTTTCCTTTTTATTTTATTTTCAAAATCTACTAAATTCTTTACCTCTCAATTTTTTTATAATATCATTTATAAAATGTACATGCTATTAAGATGGGCTCGTCGTAATGAAGTCCTTATGATCACTATATATTTGAGTTCCTAAGTTTTTTCAGCTCATGTAGGAACACTTCTGGGGATATTAGTGTTGCTACTGGAGGGATGGAATGAGAGTCGACTTAGATATGTTCAATTCAGTGAAATATAAATGATTATAAAGATGTGGGTTAAGATAAAGAAGAATTCTCTAGAAAGAATTATTATATTATGCTTAAGTTTTATGATAATTTTGGGTATTTCTCTTACACTACCAGTAAACAGTATTAAAAATTATACTAATAATATATATTCAGACTACTTCAAAACGGGTGATAGTAATGAAGCAGACTCTATACTAGTCGATAAGGTATATACTATTAAAGCACCCAACGATACACTTACCTTCGAAGATCTCTATCTATTTCAGTATGCAAACTATAAATTTAGTTTAAATCTAGTCACTCCCCACAAATGTAGAGTAAATCTTAGCCTCTTCGATCCTGAAGGGAGTAGATTTGATCTTGTGAACGCTACTTTGGAATGGAATATTATAGACTCACAAAATTGTGAAACTTTTTATGGAGTTGCAATTGAGGGCATTTATAAAGTCCAAATTGATTTTATATTAGAAAATAATCTTAATATTCACTTCAAGATTGAACTGGATGGAGAATGCTTTAACGAGATCCTTGAAGGAAAGCAAACCGATGAACTATTACTTTATCGCACAATTAAATTCACTTCTACTCGTTCTTATATTGAGCATCAAGTCTTTTTTGAAACTAATGTAAGTTACGATCTTTATATAGGAAGAGTATCATCAAATGTTTTCCAGGAAACTTCAACAATTTTAATGACTTATCTGCTTGAAGACCCAGCAGGATGCGAATTCTCTCTTTTTAATAATTCAATTTTGCTTCCCCTCATGGAATATCATCACTCTTGTTTTCAAACAGCTATTTCGGGGCTACACCTTCTTAAATTGAGAATTATTTGTAATGCACCAGTAAATATCGCCTATTTGATTCTAGATCCAACAATGAATTCTACACCTCCCAATAGCTCGCAAAATCCTTTTAACGAACTTGATCAAGGGCAATACCATATTCCAGTCGAAATATTTTTCTATTGTACTCTTACAGTCGCATTGTTTCTCATTGGAGTTATTATAGTGTTTAAGGTTAATGGAAAACCATTCAAGCATCCTCTTCTAAATATCTGGAGCTACAAGAATTAATTTAATTGTAAATAATACCTCTTTTTACTGCTATTTTATTACCAATGTGGCTCTTCGATTCCTAATTTACGTGCTTTTATGGCACGATGACGTTTTCGTGTTAATAATCTAAGATTAAATCGTTTGGAATGGTTAAGCTTTTGAAATACATTACTAAGAGCTCGAAAGCTATATTTGTATAGAAAATAGGCTATTGCAACAAGAAAGTACTGGAACATATATTGCATGAATTCAATAGGCAACATAATTTTAAACCCGATAATCACTAAAATTATCGTAATGATTGAAATTGTTAAAAGAATGAGTTGATAAAGGGAGTATCTAGGGCTCCGCTTAAAGCCATAATAACAAAAACGGAAATCTGCAGGGGAAGGAGCGCTTCCAATGAAGAGAGAAACAATGAAAAAACCAACTCCAAGATATACAACTTCATTTAATCCGGAAATGTAAAATACATCGAAACAGGCCATAATGAGCCATGTTGAGATAAAAAGAGGTGAGATTCCAGCCAAAAGTGCTTGTAGGAAGGACATTCGGTAATACTCTTTTGGTCTTACCGAACCATGAGGTGCCACTAAACCTGTATTTCTATTCCTATATCTGACCCTAATATGCTCGACGGGAACGCCTAGTAGCTTACATAGAGTATAGTGGCTAAGCTCATGGACTAATACGCCGACAAAACCTAAAATATTTAATACAACTCGAAATGCTCCTAAATTTAAACGATAGACAAAATGCATTATAAAGGAGATTCCAAATACCATTAAATAGTAATACCAATCATTAAACATGGAACTTATATCTCTTGAAGATTTATAAATAAAAAAAAGGCTCTCTAATTCTAATTTTTATTTGTTTAGAGCCAAGGTATTGGTTTTTTCTCTTGAAAAAAAGAACAAAATGAAATTTCCTAATTCGCTCATAATTTTTTATTTAAATATCTCTAATAATAAGACTTAGTACTATATTAAAAAATATTCACACGCGCGAATTAAAATGAAAGATAAATTTTATTTAGTGAGAACTGGTATATTATGCCTATTTTTAGTGTTAGTCTTATCTCTCACCTTGACAATGCAAAGTGGATCTTCAATTGGAAAAAATATTCATTTCAAATCAGAAGATCCTCAAACTTCTGGGGATCCTAATAGGGAATTGATTGAAGAGATTATCGATATTAGAATGAATAATTTCTCCGAAGAAGGTTATTTTCCTCAATTCTATGAGGCCAATCTACAATCCATATATTTTGCTCTTCATGCACTAGATACCCTTGATAGACTTAATACAATCGATAAAACTTCCCTTGCTAACATCATTATGAGCTATTATTCGGATATTGAGCAATATTTTCTCGATAGTTATGCTTTACGTTATTTGGATACCGATTTCACCCTTGTGTATTATCCCCTTACCACCTTATTAGAGGTAAATTGCTATGCAATTTTATCATTAAATCTCTTGGATAAGCTCGATTTAATCAATCCTTCAGCATTTATATCTTTTATATGGAGCTGTTACCAGCCTTATACATCAGGATTTATTGGTCAACCTTATGACACTGGATTAGCCTCCGAGTTCAAAATTGCCACCATGGATAATACTTATTATGCCGTATCCACATTAGATCTGTTCCTTTCAAGTTGGGATGCTTATCAGACTGAAGTTAGCGAATTAATAAATTTCATCAACAACCTTCAAGAGACAGAACCCCCTTACGGATTTAACAACGATCTAAATGATATGTTCTATTCGTTAGAAATAATACCACAAACTGAACCAACTATTTTTTCATCATATTACTGCATCAAAACTCTTGAGATCTTTGGCCCTGGAGCAATTTCCTCCATTCGGGTAAATGATTTTCTTACCTATCTTTATGAATTATATGATGAGGAATATCATTATTTTGATTATACTCCTAATTCATTTTACCGGATCTGTAATATTAGTAATATTGTAGCTACAGCATTAGGTTTAGAACTTGCTGATATCTATAACCTCTCTAATATAAGTCGAACTGAAGTACTCTCCTTCATTTTTTCACATCGTACTTATATGAAAGGTTGGCAAAGTTCCACTGATTTATCATATCATGAACTCATCGATAGCTTCCAGATCCTCCGTTCTTTGAATAATCTCGGAGAGATCTCACAATTATCAACTGGAGAGAAAGATCAGCTGGCGGAGTATATTTCCTCGTATGAGACATTTAATGGATTTTCTCCCATTTGTCATGAATATATGAGTACTACCTATTTTGCCGATACTATTGAGATTTTATCCCTCTACAACGAGATTTTAAACTTTGATCTTGAAGCAATCTATACTGATTTAAAACGCTCTATCTTCTATTCAGCACCAGAGAATTGTGAAGAATTCTTTGGGATCTGTCATATGGAATATATCGACACCGTTGACGGCAACTTACTTCTAAGATCTTTCCCTATTGAGTATTGGACTCATGGAAATCATGATTACATTAATGAACTCAACCATCAAGCCTCCTGGCGTTCAAATTTCGAAATACTTTCAGTTTTCAAAAATATATACAAATTAGAAGATTTTGCTATGGAAATGCAAACCGATTTTTCTAATTTAATTTCCAAAATTATAAGCACCCAATTTTTAGATCCTTCAGTGCAATATAGTGCATATTATGGAGGTTTTCTGCCTTATCTATACTGCTTGAATTATGAAACTGGTACTCAAATAAAATATATGAATTTTGAACATACCTATTATGCATTACGCACCTTGGAGTTGCTGAATGATTATTTGGACTTAGGTGAATTAAGAGATATTGGGTTTGATGTCAACGCTTTTGAAACTCACATAACTCGCCATTTAGTTGAAAACTCAACAGAGCTCTATTTTGAACCAATTTATGAAAAAAGTATGGATAGTATCCTTCAAAATACTTACTATATGGTCTATTGCCTCAATGCATTGAATGATTTTTCCCTTCCCACTTATAAAATCAGGAATTTTATAGAATCCAATTTGGATTATGGGAATATGCATAACATCTATTATAGTTATAAATTAGTAGAACTACTTGATTTGGAAATAAATTTTGATCTAGCCCAAACCCAAGCTTTAGTAGCAGCACTCTATTCTGAGGAGTATTATGATTTTTATCGTAGTACCGAGAAAACGATAATCGATCAAAGAATCTTCTACTATATTTGCGATATCGCTAAATTCAGTCCCATGAATATGAAAACTACCTTCCCTGATACGATTGCACTGGGTAAAACCTTTTCTATGGGAGTAGAATTCGGAAATCTTGTCGTTGCTGATTATGGGATCTATACTTCAGTGCGATTTGAAAGCTCAAATTTAGGGACTATAGTCTTGGAGCGATTGGATAATAATACCTATGAAAAGAGCGATATTTTTATCCCTACTGAAGTAGCGAATTATCCAGAAATTAATGGTAACATTTCTATTTATGATGGGCTAACTCTCAAAGCTTCTTTTCCAATTGTAATTAACACCTATTATGAACGCTCAATCACGATTTCTGAACAAGAACTAAGTAATGGAATTCGAATCAACGTTGAAGGCTCATACCTCTTTGGTTCGGGCATAGAGCCGCTATACGACTGTGAAATTTTTGCTGATGTTTTCCGAAATGGATTGAAAACTGGGACGATTTATTTTACTGGTGAGGATTTTACTACAATTAGCAAGTTCATACTAACCTATAACCCTCTGAAAGGTGGAGAATATGAATTTTCTCTCTATTTGGAGGATCCCTTTCAGTTTGAGCCCGTCCTTTTAGGAAATGTAACTTATTTCTATTTATCTCCCGTCCCTGGAGAGAATGATATTCCATCCACATATCAAGCAGATATTGCATTGTCCATTCCATTAGTAATAGGATGTATATCAGTACCATTAGGAGTTATTGGTTTTACTTCCCGTAACAAACTGAAAAAAAAAATTAGCTAAACTTCAGAAATTAAGAACTAACAAAATTTTTTCTGATTTTTTCCTTTATAAAGATTTACCATATACCGTATTAGATAAATATGACTGATATGTTTGAGTCTATGCACCCTTCACCCGATGAGTTGCAGTTTATCCTTGAGTTCATAGAAGATGCTATAGCGTCTGGAGATTATACTCAAGCCCTGAAAATGGCACAAAAAGCCTTAAAAACGTCAGAAGAGCAATATTGGGTTGACATTTTTGAAGGCCTAATTGAAAGGATTACTAACCTGCAAAATTCAAACTTAGTTGGAGAGGAATCACAGATTATTGAAAATAAAACCCCAAAAATCAATATACCAGAGATTAAATATCCTAAATTAAATCAAAAAATCCAAGAAGAATCGATTGATGATTTATGTCAATTATCGGGAGTTGGACCTGATATGGCTCAAAGGTTACATAATGAAGGTTATCACACTTTTACTCAATTATCGAGAACTAATCCTGAAGAATTGTCTCAAATAAGGGGTATAGAAGTTGCTACTGCGAGAGTAATAATCTCATCTTCACGTAGTCAGATCATTTCTCCTAAGAGGTCATCAAAAGTTCAAAAAATGCTTGATTTTGATACTCCATCAGTAAATCCCTTTACAGAGATGGAAAAACCTCCTAACCAATCTAAATTAAGGGATATAAGAGAGCCTCGGATTCCTAATTATGACCAAATATTAAAAGCAGAGGAACACTGTAAAAATAATATAGTATCAGAACCCATAGATGCAATTAATAATCATAAATTTAGCTCTTCCGATGAAGAATCTCCAAATATCTCAATTGAACAAGACCTAAAAAATAATGAAAAAGAAAATGAGATGCTTGAAGAAGAAGGAAAAGAAATTGATTCTGACCAAAATTTAAATTCCAATCCATATTTAGATGCAACTATACCAAAAAAAACAATAACATCTATTTTTCAAGAAAATGGCTACACATTATTTCCAAGAAAACCTTCTTTTCGTTTCTATTTTCATGGAATAGACGGAATTAGTCTAAATCTATTTTCAATAACGCCATCTAAACAAGCTTTACTTATTATCCCATATAAAATTTCTACCTTTTCAGAAAAAGTAATGGTATCTGAAACAGAAATCGGGTCATTTAATTCTGAAAATAAGACTCATCTTCCACATTTTGAAGTTTCTCTGTTAAAAAATCGAGAAAGTCTTCTGGAAGCTTTGAAATCGGACGGAAAGCTTATCAATCACATCTCGGAAATTCTCTGCGAAAACATTAGTCCTGAAAACACTGCTATCCATATCGAACCATTGCTCATCTTCTCTAAAGTACCAGGATTTAGAGAAAAATCAATTATATTTGCTTATCAAAAACGAAATCAGCTCCATATCATAGGTCTAACTCAATTTACATCATTTCTTCAGTTTGTCCAAAAGAAAATTTTTTACATCGAAGCTTACGCTCTCTCTCGTCAAAGAAAGAATAATAATAGGCAATCTAGGGAAGTTTTAAACAAGAAAATCCGTCGTTTGTCCTATCCATTTATTGCTTATGGGGTAATTTTTGCTCTGATAATAGCTTCAGGATGGTATGATATACTTAAATTAGGTATATCAATTGGTTATGCCAGCATGATTTTTTATTTAATGGGACTTATCTTTTTAACGTGGAAGAATCATCTACAAAAGAAACAAAACTTTGCGCAATCCTTACCTAGTAAAAGTCTGGAGCCTCTTACGTTTGATGAGGATGATTTAACATTGATTAAGGAGGAACTTACCTTGGAGCAGATAACTCAGTTCAGTTATGAATGTTTTGGGAAACAGAATCCATATAAAATATTTGAAGAGGTAGAAAAAAAACAATTAGATAAAATAAATGTTCAAAACTCGACCATAAGAAAGAAAGAAGTTCAAACCTCTTCAAAAAACTCTTCTAATGCTCAAATTTCAGTTATAAGTAAGGAAAATGAGCTCGTTAAGAAGTATAGCTCATTCCTCGACGATTAATTTTGAATTTTTCTGTTTTTTTCCTTTAAAAATAATGAATAAGATATAACTTCAAAATATCATCTTTAGTGAAAGATCTATCATGAATTTAAAATCATATTTTAAAACATTATATATAATTGGAATATTCATATCCTTTCTTTCGCTCTTTTTTGAGTGGTATTCATTTCAAGCAAGAAGTTTGGATGGGGAATTAGTTGTATTTTGGAATTTTCATATAATTCTGGGGTGGGATACTATATTTTCTCCAGATGCTTGGTTTAATGAAGCCTTTAGACCCAGAGGGGAGCAATTTCCAATAATTATCCCTATTATTTATATTATAATCATGATAATTGCTATGTATTCAATCTTATTTATCGATCTGGAACATCCTAATAATTTTGAAAAAGCGAAAATCTATTCATATATCCATATATTCCTCTTATTATTTGGTGGTTTTTTCATTTGCGTGATCCCTATTTACTATTGGTTTTCTCAAGAACTTTTTTTCCCATATATCATCTTTAATGATTTTGAATTAGAAGTTATTTTTGAATATTCAGTTGGATTAGGATATCTATTGCAATCTATAGCATTTACGTTCATACTTCCTTATTCTTTCTACTATTACTATACTACAACTCATTTTGAGAAAAGAGATGTGACTTTAGAGTCTGCTCTTCAAAATATTATAAGCCAAGTACAAGAATCAATTGATTTTGATAAGCTTATTGCAGAAGAAAGATTAAAAATGCCTAATATTTCTGAGGAGATACAAACAATTACGCAACAAGAGATTCAAACCAACCAAATTTATAATAAATTTCTAAAATCGAGGGGAATTAAATGAGCGAGCAACTTAATGACTTGAAATTGAAAAAACTAGTTGAATTATGTCTAAAAACCTTAAATTATAAGAAACTCGCGGTGGTAGGATTTACTCTGATAAGCAACCGAATGGATGAGATAGGAGTAAGTTTAGGTATTAAACCGCGGAATAAAGAGAAGGGAGAGAAAATCTACAGCTATATGACGATGATAAACGAAATTCTCCAAATAAACTTCAATATTTCTCTTTTTAAAGAAGAGATGATAGAAAACATCCGCAGTATTGAAATATTATTCCTTAGAAAACGAGGAGATTTATCAAAACCGAACATTAAATCAATATTTTCTTATTATTATGAGCTTCGTCAGTTAGAAGTGCCCAATGTCTATCAAACTATTAAACACGAGGATCTCGTCCAAAATCCGAAGTTAAAACTACTCTCTTTTCTTTCAGGACAGAAAGAGGAACATCACCAAGATGGTTTATATTTGCTTATACTACAAAAAATTAGAGAGGAAGAACGTCAAATGAAAGAGCAATTACAATCACAGTTCGATCCTGAGTTATTTGAAAAAACGCTTCAATTAAAATCCCTGCGTAACTCGTTAGAGCGACATAAATCTGGCAAAATTACTATCCAAGGGACACTCAGGGATAATATAAACTATATACGCTCCAAGGATAATTTAGTTCTATATCTATTAATAGGTTGGATTGTGCTTTTAGGGATGATCGGAGTCGTCATCATTACTGAAACCTTATTATTTCCCCAAATTTCTGTTGTAATTAGTTCTTATCTCTTGCTAGTGTTAGGACCTATAGCAGTACTCATTTTGCTCTATCGTAATTATCGAAAGAATCGTGGGGGTATTTAAATTATGGTAGATTCCCACATTTCCTATTTGAATGGGTCCTATCCTAAATCAAATCCAAAAAAAGAACAAACGACCACTATTATGAAATATAAAAACATTTGGAAGGAGGAGTTACCCTATATCAGAGATATCAATGTTTCAATTTTTAAAAGGGTGGTAGTGGTGGTTGTGGGTCTTTTCTATTTGATATCGATTGTACTCATTACTTTTAACTTAACTTTTGCTCTCTTTATCATGGCGCTTTACTATATATGCTTCTTTATTATTTTTCATGATAATTTTTTTCATTTTTCAAATACTATTCATTATGAGTCAGCTAATCCCTTTAAAGACATTCAGTTTTGGCAATTTACTTACGATGATACTATTATCTTGATGACCAATTCTCGAACTCAATATACATCGGGTGTTAAAATATTTCAAGTTAAAGTGCTTCCTGAAAATGTAAAGGCTAATATAAGTCGTTACATAAGTGCTTTAGCAGCAAGTTACGTTCCATTCTCATACCAGATTGTCCAACAACCTCTTCGCTCTTCCCTTAAAACGGGTTCTAAAGACGCTTCCCCACAACGTTTTCAAACCCTTATTTATTTTTCACTATTCTATGATATTCACAGTAAATTGACTCCTGCTAAGCTAAAAATTATGGTCGAAAAACTAAATAACTATGCAATTTCGTTGAAAAACACCTTCTTGTCCAATTTTCATCATTATCAGATTTCTCTATTAGCGGGAAAATCCCTACAGTCAGCGTTGCGTACCTTTCTTATTAAAAAACCTTTTATCTCTGCCGAAAAAAGTTCAAGTGAAGGTGAACTAAACACTTCAATGGAACCTGAGGATGAGACAGAAGTAGACTCTCTTAAGAATATGAATCTCCTCCCTCATCTATCATTTTCCATGATTTTGAAAGGAATTTTTATCATCCTTATGCTTTTAAGTATTGATTTCTTTCTTAATTTACTTCAGATAATTCTTCCTTATCGAATTCTATTTTCTATTGTGATTGGAGGATTTTTTCTAACGCAGTTTGTCCCGCAAATCTTCCGCTTTTTACCATTTATCAATGAAAATAAGGCGTCTTTAAAAAATAATCAAGAGATTTTATTTCTCGATTTATTTATTGGAGTAAAATTTTTCACGATCACAGGAATTAAAACCACAATTTTTTATCAAACTGAAGATGGATATATAGGAGGAATAAAGCAAATGAATTTGTCCTATGCTACTCCTCCCATTATTGCACTACCCTATAAATTTTATCAGGCTGTGGTTCAACAAGGAATTGAGTTCGCATATACAGTACAGTTACTTCCTATCAGTTATGATCAATTTACTGATAGGTATTCAAGCTTTTTAAAGCAAAAACTCTGGAATTATATGCAAAAAGCCCTAAATACCCCAGCAAAACAAAATAATTGGTTAGCAGGACGCAGAGGCTTGTGGCGGACGATACTGACCATATCTTGCTCTCATACGGTAGTGGCATCTGTCTGTTCCGTGGAAATTCTTGAACATATCGAGAAGAAATTAGAGCATAATATCAATATAATGCGCAATGCTCTTATGGCTAATGTTTCTAACTGCCATTTTGTCCCTCTCTCTTCCCACACCTTAGAAATGGGCATTCTATTTGAAATCTTTAAAACTAATCGTATCCGACGCGATGGTACCCATTTACATCACATTATATTTCAAGGAACGACTCTACCTGCATTTATTTGGCTCTCAGATATGTTTAAGAAGGGACTTGAAACCAAAATCGCAACTGAATTCAATAGTCCTTTGCATTTAGAAAATTTTATTATTATAGGTTCTACTATTAACACCGAAACACTTCAACGAGAAATCTTAGCTGGTTTTACCAAAACTCAGCTAGATACTTTATTAGTTACCAATGGAAATATGGAACAGCAAAACCTTCTTGTTCAACGAATTGTGGGGGAATTGGTAAAAAAGCAGTATCCCACGATAGTTTTTGATTTTGTAGGGAATTACTCTCGTCTTATTCGCCAATTTGAAGGGACCGATCTCAAAGATAGCTTTCTTTATTACAAGCTTGGGAAGACTTTTAACTTAGATTTAGTGCATTCAGGAATTAAACATGACCCTAATAACATAGATTATTTAGAATTCATGTTTGAGGCTTATGCTAATTGTTTTAAAAAGGATGAACGTACCATTGAGATATTTAAGAACAGTTTAATGCGAAATTTAGATAAAGGAACTAATGTGTCTGGTAGTACAATAGCTTTGGGAATTTCTAGTGAACCTGATTGGCTTCATAATCAAGAACCGGGTGCTCTTTCTGTTATGAATTTCTTCAAAGATTTTTCTCATGAAGGTAATAACTTTTTACATCTCAATACCGGAATTTCCAGTTCATACTCCCTAATTAAAGAATTTCTAACCAATAAACGCACCATCATTATTGATCTATCTCTACCAAATGGCTTAGAAAAAAAATCATTTTTAATGTTTATCATCTTAGCAAAGTGTATTCATTATATTAACAATGGTGAAGCTTTTATACCGAAATCTCTTGTAATACCTCATATTGATCTTGCATTTGATGCCTTTTTTATTGAGAAAAATATGCGCTATGGGCGAATTGGTAAATTTTTTGATCCGCTACGAAAGTATGGTTTTGGTTTGATCGCCACTACCTCACAAGTTAGATATCTTCATTCCAACCTGTTTACGTATTTTGAAAATTTCGTCTCCTTTAAAGCTGTTGATAGCCGGGATATTAAAACCTTGAAAAATATCATGGGTTTAGATAATGTTCATGGAACTGGAATTTTTAGTAAAACTCGAAACGAACCTTATCAAGTCCAATATTTAATGAGCATGCGATTTGATGAAGCATTAATAAAACGCGATGATCTTTATCAACCTTTTCCCATCGAAACCGATTGGAAAGAGGTGTTAAGTAATTCGCCCCTTACTTGGGATGAAATCGTTAAATATATGAAAAAACAAGGTTATGACTTAGAGTATGCAGTAAAAAAGCTTATCGCTGAAACCAAAAAGACTATCTTTGAAAAAGATTTTGGAGAACATTCATATCTCATCGAACCAACTATTTCTTTTTTGAGTGATCTACGTACCATGGACCAAATTGGCAACTTATATGCTGAAACAATTAAAAAAGAACTAAAGATAAGATTGGATACAAAAATATCGGAATTTACTCAAAACAAAAAGAGGAAAAAAAACATCCGTGACATTTTATTTTCTATTTTACTTAAACATGGATACTTAGAAGAACATCATCCTACTCAAGCAAGTGGCTCGGAATCGATACGCACATCATATTTTGTAGGACCTCAATTTGATAAAGCGCTTGAGGACTTTATTAATGTTAAAAAACAAATCCCACCAGAAATGGAAGTGCTTCAACAGGAATCTAATGCAACAATTGAGTCTATAATTGGCGCTCCACAACCTGCAAATAAATCGGATATAAAAGAGACTCCAATTAGCACCCCTAGGAGGATAATAGAATCAGTACTAGATCAGCGCAAACTTAAGGAGGTCATAGCACGGGCGATTGGCGATACTTTATTTTTTGATCTATTTGAGATTTTTCGAGCGATTTCCCATAAAGACTATCGGACTGGTTTAGAAATAGTTAAGCAATATCTTGACCATTTCATATTCCAAGTTTATAATAGCTACTATAAAGTGGACTATGTAATTACTAAAGAGGATCTCGATCA
>JAEOSU010000053.1 GCA_016840165.1 Promethearchaeota archaeon
AATAAATGATAGTTACAATAACTACCATGTAAATATCAGGATAGGTCCATATACGAATAATTGAGCCCTCATTGATTACATCTTCATATCGAGGGAAAACAGTATAATCAAAATATATACTAAAACTGACTATCTTAAATAAATAAGTAAGCGAAAATAAAGGTTCAATTTGATAATTAATAGAACTTATTATTAGGGCAATTAAATCAAATCCAATAAACATAAGTGAAATTTCTACTAAAAGTACGGACGGAGAACTAGGTAAAAATGAACTAAATAAAGAAATCAACGATGCTAATGCAATCGAACATAATATTGCAAATCCATAACTCCTAAAAACAGTTGGAATTATCCATTCAGCATATAAAAGATAATCAAAATACATAATCAACAGATAAATATAGGTAATAGAGACTACCATAAGTAATGTGTTAGCACAAAATTTAGCTAAAAGAATTTTATCCCTTGTAATTAGAGGGAATAAGGTTAAACCAGTCTTCTTTTTATATTCATCACAAATAATCCCAGAGAATAATAATCCCGCTATTAGGATATTCATATATGACATGATTGTTAAATTCCCAGAGATAAAATTCTCCTGAGATGGTGGTACTCCCGGGTTTATTATATAAACAAATAGATTTTGAAGAACAACTATGATAGTACTCAATAAAAGAATTAGTACAAATTTCTTCTTTTGCAACTTTAACTCAAAAAAAAATAGAGCATATATCTTTTTTATGGAAATAAATGAATTTTCTTTATTTATCATCTTAATTAACCTTGATTCAATCATTCTCTTTATTAATCATTTTCGAATATATCCTTTCTAATTGAGTAATCTTCGGTTCATAAAATGAAGTAATTTTATAGTTATTCGAAAGGTATTGGGATAAAATCTCAAGTATCTTACTTTTAGCTGTGTTTAATCCGTTATATTTGATCAGAATACATTGTTTATCGGAATTATAGCTAACAGCATCTTTTATGATGGAATCATCATTTTCTTTTTCAAGATAATTCCGTAAAAGGTGCTCGATTTTTTCCAAAAACTCTTTTCTGTCAGATGAAGCGATTGGCGTCTCTATTTCACATATTAATTCTTTAGTTTTATAGGTTATCTCCAAATTATCAATTGTATCATATCCAACTAATTTTCCTTGATTAATAAGTGCTATTTTATCGCATATTTCTCTTATTTCTTCTAATAAGTGAGAGGATATGATGATTGTCTTTCCTTCTTTCTTTAAATTACGTAGATATTCTCGAATTGTAATTCTTGATTGGGGGTCTAATCCTGTTTGAGGTTCATCCAATATGACAACTTCGGGATCATGAATAATCGCAGTGCAGAATCCGAGCTTCTGAACCATCCCTTTAGAAAAAGTTTTTATTTTCTTATATTTCCATTCATATAAGTTAAAGGATTTAAGTAGTGTATCCATTCTATCTTCAATTTGGTTTTTCGGATAATTTCTTATTTTCGCAATTAACCGAAGCAATGAAGCGGGATTGGTATTATAAAAGTGTGGAATATCAATTAAAAATCCCATTTCTACCAAATTTTTCTCGTGTATTCGAATATCTTGTAAGTGTCCTTTATGAGTTTTAATCAAAATTCGGCCTTCATTTGGGATTAGGAGTCGAGCAATTAACTTAAGTGCTGTAGTTTTTCCTGCTCCATTCGGACCAATTAATCCAATGATTTCATTTTGATATACTGAAAAATTGATACCATCTAGAGCGAGTAAATTACCATATGTTTTACTAACATTTTCAAACTTTAGGATAGATTGAGCCATTAGAATGTAAATTAGTTTTAGATTTGGGTGATTTATAAATTCGATAGTGAGTGTCTTATAATAGAAGAATGTGATTTAATTATTAAAAAACGAATAGTAGTCCATTATTTATTTTAAATGAAGTATTTATTCTGAATTTAAAAATAAAGGATGGATTGATTGATAATCATAATCTATTTACATGTTCAAATATTAGGTCCTACCGTTGTTAAAATCGTCCCAAAATTCATTTTTTGCACTGGTGCTTCATGCATTTCAGTCCAATTTTTTCCATCCCACCGAAATATTTTATTAGAATGAGGATTGGTTGACCGAATATCGATATCCTCGTCGATAGTCCCTAAAAATCGCCAAAGATACTCTTTACTCGATCGCGTCCCTCCATGATGCCAATGGCCTGGCAATTCTGATTCGAATCGCCACGTGTCCGATTCATAATTATATACTAAATGTTGCTTTTTAACAGGTCCTTTATAGTTCTCTTTTTCTGAATTATAGAACGCTTCATTGATATTCCATCCCCCAATTATGTGTAACTCATTCTGCCATTTATCACCTGACCCATCGGTGGTGGGAATCGGACAAGGTGCCATGACTTCCCAAATATCTTCCTTTGGATTATAACGCTGGTTCAAGGAGCCTTCATAAGTATTTTGCTCAGGTTTGAACCCAGTATTCCCCGTGGAATAATAAAGCCATTTATTATGGTAAGTTGGAAGCGGAAAGGATTGGGTAAAAGGTGCGTCAGCAACTTCCATGTCCCATGAATCGTTCACTAAATCATATCTCCAATTCCAATTTACACGATTATAGCGACCCTGGGCATTATCACCCCCAAAAAGAAATATATAGCGTTTTTCAACTACAGGATAAAATTTACCAAGTTTACTGCGTGGTTCAGGCAAATTATTATATAATTCCCATGTATCGTCTTTTATTTTGTATATTTGAACATAATCACAGCATCCGGAATGTGGTTTCGTCTTCCCTCCGAAACAAAAGATTTTATTCTCAAAAAAAGTCCAGCCCGCACCCTGAACAGGATAAGGCATTGGATTTAACTCTCCTTTTTCACTGCTATACCATTCATCAGCTGCAATATTATAAACGGTGATATCTCCAACAGCATATTTGTTTTCTACTTTTCCACCAATAGCCCATAAGAACTCTCCTTCTGTCATAAAATAATCATTCTTATATTCCAATTATATTTTTTTATTAACTATAAACTAAGTGATATCTATTTTAAAATTAATTTATAAATTTTAGGCTAATAATAGAACATATGACTAAATTATATTCAATTGCGACAATTCGAAAAAAAGTAAGAGAATATGGCAAAAAAATTAAGGCTCCAAAAAAGTTACTCACAATCCGTTCTACTACCGATGGATTTGGCACTCCTCATATCGAGATTGATAAAAATGGCTATAATTACGTTATTTGGGAGAGGGGAACAGAACATGAACGAAAAACGACTAAAGATCTCCATAAATTATTATACTGGATCTTTAAAGATATAGTATTTAATATGGCAAGCGATTATGAGTTAAACCATCGCAAGGCAGAAGAAGATTTTAGGAGATTATTGTTTAGTAAGATATTGGAACTCTTCGAAAAACTTGATGAACAATGGTTCGCATGGGAAAAAGAAGATATTGAGAATATTTTAAAGGAGAATCCCTATGAACCATAAAGCTATTTAAAAAAAAGGAGAAGAAGCTTTTAGTCAATCTTTAAATAAAATTAAGTTAAACTAAATACTGTAAAAAACATTTCTTAGAAAATAATTTAAGAAGTGAGAAATCACAATGAAATTTGGAAGAGAGCAAGTTAAATATATATGTATCATTTTATTTGGAGCGAATATTGCTTCAATTATATTAGGGATTTTACACTATATTATTGGTTTAAACATTGTTATTGGAACGATTTTTAGTATCCTCATAGTTCTTGCTTGGTTCTTGAACGTTGCTATAATTATATTAGATGATTATAAAGTAGTTAAAAATAGTTCTATTGGAAAACGAATCAACCGATTGGGATATGGATTTCTTGGTGTTCAGATTATTGCAATTTTCTTTTTGGTAGGGGGTTTATTTCTCTTAAATGCTAATTGGTTCTCTCCTGCGCTTCAATATTCATTAATATGGATTGGATTTTTTAGTTTTTTCGTCTATGCATCTCTATTTTCATATCTAAATATTAAAGCTCTTGATAATCGGGAGGTGTGGAAATTTGAATAAACTCAGAATTGTTAAGATCTTCTTAGGAATCTTATCGATTCTAGTGTTAATTTGGGGAACATTCTGGGCTTATATGCTTTTCTTTGGAGGAAGAGATTTACGAGGGATAACAATCGTTATAGAAGAATTCGTCGCTCAGAGTTCTGTTTTAATGCTGGCTTTATGTATTTCAGTTACGATTTTACTTATGAAGTTATTAGCATCGAGACGAGTTAAGCATCCCAAGCAATACTATGCCATCATTATTATTGGATTAACCATTTCAGGGTTTAATGCCGCATCCTTGCTTGCAACTCCTTATACAATTATTAATGCAGAACAAGAGTTTGAAGATGCTTTTGGTGTTAATTGGGGTAATTCAATCCCTCCAAATGTTTATAATCATTTTCTGCCAACGCCTTATTTTTTCTCCTCACATTTTCTTTCTATTCCGGAAAAAGCAATCATCGTAGAAAAGGATATTTTGTTTTACACTGGAGAGAATATAACCCTATATTTCGATGTATATAGACCTGTAGAACCAGCTTCACAGCTACCAGGCAACGGAAGTATCATCATTAATCTGCATCCAGGCGCTTGGATGTCTGGAGGAAAGGGGACTTGGAACATGATATCGACAAGCAAGTATTTAGCGGGTCAAGGATATGTAGTTTTTGATATAGAGTATGGATTAATTGATTGGTTTGAATACGGTGCTGCTGCGCCTGATACTCCAGAATATGTTATGGGAAATTTCACCATAGAAGATCAAGTTCGACATATAGGCATTTTTACAAATCGATGTGAAAGTGAATTTGCAGCAACTTATGGCGCAAATCTGAACTCTGTGTACTTTATGGGGAGATCTGCTGGTGCACACTTAGCAGGAGTAGCAGGATTAGGCTATAATTATGATTTTCATAATACAACATTTAGCTCTAATATGGTAGTAAAAGGTGTTATTCCTTTATATACCCCATCAGCAGCTCCAGAGTTGCTTCTAAAAGAAAATAGAAGTATTAATCCCGATCTTTATAATGCATATGACCTAGTTCATTTAGCGGATAATGAAGACCCTCCAGTTCTCCTTTTTCAAGGGACAAGTGATGGTCAGGTTTGGATTGAGGGCGTAATTGAATTAGAAGGGGATATAGAAGATAAGGGAACAGATTGCTGTTTATTAATGTTTCCATTCGCAGGACATGCCAATGATTTTGTCTTGAGTACAAACATAGGTCAAGTCTGGATATATTACTTAGAGCGATTCCTATATTTAACACAAAATATTTCTTAAATTTTTTTTTTAATCAATTTAATTATTTTTAATAATTTATAATGATTATTTAGTTCAGGTGCCTTTTGGATGGAAACAGATGTAATAAAAGTTAATAATCTTTCAAAACACTTCGGAGAAATAAAAGCAGTTAATATTATTGATTTCTTTGTGAAACAAGGGGAGATTTTTGGGTTTCTCGGCCCAAATGGCGCAGGAAAAACCACTACAATCCGTATGATGACAGGTGTACTTAGACCAACTTCAGGAAGCATTCAGATTTATGGAAAGGAAGTATGGAAGAATCAAATTATGATTAAACAGATACTTGGAAATGTTCCAGAAGAGGCTAATGTCTATATGGATCTAACAGGGTTTCAAAACCTTAGTTTTATTGGAGAATTATATAGTATTCCCAAGGTAGAAAGAAAAGAACGAGCTTTGAATCTTCTTAAGAAATTTGAATTATTTGAAAGAAGAGAGAGCTTGGCAAAAAAGTATTCAAAAGGGATGAAACAAAGACTCTTATTATGCATGGCTCTAATGAGTGAGCCAAAAATTTTATTTTTAGATGAGCCAACATCAGGTTTAGATGTCCAATCAAGCATTATTATCAAAAATTTGATAAAAGAATATAATAAAAATGGGATGACCATCTTTCTTACTACCCACAACATGGATGTTGCGAATGAAATGTGTGGCAGAATCGCAATTATTAATAAAGGGAAGATAATAAGATGTGATACACCAGATAATTTACGAGCAATCGAAAAAGAATATCAAGCGATTAACTTATATCTTTCAGAAGAGATAAATCCCTCCGCATTTTCTGAGATAGAGGGAATAAAGAACGTCTCTAAGATCAAAGATTTTTATCATATCATTGTCAGTAACGTAGATCAGGCGATTGCTGGAGTTATAAATATAACGAGAGAGCGTAATGTTAAAATAATTAAAATTAATACTCCCGAGCCATCCTTGGAAGAAGTATTTATTAATGTAATACAAGAGGGAGAGAGGTAAAAATCGTGGCAGAAGAGATCTTCAAAATACAATCGAAATTGAGAACTATTACCATCCAAATCAAGCGTTCCGTGGCAATCAGCAAGAAAGATTTAAGGATCTATTATAATAAAGGACCAGTAGTTATCCAAGGAATTCTTTTTCCAATTATGCTCTTTTTAGCCTTCACCATTGGAAGACAGATTATCCCAGTATATATCATCTCTGGGTTAATGGCAATGGTTCTTTTTCTAACCTCCACATCAATTGGACCTGTGGTATTTCCTTGGGAAACAAGACAAAAAACTCTCGAGCGTTTGATTACCTGTCCTATATCTATTAAGACCATCTTACTCGGGAATGTATGGAGTTCCTTTCTCTTTGGATGCATATTCTCTACAGTTCCCCTACTATTAGGCATCATCTTTTTTGAGTTATGGAAAGGAATGAATCTATTAATCTTGATACCCGGAATCTTGTTGGCAGCGTTCTCATTTTCTTCTTTTAGTCTAATTCTTTCTGTGCCGCCAACCGATACTCCTGCCTCTACTATGATCTTGACAATACTTATTAAGTTTCCATTGATATTCGTTAGCCCCTTATTCATGCCAATTACATTGAGTCCCATGGTTTTCATCTCTCCATTGAGTTATTTCTTAGACATATTAAATGTGGGTTTTGGGACTCCAAGTGCATTTGGATCATTTGGATTATTTATTGATTTTGGGTATTTGATACTGTTTGGCTTTGGATTTCTCTTTTTGGCCTTTAGTTTACACGCAAAAGTCCTACAAAAAAGATTCAAAGGATAATTATTTCAAATGAATGAAAAGGACTTTTTGCACTAATTAAATCAACTTATTTAAGTTTTAAATATCACTCCATCTAAAGTGTTAATTATGGAACAAACAATTTTTGAAGAAGCACGGGAGACAAAAGTTTTCGATAGTGTTGATGTCCTTGTTTGCGGAGGAGGATCATCTGGTATTTTTGCCGCTCTTGCTTCAGCTCGACAAGGAGCTGACACATTTTTAATTGAAGAAGGAGGATTTCTTGGGGGTAGTACTACTGCCTATCTCGTGAATCCTGTTCCAGAAATGATGGGAAAAGGTGGACTTATTCAAGAGTTTATGGACCGAATGACGGAATGGGGGGGATATATCAAATATGATACCTCCGAAGTTAAATATGACTTTTCTTATGCTAACACCTATGACGTGGAGATATTCAAGTTTGTTGCCTTAGAAATGTTGGAGGAAGCGGGAGTTAAGATATTGCTTCATACTTTCGCTGTAAAACCGATTATAGAAAATAATATTATACAAGGAGTAATTATTGAAAATAAATCGGGAAGACATGCGATTCTTGCGAAAAGGGTAATTGATTGTACTGGTGATGGAGACATTGCTGCTCGTTCAGGGATTCCCTTTGAGAAGGGAAGAGAAAAAGACGGATTAATGCCCTCGGTTTCACTACTTTTCCATTTGCATAATGAGGAGGCACTTGAGGAGCTACCAGCAACTCAGCTCGGAGGTATTTTTCTTCTTAGTCCTATTATCAAAAAAACCGCGAGGAAAGCCAAGATTAAATACAAATTACCCTACGATGTAGCTTTTCTTGTGCCTATGCCAGTAAGTAGAAGACGACTTTTGGTAAATCTCGCCCATATAAAGGGAATCGATGGCACAAATGCAGAGGATCTTACCCGTGCCCATATTATCTTACGAAAACAGATTATGGAAGCTACAAAAGTTTTACGCCATAATCCCTATTTCAATTCAACATATGTTGCGGCTACAGGGACACATATATATGTTCGAGAAACGAGAAGAATTAAGGGGGAATATTACCTTACCGAGAAAGACGCAGTCGAGGGTAAGCATTTTGAGGATGCTATTACTTCATGTCGATACATGATAGATGTACATC
>JAEOSU010000054.1 GCA_016840165.1 Promethearchaeota archaeon
ATATCGAAAAAAAAGGAAAATGGATAGTGACCAGTGCTTGGCCATATGCTTCTGATCCACCCCATCTCGGAAATTTAATTGGAAGTACTCTCTCAGCCGATGCATTTGCGAGATTTTTAAGATCAACAGGAAATGAGGTTGTATTTGTCTCAGGATCTGATACTCATGGAACTCCGGTTGCTGTAGAAGCCAAAAAAAGAGACATATCCACCAAAGATTTAGCTTTAATGAATCACCAAAAAATTAAGGATTTGCACGAGCAATGGAAAATCTCATTTGATAATTACACACTTACCCATAATCCTATTCATATTCAATTTGTACAAGAATTTTATTTGGACATACAAAGAAATGGTCTTATCGTAGAAAAGGAAATAGATTCCTTATATTGTGAAACTGATAAGCTCTTTTTACCTGATAGATTTGTTGAAGGGATATGTCCATATTGCAATTCAGATAGAGCACGAGGTGATCAATGTGAAACTTGTGGGAAATTACTTACTCCTCTTGAGTTAATAGAACCGCGTTGCTCAATTTGTGGAAATAAACCTCAAATTAAGTCAACAAAACATTGGTATTTGGACTTTCCCAAGCTACAAGATAGGCTTAAAGAATTCATTGAACAAAATAAAATCATACCTCCAAATGCACGCCAAATGTGCTTAAATTCAATTGAGGAAGGTATACCACAACGAGCTATTACAAGGGATTTGGAATGGGGCATTCCAGCTCCATTTGAAGGGGCAGAGGATAAGACTATTTATGTGTGGTTTGAAGCAGTGCTAGGTTATGTAAGTGCGTTACTTCAATGGGCAGAAGAGATAGAAAAGGATCCGACAAAGTTTGATTACTTTTGGAAGGATCCTCACACAAAATCTGTGTTCTTTATTGGTAAGGATAATATTATTTTCCATCTCATAATCTTTCCTGGTTTGCTTATGGCCTACAATGAGGACAAACAAGAAGGGGAAAAACTTATACTACCTTATAATGTATCCTCGACAGAGTGGTTATTATTTGAAAACCAGAAGTTTTCGAAATCACGAGGAGTGGGTATTTATATCGACGAAGCACTCCAATTAGCTCCACTAGATTATTGGCGATTTAACCTATTATATAATCGTCCAGAATCAAGTGATACTTCATTCTTATGGTCAGAATTCGAAAATACAATCAAAATCTTGAATGACACGATAGGAAATTTTGTCCATAGGACTTTAACTTTCATTAACAAGCAATTTAATAGCAAAATCCCACGAAAGCTGGATTATGACGAGATTGATCGTAGATTGGTAGAAAAAATCAATAGCATAGGTTCAGAAGTCGGTGAAAATATGCTAAATTTCAAAATAAGAAAAGCACTCAGAGATATCGTCAACTTTGGGAAAGAAGGTAATGTATATTTAAACGAAAAGGCACCATGGCACTTAATTAAAAAAAATAAGGAAGCCGCAGGACATGTTTTTAACATATGTTGTCAGGTAGTCTATGCTCTCGCAATTTTACTCGAACCTTTTATCCCCGATACTTCAGATAAAATTCTTTCATACTTGAATTTAAACGGTTCAGATAATCTTATGTGGGACAGTATTAATGAAAACAGTATTAAAGAGGGGGTACAAATCAAGAGGCCACAACCTCTTTTCCAGAAACTAGATGTAGATCAAATTCAAGAGGAATATAAAAAATTAAAAGAGAAAAAAAGAAAGGATGAGAAAGAAATGATATCGTATGAGGAGTTTAAGAAATTAGATATAAGAGTTGCTCTTGTTGAAGAAGTAGAAAAAGTTCCTAATGCAGATAAGCTATATAAAATAAAGATTGATTTAGGAGAAGAAAAAAGGACTTTAGTAGCAGGATTAGCAGAATTCTATGAGGAAAAAGAACTAATAGGAAAGAAGATTGTAATGCTTGCTAATTTAGAGCCAAGAAAAATGAGGGGCATAACAAGTCAAGGCATGTTATTAGCGGCAGTAGAGGGAAAAGTTGTCTCTGTATTAATCCCTGATAAGGATATCCCTCCAGGGGCAAAAATAGAATGAATAAAAAGATATAATTAAAGGCGTAAGATGGAACAAATAACTACTTTATTAAGTTTAAATAAAAGTAATACTAATTTTGATTTGTATAATTAAATTATTTAGTATAAATAATATTAAATGAAACAATGAGCGATATAGATAGCCATATCCTTTATGATTCAATAAACAACATTATGAGTGAAGGAGAGTTTAAAGGATCTATAATTTCAAAATGCAATGATGAATGTGATTCTATTATCTTTTCAGATAATATTATAATATCAGAATCTGAAGGAATTACCATAACTCAAGGATTACGCGTTGGATTTGAAGAGGGTTCAAGGAGAAGAACTGCCTTTTCACGTAAAATAAATTATGATAAGAATAATCAAGATAATTGTATTGAATATTCGATTCTAATCCCAGAGGATGTTATGCAGTTATATGATGAGGGACAATTCTCTGACGCATTCCCTTTCACTTTAAATTTACTTCATACAGCAGGGTTGTATTTGCGTGATCCTGAGAATCAAATTAACCATTTAGATTTTTTTAAAGGGGAGATATTAAAAAACCCAGTCTCATTAATTATAAATGGCATTTTGGTTGCTGATAGAGTGGTAATTGATCATAGAGGAGATCCTGTTTTTTATGATTGTCTCATTGTTGGTAGAGATCAAGATGGAAACTTAAAAGTTAGTTATGAACCCTTAGCAAATGTGGATGATAAAGTAGTTGAGTATATAATCATCTTAGGGATTGAAGAGTTAAAAATTTAAAGGTATCCGGAATACTATGCTAATTCATGAAAATTTCAAGGCTAAATTGCTCAATATTTTAAAGTTTGGGATAAACCCGTTTAAAAAGTTTGTTAGCACTGGGAATATTAAGGAAGAGTTAGGCCTTATAAAATCGAGAAAACCCTTATTAAAGAATATAATTGATACCATTGAGAATAATAAGAATTGTATACTTCCTATTATCGGAGAGATTGGAACTGGGAAGACTTATCTGTACTGGGTAATTAAAAATAGAATGTATTACTATAATACAATTTATCTATCCTTGGATGAAATTTATAAACGATTTTTTTACACAATTTATTCTGAATTTATTGAAGTCATAGGTTTAGAACCTTTAAGAAATATTGTGAATCAACTCGTTAATGAATGGGGTGCTTTAGAGCGAAGATTTGGCTTTTTTCACGTTTCTGATGTTGAAGAGATTAAGCAAAATGCACTTCGAATGATTAATAATAAATTTGAAAGTGACGAAAAAGTTGCTTTACAGGATGTAATCACTGGAATCACGACCCATCAACTCGATTCTTATAAAAAAATTGATGCAGAACGATGGCTTCTTGGAGAAATTATGAATATTAAAGAGCTTACCCATCTGAATATGATGCATGATTTAACGAAGAATAGGAATGCCTATCTTATGTTAAAGATGCTTATTGAAAATTCCAAGTTAGGAACGATTTTATTTATCGATGACTTTGAAAGCATTGTAAAATCATATTCAACCCAAGATGAAAAGGAAGAAGTATTCGATCCAAGTTGGCTTTATGGTAAAGATGATTCTCCAGATGAGATTTTATCCCAAAAATTATTGCGTAGAATATTGAAACTTCAGAAAATCAATGGTTTAAGATTGATAGTTACCCTTAGATCTAATAACAATCTCGATGAAATCAAAAAACGTATATCAAAAATTGATGAAGTAATAATATCCGATATTAGAGATCCTATTTATTTGTCAGATTTTATAGAATCGGATATTTACGAATTTTACACTAAAAACATGAAAAATTTTTTAGAAACTAGTAATTTTACCAAGATTCCTGATACTGTGTTTGAGGATTATTTTCCAATAAATGAAAAAGTATTAAAAAACGTGTTTAATTTGAGTAAGGGAAATCCAAGAGAGATTTTAAAGATGTTAATAAGGATCTTTAATGATATCATCTTTTCTAATCAGAACCTCTCTGATATTCTCGAAAAGTATGAAAATAGCCAGTAATTTTTTTTAAATACTATTTATTAGATTTTGAACAATATTTATCTCTTTAAGGAACATAGATTTAATGGAGGGCTCCCAATTAGAGTTTTCAATTAATACTTGAAAAGTGTCAATTTTTTGAGTAGATGGTAAAAATGATTGCAATATTAAACGGAATCCATGAGTTTTCAACATTAAATATTTTTTGTCTTCATTTAGCAATTTAAAAATCATGGATTCATCTTTTAGATATTTTTTTAAAATTTTATCTAAATATTCTTTGAAATTAGGCACATCTTTATTTAATACTGCCAAAAAGCTTTTAAATAGGGTGGGAGGCATCTCTTTCAACTTCAGGAGCACTTTTAAGGCATTTATAACATTATTTTCATATTCTTCATTCATTGCAGTAGAGAGGAGTGGTAGAAACGTATCATTTTCTTTAACAGCATCAACACTTTTTTCCAATGAGTTTAAAACTTCAGATCTTATCCATCTATCTGAATTATAGAAAGTATCAAAAAGATAAGTAATATAGTTTTGATTTAAAGGAATTAAT
>JAEOSU010000055.1 GCA_016840165.1 Promethearchaeota archaeon
GTAAAAAGCATTGGAAATTGAGGCTTAAAGTTCATAGGAAATGCTATTTGTACAACATATTGATGCATTTTTGGATTCCCAAAGAAATCTTCAGCTCCTTCATATTCAAAATCTGGAAATCTCCACCACCCTATTACCTTAGCTACGTGCTTTCTTCTCTGCTCAGGTGTCTCTGCAGGAACAGGTACGAATGTACCAGTCGATTGTTCAATACAAACAGCCTGCATCATATAAAAAGCATCCATTTTTCTATGTAGCATTGCTGTATATGTAGCAATGATATGAGTTTCATAATCGATATCTTCTGGAAGTGCATTGGGTTTTGAAAGATTCTCTATGTCAAAATCATCAAATTCGGTTGGAATTTTTTCTTCCATTATTGTCACATTTCTCTTTTTGATTTTAATTTGATATACTTAATTAAGTAATCCATAAACAAATAATATTTTCGTTTATAAAAATGGGAGTATTTGAATCATATTCCTAAAATTAATGACACTACTCTTACTATAAATAAGATTATTAACAAAAATATAAAAAAATAAAAAAATTGAAATTACTCTTTCGATTTTGCTGCTGCTTTAAGATTGACATAAGTATTTTCCAGAACATTAAGATATTCAATTAATACTTGATCTGCTTTTGATTTCTTCTCGTATTCTTGCTTAATGATGTTAATAAGATATTTAGGAAAGATTAATTCAACATAAAAATCGGATAGAAGAGCATAATATTCATTATTTCGATCATCTTGAAACACTTGAATCATTTGGCTCTCCCAAAGCATCTTCAATACCTCATCAATATCATCAACACCTTTCTTCTTGAGTTTTTCTAAATCATTCCGTGTAACGATTGCTGTGCGCAATAGACGAAGAGTTTCATAGACTTGGGGATTAATCAACACATCAATTATCGTAAGATTATCATTTTCTGATGGTCGATAATTTTGGAAAAACTTTTTGGTTTCAGTGCGATAATCTCCAACAAGTTGCGATGGCAATCCTCTGTCAGCTGGATCTTTTAATAACTGTACGGGTGGAATCCTCATCATAATAATATCATTCGTAAGAAAGATTAATTCAGAGGGCATTCCTTTAACCGATGCTTCCTTAATAATTTCACGTTTAATCAATTCAATTAGTACTCCTTCCAAATCAACGAATCCTTGCTTATATCTGTCCTTTAACCAAACCATTAGTTCTGATTTTGATACTACACCCTCTTCCCGCAATCGATTAACAATCATTCGTTTAATCTCATCTTGATAGGTCATTGCTAAGCGTTGTTCTGAATTTAAAGTAGGATATACTGATAGCCTTCTAAAAAGTGAGGGAATTAATTGAACATATGCTTCATCCTCTAGATTTTGCAAAATAATTCTAGAGGTATCAGCAAGTCCGCCCTCATAGGCATCAGGATCGTCATCTATATTCAAAAGTAAGAGAATATAGTACCCTTTCTCGGGACCAGTATAATAGGAAGCAATGTTTAAGGAACCCACCATTAAACTGATCATTCCAGATTCTCCGCTATATTCATGTGTGCTGTATACCTGCATTAAGGTTTTATCAGTGACTGTGATCTCTTCTGGATATTTCGCCAAAATCTCGGTTCCAACACGTTCGTCCCATTTCATTAATACTATACCTACTGGCATTAGATATTACCTCCTTCTGATTCAGGTATTTCGGGCATCTTTTTACCCTTTTTTCGTTCAATACCAAGGATATCATCCAAGGATAGTCCTAACATCTCCCATTTTTCTCCTAGTTCTTTGACAATATATTCTTCTTTCGATGGATAGAGTAGTGAATCTGAGATCGATTTTCTTCCTTTTATGTTTTTACTCATCTCTCTCACTTTCTTGACAAAAGTAGGAATCCTAGCTTTTTGGATGGTACGATATGCAACAAGACTGCCGACCACTGCCACTGCTGCTCCAACAATCATTAAGAAGTAAAACATTGGAAATCCAGGGAAAATCTCCACTAGATTAACGACGATAGATCCATCTATCTCCTCTGAATAATAGTATTGATTATCTACCGTGATGGTTGCTGAGATTGTCTCGGATAGAAAGAAAGCATTAGGTAATGAAGATGCAGGTATAGTTATCGTATAGGTACCATCACCTTCATCATCAAAATCAAAAGTTTGCCCTTGTAAGGTAATTGATACATCTGCTCCTACTATGGCACTACTATTGATTTTATCGTTTAAATCTAATGAGATTGTTAAATCGTTCCCAGAAACAGTTTGAATGATATATCCAGTTTGAATACTAGGATCAATTTCTCGAGGAATGATGTTTAATATTATAATTCCTCCTCTTTGAGCATAGTTTTCCTTTTCAATGTTAAAGATAATAGTGTAAATTGCAATTTCTTTGCTTGAAGTATCGAAATCTAAGGAATATAAACCATTTCCTAAATCATTTAAAAATCCAGCACCACTATCAACGACACTTCCACTAACTTCTTTTGTCCATTCAAATGTTCTTAATTCGCTTCCAGCTAATCCAGAACTTGAACTCTCTTCGATATAAGTAAAGTAATAAATACTTGTTTCTCTGAATGGTAAATTAGCTGTTTTATAAATACCAACAGAGTCATTTATGAGAGTCCTTATAGCAAGAACATTGATATCAATGAATAATGATTTTTCTTGGTAGTTTTGTTTGTTGGCGGTGATTTGAAGTGTATATGAATCGCTAGTTGGAAATTGGGATGAAATTAATTCAAATCGATAGCTACCAGGACTACCCGTAGGATTGAGAGAGCCAACTAAGGTTGGAACTCCAATAACTGAGAAATCTACATCTGCACTATCAATAGGATTATTTCCACCAAAACTAATATCTGTATAAACTACATCTACTGTTAACATTTCTCCCCAATAAGCGGTCAATTCTGTTTCACTACTTACTAAGGATGAAGAACGAGGGTCTAATATAAAGGATGTCGAAATTTCACCAGATATAAACCCTGGTCTAAAAGCGTCAACTTCTATCAAATAGTCATTTTCGGAAAACCAATCTGCTCCTCCTAATTCAACTGGGTTTGAAGTATCAATTGTAAGATTATATAATCCACCTCCGATTTCTGTGAAATAAAGATTTTGAGTATTAACATTACTGATCCCTAATTTCACATTATAGCTTACTGTTGCTCCTTCCACAGGATTAATTAATGTACCATCTTGTATATAGGTAAAATTAACTTGGAAATAAAGTATCTCCCCTAGCATTTTATTAAAATCTGGATCTGGGTATACTGTAAATTCTAAATTAGAAACAAAAGTATTTCCGAAAACACAATTCACTACAGAGCTATTTCCTACATGGAAGTAGAAAGTCACATTAGTATTTCCAACAACTTCTCCATCTAAATCCCCTAAAGCTGTAACGTTGGTAGGTGTTGCAACAAACCATTTAATAGAAAAAGTCACATTTCCATCTGACGGTTTAGTAAAGTTTTGCCAACGAAATACTACATTTCCAACCGCATCGGCATATTCTGCACTAATAAATTCCTTACCTGATCCACTATCTATATAAAAACTAACTTCAGCTCCTTCCAAATATTCTTGAAATTCTCCTAAATTATTCACCCTATTTATTGTTAAATTTAAGGAAGTCATTTGAATATTAGTAAACTCTAAATAATAGACACCATATGTATCTACTTCCGTTTCATTTAATTCAATTTGCTGCGGTGTTGTTACGGTTAATGTTTTACTATTTTTTGTGTATGATACGTTAACAACGTAGACTCCTCCTTCTAAGCGATTAAAAATAGTTCGTCCATTTTGATCAGTATCCTGACTCCAACTTATTCCGTAATCTGATGCATTATATACTGTGATTGTAGCTTCTGGGACTAGATTATTATCGATATCGGTGACATTTACATCTAAATTGTAAAAGAAGCTATCTTGCTCGTAGATGTAGACATTGGCATCTACTCTCAGAGTCAACAGCATATTGTCAAAATAATTAATCATCCCCGCGTTATCTAAATTACCAGATGTATTAACACTTCCAGCTAGTTCCCAGAAATCAACAATAAGTTTATATGATGAATTTCCTACACTGTTATCAAGGTCGTTAATGGAACCCGATAAAAATTGTACAATTCCATTATCATAGAGCACATCACCTTTAAAATAGGAAATATTCATATGATTGGTATCCGAAACTCCAAAACTTTCTATAAACATACCAACAGCGTCTTTGGAAGAATCGGGTGCATTATGCACGATTGTATAATTTTCAGCTAAAAATCCTGCGGTAGTAATATCTTTTTGAAGATTTCCATCATAAAGATATAATAAGTCAGTATGCTCATCTACAATTGAAAAATCATAGTTAGTATTTAAAGCAAACATACTATCCGTTGTATAGTTGAATTCATTTTCAAAATAAATGCTGCGCTTAATACTCCATAAATTGTAATCGTAATAAAAAGTACAAATATCTGAAGTGTACATATCAAATGCTGGAGTCCAATCGATTTTATATCTAGAAAAAACTTCACCATTTTCTAATTCGTTAATCGTACTAATCGATTGAATTGTAGAAGGCATTGAACCAAGTTTAAAGTCCTCTATATCATCCTCATCAAGATATTCATTATAGACAGCTACTTCATCAACTACTCCGTCAAAATAGGTATTTGTATGTTCTGTAGCCCCAATTGTAAAGGGACTTCCTTCTGCTTGATCCAAATCTGTTGCTCCAGACCATTTCAATGTATTATAATACCAATTGTCGTTAATTCTAACATCAACGGTACCAGTATCTGCGTTAAATCTTACTGCGATGAAATTCCAAGCTCCTACTATTATATCATCCTCATTACCAAAATCAGTATAAGTATCAGCACCACTACCAGTGCAGTCGAGATATACATGAACTGTGCCTCTTAGTTGACCAGAAATTGAACCCGAATTAATTCCAATTTCGAAGTTATCATTAATAGAATCGCTTGCTTTCGCTGCGAAAACATTTTGAGTATAATGATTACTTCGAGCATTAGTTAATACATCAGGTTTAACCCATGCTGTAAGGGTGAACTCAGTGCTACCATCATCAAAGGGGTCATCTATATCCTGTAACCCATTAGTATAACTAACAAAATTAGTTCCATCAAATTCGATTCCAGATCTTACCTTTCCATTAGTAAAGGAAGGTCCCCCAGTTGGAATTCCATCTAGTTCGTTTCCTGTAGAATCTGAATATGAATTCTCAAAATGCGCTAAAAATTTTAATCTAGGATCAGATAATTCTTTTTCTGGTGACAATGAATCATCCAAATGAAAATCTAATCCTTGTCTTATAAGTTGAGTTGATGCTAAACCTGTTTCAAGAACCGCTTGATATTCGGTTCCAACAGTAACAGTAAGTGTTCCAAGACTATAATCACTAGAAAAGTTTGTGTTATAGCTTATTTGTTCAATTCCCTCATCGCTTTCATTATAATATAGAAAATAGGTCTTGTTCGTATTCGCAGAGACGTTAGCTATAAATGTTATCGTACAAGAATCAATAAAATCCCCTGTTCCTGTAGTATTCCACATTTGCATAGGGATTGGATCACTCCATTCATCATTTCCCGTGGCATTAAAGCTAACGAGTCTCTCTGTATTTTGATGGTGTTCATTAGCTCGAAAAGTGAAATATACATCCATCGGTTGATATCTATCGATACCTTCAGTCTCTTCTAAAACAAATCCGATTCGATATCGATATGTTTTATTCCACCAAATTGAAAGATCATACTTATCTCCAACATGATACACGTCCGATGTTTTTAATTCAAGTCCTTCAAAATTCATTGGATTTTCAACCATATCATCGCTATCTGTAGTTGAATCAACGCGAGCCATTGGACCTCCGAGATTAAAATTAAAGAGTGAAAAACTTATCGGCACGATAAAGGTTATCAATAAGATAGTCAAAGTTGTTAATTTTTGTTTTAATTTTTTATTCATAGATAATTACCATTTTTTTTACATTACTTTTTTACACATTTCGTGAAAAAAAGTTTTTTAAATTTTTTAAAAGTTCAAGATTAGAACTTTTTATCACTATTAATACCACTTCATATATTTAACTATTAGTATGTAACAACACTATTAAATAGGATAAACCTAAAATACAAGAAATAAATTATTTATAATTTTGATTAAAATGAGGAGTTTCCATACTTAACAAGTTTTAAAAAGATCTTTCGTTTTTTTGGACTGTTTTCATTGTCAATAATATATCCACCTTCAAATGGAGCATGTTTAACAAAAATACTTCCAATTTTCTCTAAGATTTTTGTATTTTTGGGATAAAACTGAATAACAATAATCCCATTCGTTTTCAAAGCTAAATAAAAAGATTTTACCAATTCAATCAAACTCTTATTTTCTGATTTCCCACTAATTTCTCGGTATATCCACTGAAACGCTGATATCGATATAATTGCATCGAAAATGTTTGATTTGATTGGTAAATGACTCATATCTCCATTGATGGGATTAATTTCAGACATATCATAAATATTCAGGAAACTCTTTATTAAATCAAGTGATACTACTTTAAAACCATGTTGCTGTAAATAAAATGAAGCAAATCCAGGACCACAACCTGCATCTAGTATTAATTTGTTATTATTATCGAAGTCTAGTAGTTCTAAAACTCTTTTTGTGATTTTCTCTTGAATTCTCATCATACTCTTTGAATACGCATAGTCTAAAAGTCTCTGCTTTTTGTAATAATCTCTAACATCCGCATAGATATCTTCTGGTCTCTTTTTCTTCACATGAAACTTATAATTGAACGACAAGGACTGAAACCTTTTATTTCATAAATCGAAAATTCATACTAATTAACTTTCACTTTGTTTAAAATAATAAATTTTATTAGAATTTAATCATTTCATATGCAAAGTAGATTTGGATAATTAAAATATTGAAGCGTGTGAGTTTTTGTGTCAGAAAAGGATGAAAAGATATTGGTTAGAAAAGCAACACTCAATCTACGAAGGAAATACGGGCGTTCAAAACAAATAAATATTGTAGAAAGGGATTCATTTGTTCCTAAAGCTGTTGAAAAAGAAATTAGAGAGTCTATTAAAAAGAAAAAATCAATAATAGCTTCAGATATCGCCTTAAAGTATGATATCCGTCTTTCGACCGCAAAAAAATTATTAGATCAATATGAAGAGGAAGGATTAATTAAATTATACGATCCTTCATTAAAATTAAAAGTATACGTCCCAAATAATTAATTTATTGAAATAGAGTCAATCTTTTTCTTAAATCTTTACGTATTTGAATGTTTAAAGAAAGAAACAACTTTTTATTCAATCCCCTCATATTTGCAATTTAAAGTAGAATATTCTTTTCTAGTTATAATAGAATGAATATAACAATAAATTATGCAGATGTAGCCTAGTTGGTAAGACGCCGGCTTCGAGAGGTAAAATACCCGACTAAGCCGGTGCGCGTGAGCGTTCGGGGGTTCGAGTCCCTCCATCTGCGTTAATCAATTTTTTGAATAGGTGCATATCATCGCAAGAGAAGATCTACTTATTGTTGGAGAATTACATCAAGACTTAATCTATGAGACGACTTTCTTTCAACTTCTCATTGAAAAATTGGTAAATGAGATACAGAATTTCATAAAGTATAATCCTGATGATCTGAATAGAATTGTATTAGAGAAAATTATAAAAAAAGCTATAAGCGTAATTCCAAAAAAAAATAATGCCGATTGTAGGTTAAAGAGAGGAGGTAATGGTAATAACACTGCAGAATATTGCGTCAGTTTAGGCATTCCAACAAAATTGATTTCAGTTATGGGTAAGAATACTGATTGGATGATTCATCAATTAAATGAACTTGGAATAAATACAGATTTAGTATTTAAAAACGACTTGTTAACACCTATAAGCACTATTCTGAAATCCAAATTGACTACCAAGATTTTTATCGCTCAGAACCTTAAAAAAAAGATGAATTTTGAAGGAATTAACCTTGACATCGACATATTTAAAGAAGCTAAATTCATCTATATTACACCAATTACAGAGAAATTTAAGAAATTTCTTAAAATAGGCTTCAAACATAACCTATTTTCCATTCTCAATATTGAAGCTCAAAAAATCAGTAACTTCGAACAACTCGAGCAATTAATTTATGAAAAAGTTGATATGATTTTCATAAATAGAGATGATGCTAATTTAATTTTAAATAAGAAACTCTCTAATATTGAAATTGATAAATATTATAAAAGATTTGCCAGAATTAGAGTTTATACGGCAGGAAAGGAGGGATCTTTCTTGTTTACAGATACTATAGAATTATCCCATCCAACAATTAAATTAAAAGTTATTAAAGACCGAACAGGCGCAGGAGATTGTTATGCTGCTGGTTTTATTACTAAACTATATGAATCAGTAAAAAATAAATCAAGCTTTTTAAAGCTCATTAAAAGTCAGAATTTGGACCAGCTTAAATCGGTTTTGTCAAAATGTATGGAATTTGCTACCTATACCGCCTTATATAAGATTTCAACTCAAAAAATTGCTACGAGAAAAGATATTGAAGATTTTATAAAAAAAATACGTTCTGATTAATTAATAATATTATTGGATAAGTTGCAGGATTAAATTTTCCATTTGTGGTTTTGCGGCTTCAATCTTATCTAAAATTTGAACGGTTTCCTCTAAATCCTCACTATTTTCCTCGATAATAAATAGTAAGTAAAAATCTAAATTACTAAAATTCAATACTTCAACCACTCCAGAATAACGATCTCCATTATCAAATTTATCAGAAAACTCTAATAGAGTTCTATTTTCGGCCATTATTTTTTTCTGCACTTCTAGATATTTGTCATATATTCGAATTTTTTCTCGAAGATGTAAATGCGGGCGATAAAATTCTCCAATCGTTATCCCTTTAGCATCAAATAATGCAATCAAGAGAGCATCATAGTTTTTACTTATTTCTGTAAAAAGTTGGGAAATCATCTCGATTTTATCAAATAAGAGTGATAAACCACTTGAAAATGCATCCATTATTGATTTAATATCATAAATGGAGGTTTCAAAAAAGAAAATAGTATAATCAAGAGAATAACGCGTTAAAGCTTGTTTCAGCGTGAGAATTCTCTTATTAATCTCCTTATCTTTAGTAATTTGGGGATCAAATTTATGGAATAAAACACATATGGGAGGATATTCTCTTTCTTCCTTTAAATAAAGTAAAATTTCATCTAAATAATCGATAGACTCAACATACCGGTTAAAATCTTGAGCATCGATAACATAATATATCAGATCTGTACCAGAAATGTATTTTGAGGGATATTTTAAATATTCTTCTCGATATTGGGATTGGCCACCAAAATCCATTCTAATAAACTCTACTCCTAAAAACCGGAAGGCATCTCGAGCTATCTTTCGTGTTGGCATTAATTTAGAAACTTCCTCTTCAAAACCAAACCGTTTTGTTATTGCGGTAATTATTGAGGTTTTGCCGGCATTATCAAGTCCTAAATAGCCTATCTTCTTAACCATATTAACTTCAGTTTATATCAATATATATTGTCGTTAAAACAATCCCTAAAATATTTATCACAACAAATATTAATAAATTCTTACTTTTTTCATGGGAGAAATTAGAATTTGTAATATTCAATTTTAGCTGTTTACCCACCAGAAATAGGAAATGATATATAAAGCTTATCTCCTTCATGTAATCTAGTTTTATAGTTCTTTAAATATGATATATTCCTTCCATTAAGTAATATAACCATCTGTGGATTAAGTTCTTTCTTATTTTTACTTAAAATCATATCATCTAATTGATCTTTATATTCATCCAAAAAAAGTGTAATGATGTCGCGAACTGTTTTACCTTCGTAATATAATTTCTGTTTCTTGATCTTTAAAGCGAAAATATTCAATAAATTCAATTCAACATTTACCATAGTTATTCGAGTGTTTGTAAGTAATAATTAGATTAAAAAAACGTGTTCAAATTGATCAAAATATCCGTGAATAATAAAGTTTGATCTAATATTATAAAAATCATTTTACTAATTTAGATTAATTTCTTCAATCAAAGATGCCAATTCTTTTGAAAAAGCTTCGATCCTAAATTTATGGTATATATCTTTTATCTTTTCCATGTCAAATTTCTGATTTTGGGGTTTATACTTGCAGTAATCGAAATTTACTATTTTTTCCGATATCTTATTTTTGATTGAAGAAATCTCACGATCTGAAAAACTGGCTAATGGAGTAAACATGGGATAATTTGAGAAAAGATAATTTAATGATATTGATTGTAAATCGACATTATCATTACATATTGTTGAGTTATTAAAACTTAAGCCATCTGTAATTGCTCGCACGGAATTTATACCTTTAAATTCGTTACTTTGGGCAATTTGTGAAATGACATGATATCTTAATAATCGACAGAGAGCACATGTATATTCCTTCTCTTTTAGGTTAGAAAGAATCTCGTCGAATATTTTTGTAAATCTTATTCTTAATATCTTAAAACCATTGTAAGGAACATAATCTAATATTTTCATCCAATTAACTAACCAGATTTTGAACATTTTATCATCCTCATGCATATCAAATAATATTGGATATATTTTACTTCCGCGGCGCATTAATAAAAAACCCGCAATTAAATCTTCTAATCTACCCACATCCATGACTCCTATGTTTTTTTGAGGTTCGATGGGTAATCCACCCCACTTAGTTTCGTATATGTCAGTAAATATATATGAAAAATCATCTCGAATCTCTATAAAAATTTTTTTTTGAGGATCTGAAAGATTTACTTTTAAATTGAATTCTACGAAATGGTCAATAATTTCTTTTCCTACTATACGTGCGACATCCAACGAACTAAATTCATGATTCCCCGATCTTTTTACTCTTAAAGCAAATGTATCGTTCTTACTCAGAACTTCATTAGCAACCTCTATTGTCCGTTCAATAATATTTTCGATTCTACTTGAAGTGCGTAAAGCCGGACTATATGAATGGACCCCAAATGCTTTTTGTATCACCTCTAATGCACTAGAAAGGAGCTTATTATCAAAAAAGAAAAAAATTCTCGAAGAGTCTTTACTAAGTTGGTACTTATGAAATGGGATTCCCTTTTGAGTAAGCATGTTTTTAATATTCGCCATTAAATATTTTAACATGCGAATCTTTACTTTCTGTGATTTAAGCCAAACCTCTCCATATCGAATTAATATCAAATTATATTGTTCTAAAATAAAATACTTCATCATTTCTTTCCTTAAAATGTAAAATATAGCATATAATTTATAGATAAAGAGAACTAACTTATGAGATTATTAATTTTTTTTTACTTTCGCGGGGTGTCCTAAATATATTTGTTCCTTTTTTAATACTGAATTATAAGATGTATAGGAATGAGCAGAAATTTTTACATCATCCTCAATCGTCGTCCCGGGTAATATAACACATTTTGCACCAATTACTACATTATCCCCTATCATGATCTTTTTAATTATAAACTTATCTTGTTCTATTCCGAATGAAATCAACACGCTATTCATTCCAATGATACATCTTTGACCAATTTCAACAAATTCCGATGATATCCAACAATTATCACAAATCGAATTTTTTCCAATTTTCACTCCGAAAAACCTTAAAACAAACCGATTTTTAAACCATGGAAATGGATTTGATGCAGAAATAAAAATTGACCATTTTTTTATAGTATTTCTTAAGTTCCAATAAAAATAATCTTTATCCTTTATAGAACGATTGAAAATGCCCTCAGTTGGTTTATGAAACAAATTTACCACGATTAAAAACAATTTAGAAACAATTATTGCACTGATTTGAAGTAAGTGTATCATTATTAAAATATTAAGAGGCAATAATAGGAAAAAGAGGAGATATAAGCTAGGGTTCCATAAAAATATGATATAAAAATATTCTCCAATGGCTATTGGAAAAAAACTAAAACCTATTATCAAAAGATATAATACTAAAAACTTTTTTCTTAACCGCTCATCTATTGGGATTGGAGATTCGCCCTTTAAGCTAGCTGGCTGGAACAATTACTTGGTTTCACCTCCCTCTTTTCGATGTTGTTCAGTTTTTCCTTCTCCCTTTACTATTTTCTCTACTTTCTCTTGCGATTCTTCTAACGATTGAATTGGCAACTTCATACTAACTGGCGTTCCTACATGGATTAAATCACTTTCTAATTCTTGATCTACCCAAGTATAACTGTTAGCTCCTAAAATCGCGCCATCATGCATAATAGTACCAGGTGAAGTCACAGTTTGCGGACCCACAACACAAGCATTACCAATTCTAACCTTTCTTATCAGCACCTTATCATGATAGATTAAATGGGAAAAAATACATATATTAAGAGAAGTCATCGTAAAATTGCCAATTTCCACAAATAGAGGATCCACATATCCTTCATACAACACTACATTTTTCCCAACCTTCGTACCAAAGAAACGATAGGCAAAAATATCTGCCCATGGGATTGGCAAGGCTCTTGCTAGCCATATTGGAAAATAGGCGGTCCAAAACCTTCTATGCATATATTTCCATTCTTTTGAACCCTTCTTAAAAATGCCTTCTCTTGGGGGGGATAAATAATTCAAAAATCTATAAATAAGAGATGAGACGACTATGATACTGAAGGTAAATAGAAAAATATTTCCATAAATATTCAAAGGAATAAGAAGAATCATAATCCATTTGCTTAGTTCATTATTCAGAATGGCTAATGGAAATATAGGCTCTCCGAAAATGTAGAAATAAAGTGAATTCCAATACCATAAATTCGCAAAAATTATTATAAATGAGCCTACCAGAAACTGTATTACCATTATCAAAGTAAAGGGTGTCTTATAGACTCCTGATGTCGAAATATATTCAAAATGTTGGGAATTATCACTTAACTCCATTTATATCTCACTTTTCGGTACTATATATTGTTATTATTTATTTATTTATTTTCGAAAAATAAATATATTTTACATAATTGTTATATTAATATTTGGACTATTTGTCCGAACATCAATTTAAATAATTTTATTCTTATATAAGAAACAATTAAAAAACCGATCTCTTATAATATATATAAAATAAAATATACAAAAATTACAAGATTTTAAACGAAAGGTGAAGTAGATTGAGTATTGACTGGGCAAAAGCCGAGGAAAGGCCTGAGAAAAAGCAATCCGTAGAGGGACGCTTCTTATTGGATCTCCGCGCTAAAGTTAATGACTTAGAGAAACAACTAAGTGAAACAAAAAGCGAATTAACCCTAATAAAAGATAAATTACAACAAACAGGACAGGAATTAGAAAAGACGACAAATGAGCTCGAATCAACGAAAACATCGTTAGATTCAACGAAATCGGAGCTTAATGAGACAAAAACAGCTCTTGATGCGAGTAAAAGCGAAAATAATGATAAAGATCAGAAAATTTCAAACTTAAACTCTGAAGTCGAGGGATTAAAGTCTTCTCTTGATGAAGCTAATGCGAAAGCTAGCGAACTCGAGCAAGGTGTCTCAAATTCGGAATCAGCACTGTCTAACCTCTCTTCTGAGTTAGAAGAGGCAAAAACAAAGATTAGCGGACTTGAAGCTCAAGTAAGTGAATTACAGAATACGAGTGCATCCTCATCAGAGGAACTTTCTAGTCTAAAAGAACAAGTAACTACACTCGAACAAGAGAAAGCAGATCTGAACTCACAACTCAGTGAGTTAAATGATTTATTACTGGAAAGGGACAATAAAATTCAGGAACTTAGTGGTGCAATAGGAGACAAAGAGAAACTAATTGAAGCACAAACAACTCATATTGAAGAAGTGGAGTCTGAACTTGGGGAATTAAAACCTCCGGATATCGGAGCTGGTGGATTTGCGAGTGAAGAACGTATTACTTGCCCGATGTGTGGAGCAGTAGGGGCTAATATAAAGCAAACTGAAGATAAATCAAAAGTGTTAAGCTATGTGGGCCATATCCCTATGTATGCGAAGAAACACGTATGTAAGAAATGCGGATATGAGTTTTAAGATAAGCTAATAGAATTTTTCATTTTTTTATTCCTTCTTTTTATTAAATATATTCGTTAAGCCTAAATTCATCAGTTTTATATTTAGGTTTTAATTAAATGTTGAAATTCACAATTTTAATAAACCGTAAAATTCAATATTACAATTATGGTAAATAAGAAAAAATA
>JAEOSU010000056.1 GCA_016840165.1 Promethearchaeota archaeon
ATTGTAATTAAATAACTCAAATAATCAATAATTTTTTTTAGATTCAATTAAATTAAAATTTTGTGAACAATAAAATTATTTAATTTAGACTTTTTCTCATAAAAAATGAAAAAACTTAGCATTATTATACCTGCATATAATGAAGAGACTCGTATCAGAGAATTTTTACGAGAATTAATAGATTATAGCAAAAAGAATTTAGATAATTATGAGATTATAATTGTAAATGATGGTTCTAAGGATAAGACTCGAGAAGTGATTAAAAATATCATTCATGAGTGCGAGAAAGCGAGATTAATAAGCTATACAACTAATAAAGGAAAGGGACATGCTGTTTTACAAGGTATGTTAGCCGCAAAGGGTGATTTCACACTTTTTATTGATGCGGATGGTTCAATACAACCTAAAGAAATAATGAAGATGTATAAAACATATCACAGAACTAATATAGATGTTATTATTGGATCAAGGAAATCCTCAGAATCATACATAACTTTACACCAACCTTTACATAGAAGATTTTTTAGTAAAATTTTCAATTTATATTCTAATTTTTTATTTCGAGTTAAGATCAATGATCTTTTGTGTGGTTTTAAAGGTTTTAGTAGGTCGGCCGCAGATAAGATCTTTAGTAATCTAAGAGCTTTTCGGTGGGAATTTGATGTAGAAATCTTATATCGAGCAAGAAAAGAGAAATATAGAATATTAGAATTACCTATTGAATGGAAGCACCAAGAAGGGTCAAAAATTAAAACATTGGATCCTTTATTTATATTTATAAATCTTCTGATTTTAAGATTAAGATATATTTAATTAATTTGATTCTATCTTATCCAAGTCAATACTTTTATACTTAAAATTAATTGATACTGTTGAAATTGCTCCATAAATGAAAACGTATACGATGCGTAGAATATGATCCAAAATAAATAGAACTAACACATCATCATAAGGGATTGAGTAAAATAATGTAATTAAGAATGCTCCAGCGATTTCGGAGAAACCCCATCCTCCAGGAGTAAGAGGAATGGTTTTAGTGAAAAATGTGACGATCTGGGCGAGGATAATTATAAAAATATCAATATGATAACCTCCAAGATAGAATAAGAGAACTAATGTTAAGGATTCGAATAACCAAGTTGGAATATTATATATTAAAACCAACATTATTCGTTTTTTATCCTTTCTAAAATCATTTAATCCTTCAACGAAACGATAAATAAATTTTTTCAAGTAATTTTGAAGTCGGGGGGAAATTTTTCCTATGACTTTTAAAATCCATTCTGTTTTGAAAAGAAGGAGTAGCAAACCGATGAATCCAATCAGTAAAATTAACGCACCTATTATAATAAAGAAATCTATAAATCCTAATTGGCCTGGTAACGTTTCTAATGAAATATTATTTATTAAAATATAAACAAAAGCTAAGCATGTGATAGAAAATAAAATTATTAAATCAATAAATCTATCAATTAAAACTGCACAAAGGCATTTACTTAAGCGAAAATTATTTTCCCTTTGATGTATATACTCCATTTTGGCGATATCTCCAAGTTTGGCTGGTGTGAGTTCATTTATGGCCCAGCCTGTCCCAATTGCACCATAAATCGTTAAGTAACTTGGCTGTAAATTCATTGAATTAAATACTATTTTCAATTTTAACGCCCTAAAAATAAATGCAGCTGTATAAATCAAGCAGAATACCATGATTCCTACTATGGAAATTCTTTCTAAGTTAGTTAAAATATCTTGAAAATCCACATAAATAATCATTAAAACAATGATTAGAATTGTGACACATCCAATTATGATGCGCTTAGTTTTAGTATTCATTAGAAAATAAATTAAATATCCCAAATAAATATAAAGTAATTTTTACATATGATTAAAGGATTTATAAATAGATAAAAAGAAGGCTTTAGAATGGTCAACCTAATTAGTTAGTAATCATTTATGATATTAACAGAATAGAATCGATTATATATGAAAAAAGTCGAATTATTAGCGCCTGCTAAAAATTTGAAGGCAATTAAAGCCGCCGCTAATTATGCCGATTCGGTATATTTTGGCATTGAAAATTTAAATATGCGAATGCGCTCTGAAAATATCGCTTTAGAAGATTTAAAGCGCGTGGTCGATTTCTGTCATAGCAAGCAATTAAAGACTTATCTGGCAACAAATATATTGATTTATGATTCTGAAGTTAATTTTCTTAGAAGAGTTATCGAAAAGGCTAAAGAAGAAGGAATTGATGCTGTTATCGTACACGATCTTGCTGCAGTAATGATAGCTAAAGAAGTGGGAATTCCATTTCATATATCTACACAATGTAATATTTCAAATTCGCTTTCTGCTAGATTTTATGAACAACTAGGAGCTGAACGTATCATATTGGCTCGTGAATTGTCTTTAGAAAAAATCAAGGAGATTAAACGTAATTTATCTCACACAGAAATAGAAATCTTTATCCATGGAGCGATGTGTACCTCGATTAGTGGTCGCTGTTACTTTTCTCAAGATATTTGCGGGACGGATGAGAAATCAGCCAATCGAGGTAGTTGTGTCCAGCCTTGTCGAAGAAGATGGTGGGTACGCGAGGAGGGTGGAACGGAATATATTTATAACGGAGTGAGATTTATGAATTCCCGAGATTTATGCACGATTGCCTACATCCCACAATTAATAGAGGCTAATGTCGATGCATTTAAAATTGAGGGTAGAATGCGGCATCCCCATTATGTAGAAATTGTGACAAAAATTTATCGTGAAGCAATCGAAGCATATTATTCTGGGTCTTTTACTCAAAAGAAAGCAGGAAGGTGGGTCACTGAATTGAAAAAAGTATATAATCGAGGTTTCACTTCAGGATTCTATTTCAAAAGAATGACGGAAGAAGATCATCAACATAAATCGCCCTCCAATTTATCACATTATAGATATATTAGGGTGGGACAAATTGAAAAATATAATCCTTCTAATAAGACTGCGCAAGTATCCTTAACAAATGGGTATCTTACTCAAAATGATGATATTATAATTATGGGACGAAAATCGGATACTTATATTCATCAAAACGCTATAGTTTTAAAGTATAAAGGGGAAATTGTAAATAAAACACCCCGAGGCACTAGAAAGAATAAAATCATCATAGAGTTGGGTGTAGATGGAAAAGTAGAGGAGAACGGCATTGATAGATTATATGTCTTTACAGATAGAACTTACTATAAAAAAAACTATACCTTATAAAAATTAAATTATGGAAGTAGAATATTAAAAGCATCTTAGCCTTAATTATTTATAACAAAAGAGGAACTAAATATGGAAAGAAATAAGAAGAAAATTGTGGAATCTGTACCAAACTTTAGCGAAGGGAAAGATAGCAAGAAAGTGGAATTGATAGTTTCTGCGATTAAAAATACTCCTAACACTAGGATTGTCGATGTTCAGTATGATGGAGATTATAACCGAGCAGTTATCACCTTCGTCGGTACGCCTGAAGCGGTCTTAAACACGAATATCTTAGCAGCAAAAAAAGCAATTGAATTAATAGACATGAATCAACATAAGGGACAACACCCTCGGATCGGGGCAGTTGATGTAGTTCCCTTTGTACCAGCTCAAAATGTATCTATTGAAGAATGTATAGAGTTATCGGAAAAGTTTGCGGAAGCTATGTCAAAAGAAGGCTTACCTGTATATTTGTATGAAGAATCAGCGCGAAAGATGGAAAGAAAAAATATCGATAATATACGTATTGGTGAGTATGAGGGTTTGAAAGAAATAATTGGAACAGATCCAGAACGAAAACCGGATTATGGTCCCTCTAAAATGCATCCCACCGCAGGTGCTACCATAACGGGAGCAAGATATCCCCTAATTAGTTTTAATATTAATTTAGGTACTAAAGATGTGAAAATTGCCAAAAAAGTTGCTAAAGCGATTCATTTACGTTCAGGAGGATTAGTAAATGTAAAAGCTATGGGAACGGTCATTGAAGGTCAGGATTATGTTCAAGTGGGGATAAGTAATATTAATTTTGAAAAAACGCCTCTTTATCGCCAAATGGAGTTAGTAAGAATTGAAGCAGCTCGATTTGGGGTGCCAATCATCGGAACAGAGTTGATAGGAGTTCTTCCTTTAGACGCAGTTCTTAATTCCCTAGAGTATTATCTACAGCTTGAAAAACCTCTTAAACTTGAACGAAAGCATTTACTTGAAAGTTATTTTGATTTTTAGTGAATAATATGTTCAAGCATTCCTATCAATCATAATTTTTCCTTTTTTGATGACTTTAGATATTAAATTAACTCCAAATTGATAGGCTAAAAAGTGGTGATTTGGTATTGAAAAGATATTAATATCAGCATCTTTTCCAATCTCTAATGATCCAATGCGGTGTTGTTCATCAATAGCACATGCCGCATTTAGAGTTGAAGCTGTTAAAGCTTCTGCAGGACTCATTTTCATCATATAACATGCTAAAGCAATAATGATTTGCATCGATTCTGTCCAACAATTGGGATTAAGATCAGTAGCTAATGCTACAGGAATTTCCATTTCAATCATTTTTCTTGCAGGAGCATAATCTTTAAGCATAAGGCAAAAAGGAGTGCCCGGTAATAGTGTTGCGATAACTCCTTCTTCCGCCATAGCTTTTAATCCCTCATCGTTCGATTTTAAGAGATGTCCGGCTTGTATTACTTTAAGTTTTGCTGCCAATTTTGCACCATTCGTATCTACGATCTCATCAATATGAATTTGAAGTTTTAGTCCAAGTTTTTGGGCTGCATATAAAATTCTCTCGGATTGATCCACTGAAAAAATGCCTTGTTCACAGAATACGTCGCAAAAATCCGCTAGATTGTGTTTTGAAACTTGAGGAAGCATCTGAGTAATGATTAACTCAACATACTCTTCAGGTTTGTCCTTGAATTCTGGAGGAATCGCATGGGCCCCCATAAAGGTTGAAATAATATCCATAGAATGAGTTTTCTTTAAGGTTTGGATAGCCTTTAATGATTTTATCTCATCTTCTACAGAAAGACCATAACCTGTTTTTGTTTCAATCGTAGTAGTCCCATAACGAAGCATTCTGTCTAATATGCGTTTTCCATTCTCAATTAATTCCTCAATAGAAGC
>JAEOSU010000057.1 GCA_016840165.1 Promethearchaeota archaeon
GTTCTTACTAAGCCTGTATTACTCATAGCGCTTTTAAAAAAATCAAAAAGGCACACATAAGGTAAAATATCAATAGCGTCATGTTTTTGCCACATCTCATATATAGGACAACTTAGAATATCAATACCATAATCAAAAGTCTTACCATCACCCTCTATATATTTGAAAATGAAATTCGAAGTTCCTTCACGATTTTGCATGAGTGTTTCATATCTTTTTATCACAATTTTATATAATTTATTAAAAGGAAAATTAGAAAGAATATTGAAAATAAAACGGATGAAATTAAGTTTTTTCTTCATCGCACCCTGGTAATATTCCTTATGCAAATCAAAAATAAATGATGCATTCTCGCGTTTTGAATATTCATAACGCTTCAAAACTTTTACAAGAGCTAATGCAATTGAGATGTTTTTAATCTCTCTTAAAAGAAAATTTCTTTGCATTTTTAGAGCAATTATTTCTGGTAATAGAGTCTTATATTCCTCTTTCATCTCAATTAATATTAAATTTGCTTTAGGTGCTCCTAATTTAGGTATTAGAATTTTCTTAAATGTATCTAACTGCTTATCAAAATTCTTTAAGATTCTTGATTTCTGAGAAATGTAATATTTTTTAATTCTTTTCTTATTCAAGGTATAATTCCCTCTGATGAGCTATAGTATAATTCAATTTCTCAACATAAAAAATTAACTATAAATTAGATTTTAAGAAGACTTTCAATTTAAAAAGAAGAAAAAAAGAAAAAAAGAAAAGATTTTGTTTAAGTTTCAATAATTCTTAAATTGCCAATGCTGCTAATAAGCCGTCGGCGCCAAGAAGTAGAAAAAGTCCCATAAAGATCGATGCTGTAAGACTCATCACGACAAGCAAGGTATTTATGCTTGGTCCTGCGGTATCTTTGAATGGATCTCCTACTGTATCTCCCGTAATAGAGGCTTTGTGAACTTCCGTCCCTTTACCACCGAGATTACCATCCTCTATCCATTTCTTTGCGTTATCCCAAGCTCCGCCAGCATTTGACATCATTACAGCGAATACAAATCCAGATAGAATTGCTCCAGCAAGGAAAGCTCCCAATGCTGCAACTCCAAAAAAAATACCCACTGCTAGAGGTATTAATATAGAGATTAAGCTTGGAACAACAAGTTCTCGCAAGGATCCTTTAGTTGCAATGTCAATTGTTTTACCGAAATCAGCTGCTTCTTCTCCAGTTAATATTTTTGGATTCTCTTCGAATTGACGTCGAATTTCATCGACCATCTTCGCAGCATTCCTTTGAACTGAACGGATTAACAACGCTGAAAAGAGCGCAGGTACCACCACTCCAATAAAGGCTCCGATGAGAACATTCACGTTAAGTAAATCTATACCCGTTGCGGTGATTCCAGCTTCTTCCGTATAGGAAAACAGTAAAGCAAGTACGGTTAAATTAGCGGCTCCAATCGCAAATCCTTTAGTAATGGCTTTAGCAGTATTACCTGCTGAATCTAACAGATCTGCGGTTCGAATCACATCTTCACCCAGTTCACCTTGTTCTGCAATTGCTCTCGAATTATCAACAATTGGACCGTATGCATCGTTTGAAACTATAGTTCCAACAATAGCTAACATCCCTACCGCAGCCATCGACACTCCAAATACGCCTCCTAGAAGATAGGAAACTGCCATTGCAACGATAATTCCTATTGCTGGAGGAACCACACTGAGTAATCCATAGGAAAATCCAGATAATATAACTACTGCATGGCCCTCTTTAGCTGCATGTGCTATATTTCTAGTTGGTTTACGGTCATCTCTCGTATAGTAATCACTGGTAAAACCGATAATGATCCCAGAGAATAGCCCTAGAATTAAAGCTAACCACACTCTCCATAACAAAACTGTTCCCGCTGCATCTTGCCCTATAGTCAAGAATAGGGTAAATAAAGCAGATAAACCAGCAAAAATTATAGTAGAGAAGTAAGTTCCGCTATTTAACGCTTTTCCAGGATCAGAAGATCCTTTTAACTTAATATAGAAGATACCAATTAAAGAAGCAATTAATCCAACACCACATAATACAACAGGTGCGATCACTAAAGTTGCTCTTAAATTTTCTGAGATAGCTACATTTCCAAGCGGGGCTTCAATTAAACTAAGTGCTGCAGCGAGAATCATTGAGGCTACAATAGACGCAACATATGAATCGAAGAGATCTGATCCCATACCAGCTATGTCACCAACGTTGTCGCCAACATTGTCAGCTATCGTGGCAGGATTTCTTGGATCATCTTCAGGTAAATCATATTCCGCTTTTCCAACTAAATCTGCGCCTACATCAGCAGTTTTCGTATATATACCGCCCCCACATTTCATGAATAGTGCGATACTGCTCGCACCAAAACTAAATCCCAGGACTACTAATGGAGAACCAAAGATCCAATAAATAATGGATACCCCGATTAAAGCGACACCTACGACGGCAAGACCCATGACGGACCCTCCGAAAAAAGCAATATCAAACCCTTCTTTGGTGCCTATGGTACATCCTTGGGCTGCTCTCGAGTTTGCTTTTACTCCTACATATAATCCCAAATACCCTGCTAACATTGAACCAACACTACCGATGACGTATGCTAAAGCTTGTTCCCAATTAAAGAACACAGCTAATCTTTCACTGGTTTCTAAAGGACTTGGCAACAAAAAGAATATCACGAAAAAAAAGGCTCCAACAAAGATTCCAAGGATCTTATATTGAACCTTGATATATTTTTTCGCGCCTTTTTCAATATAACCTGCAACTTCCACCATTCTTTCGTTTCCAGGGTCTTCTTTCATTACTAATGTTCTGAAATAAAGTGCGAGTACAATCGAAATGATCCCCGCAATTAACGCTACAATTAAAATTATTGGTACTGCCATTTTTTATCAAATTTTTTAATTTTTTTGTAAAAATGTGAATATAACAATATCACTATTATTTTTACTATTAGCCTAAATGCTATAAATATTTTGAATTTTATAAGAACCAGTGAATATTGATCCTAATCAATTGGAGGGATCCTCCAAGGTGCTAAACCTTTCATTTTGAAACCCCCAGCATTCAAGAATATTCTCTGCTTGAGAGATTATCTGGTCAATTAATTCTTTTACGGTAAGGATTTTATGGTGATGCCCTATCGCGGTGGAAGGGGCCATAAAGTTTTTAGTATTATAGTGATATATTGTTTTGTAAAAATCCTTATCGAAAATATCTAAATTCAGCCATTTTTCCTTAAATTTTTGCGGGACGGGGCACTCTTCAGTCGCCATAAGTGCTGTTCCAAGACATACTCCTTCTGCGCCCATCATGATAGCAGCAAGAAAACCTCTCGCATCACCAATCCCTCCCGCTGCGATAACAGGGATTTGTAACAATTTTTTGGCCATAGTGATATTAACTAACGTAGTAGTAGTGAAAGGGTTCTTAAAGCCCGTTCCTTCTAATCCAACAATAGTTATTGCATCAGCACCTTGTCCTTCGCTAGATATAGCATGCTTGAGAAGTACGCATTTATGGATCCAATAGGCATCTGCCTCATGAACTCTATCACCAATAAATTTGGCTTTATAGCCAGAAGTCGTGAATATGTTGCATCCTTCATTTAACGCAATTTCTACATAAGTTAAGTATCTTTTTTCCATCTCTTTTCGGGAAGATTTATCACTAGCTTTGTGATGTGGCAATGAAAGGTTAACTCCAAACGGTTTACTAGTTAAATCTTTCATCAATTTAAGATCTTTTTTAAAGTCTTCAGGATCCGGAAAGTTTAATGCCGCGATTATACCTAAACCGCCCGCATTCGAAAAGTGAGACGCAAATTCTGCTTTTCCCCAGCCACCAAAAGCACCCATAATTAATGGATAGGTTATGTTCATCATTTGCGTAATTTTTGTATTCCAGATCATAGATTCAAACCTTGGTTTTAATTATTTTTCTTTATTGTTTTTAATGAAGTTTGGAATGTGTTTTTTCTCGCAACGTCTTCGAGATTCCCAGTTTTTCCAAAGCACATCAAATTTTCTCTCTAACTCTTCTTCAGTTAATTCATCATTCTTGTCTTGCTGAGTCATTTAAGTACCCCCTTCTCGTATTGGAAATCGGCTTCTTGTCATCATATATTCATGAAGTAATTTATCTAATAATTCTAATCGTAATTCCTTATCCTTATCCCATAGATTATGGAGCTCAGCATTATCATTCTTTCTATCATAAATATCTCCATATCCCGGGAGTTCACCATAAGTAGTTAGCTTGTAATCCTCAGTAATTAGATGAGCAAGACGAGTAAATAATGGTCCCTTGGGACCTACCTCCTCATCCTCAACGATTAAGACACAATCACGTACTTTTTCAGAAGAATCTCTGAGTGTAGGAATCATATTATGTCCTTGCATTAATGGCGGTCGATATCGCTCTTTAATTCCCAAAATGTCCATAATTGTTCGTGGAATATCGACTGAACTGATTAAGGCATCTGAAACAGCGGATTTAGTCAGGCTAGGTACTTTCCAGATTAAAGGAATATGCAGTGTACCCTTAAAAGGTGAAGGTCCTTTCAGCAACATTGAATGATCGCCCAAATAGTCACCATGATCTGAGGTAAAAATGACCATCGTGTTCTTTTCCAAACCAAGTTTTCCTAGAGATGCAAGAATCTGTCCAACGGCGTGATCTATAAGACTCACAGAACCATAATTGAATGCTATAAATTTTCTTATTGTCTCTTCCGTTTCTTCGCGGATCATTGCTTTCCTTATTGGAGGGTTTTTCATGTATTTTCCTAAATAAGGGTGCTCATAAAGACGAGAAATGTTTACAATATTCTCAGGTAAAAGCATATCTTCTGGTTTATACATATTTCGATACTTTCCTGGAGGTGCAACAGGATAATGGGGATCTGGAAAAGAACAATGGAGATAAAAATTATCGCTATCATATTTTCCCTCAGCATATCTTTCAAGTACTTCAATAGTATGATTTTGAATATAAGTGGTGTTATACAACTCTTCAGGGATGAAGCTGTCATAGGTTAATTCAAAATAATTATCTAGATACTGGTAATCATCTATTACCCGTTTTGCGAGATCGGGCGCTCTTTCCTCCAACCACTCGTGATAATGCCCCAATACCAGGGGTCCATGGCCAATGGTTAAATAATTCTCTTCAAATCCATAATATGGTGAGGGAAAAGCTTTCTTTGTTAATTCTCGCTTCTTAGGATCAGGATCCTTCCAAATATCAAAGCATTCAAGGGAATGATCTTTTGGTTTATACGGGGGTGTCCAAAAGTTAAAATGAGTTTTTCCGACATTGATAGTATGATAACCCCTTTTAACAAGAGTTTGAGTGATGGTAGGAACATCTGTAGGTAAATTTATACCATTACTTCGTACACCATGGACATTTGGATAATACCCCGTTAACCAAGTTGCTCTGTTTGGCATACACATCGGGTTAGTGCAAAATGCGTTGGTAAACCTCACGCTTTCATTTGCTAATTTATCGATATTAGGTGTTTTTATTAAATTGTTTCCATAGCAATGGAGCATATCCACCCGGTGTTGATCAGTGGTAATAAATAACACATTCATTTTTTTATTCATAGATGAGCAGTCCAAAAATGTAAACGATAAAATACTATTATTTTATACTAATGAGTTAGAAAAATAAGAATGGAAAAAAAAAGTTCGTAATTTCTATGATGCGTGAATGATCATCTATCCCTTTAAAGAGTGAATTCCCCAACCTTAGGGCGAGTTTCAATTTTAGGATAGATTATTCCTGTCACTGGAGGGCAACTATTATAAATTTCTTCAATATCTATTGCCCCTAATTTAACCCCACGATATTTTTTATATCCTAAAAATGTCCCTTTTACAACCTGGTACACAAAATCAAAATTCATACCAAATACGGCTACTTTGGCATTAACCGGAATCTTTATGAGGTCTTGTTTAAGGATTGAAGGTGGAAAGACCAATCTATTATGATCTGCAGCTTGAAGTTGAATAACAGGAATCATGATTGGATAGCCATCATTTGGATCGATATAGGAAATTACTCTCACTGCAATCATATCCCGAAATAATTTATAGCCAATTACGTTTAATCGCTTCTCTGATAATTTGGTTTTTGCTCCTCCTTTAGCGATGAGATTCTTTAATATTCCTTTTACGATCCCGAATAGCGGTAAATCCCTAATAGATGTTGTTGTGACGATATTATTATAGTACGCGGTATGGGTTCTCACATAGGTGAAATAGCGCATAAGTTGCGATTTATTAAAGTGTTCTAAATCCGGTCCTTCTTTTGAAGTATGAGAAAAGTTCACTTTTAATTGAACGAATTTAAACGGCATCTCAGCAGTCATATATAATATCCCTTGTTTTGGTCTTTCCTTGACATATTTTTTACTCAAACCCTCTACAAACGCCCCCCACACTAATTTATTGTTCGAGATTATTCGATTACTGGAGATCATTGTTATATGGGGCCGTTCTTTGTCATCTATTGTAGAGACAAGCTTCAACATAATATCGGGTTGAGTAAATAACATGGTTTCCTCATTTGCTTCAGATTCCCATTGGACTGCTTTATTATTTTTACCCATCTTTCTCGCTTACTATTTTTTTATTCTAATATTCTAAAATTATTGAGGCTATTTTAAGTTGATAGATCTACATTTGAGAATAACAAAATTGTTTAGGTTTTCTTCGTGAGACCAGACCAGCGAACATTTTTTACTCCAGTTTTTTTAGCCACCTCATAAAAAAACTTAATTTCTTCCTCTTTCATAAGAGGAGTACCATTTAAGATCCAATTCATATCTAATCTCTGATATTTCGATTCACATAAATTATTAAAACTTAACAAATCCCATCGTTCAGGAATGTTCTTCAAAGATTTGACTATAAACTCTCCGATACCTTTAATGTTATTTTCGGTTGCGGTATAATTTGGAATAATAGGGGTTCTTATCCATAATATTTTATTATATTCTTTAACGTAATTAGCAATAAATTTAGCGTTTTCAAGAATTAACTCATTTGGAACACCAGTAAATTTTTTATGCTTCTCAGAATCAATTTCTTTGATATCTAATAGAACTAAATCAACAAAAGGCAAGAGTTTCTCATAAATCTTTTGGGATGCATAGCCACATGTATCTAAAGCGGTTGAGATATCATTTTGTTTACATTTCTTTAGAAATCGAAGGATAAAGTCTGATTGAAGAGTTGGTTCTCCGCCTGAAACAGTTATACCTCCTTTAGATTGGGTGTAATATACTTTATCCTTTTGGACCTCATGATATAAATCTTCGAGTTCCCACCAGATCCCAAAAAGATGGAGTGCTGTACTTGGACATTCTTCAGAGCATTCACCACAGCCTGTACATTTTTCTCGATCAATATGTAGTCCATCTTCTTCAAAATGTAATGCATTCAGTTTACAAACCTCAATACAAGTTTTACACCCAATACACTTGTGCTCAAACCATTCTAATTGAGGTTGTTTTGAAATCGATTCTGGGTTGTGACACCAGACGCATCGTAAAGGACATTGTTTAAAAAATACAGTAGTCCTAATGCCTGGACCATCCTCCGTGGACATCTTCTGTATTTCAAATAATAATGCCTTAGTGTTAGTCATTCTTCCGAATAGTTAGATTTGATGATATTAAATATTAGAATATTATGTTATACTTTAAGTTTTTTAGAATGAAATTTAATGATTGGAATCTTATTGAATAAAGTCTACATGAATACAATTTACATTATTATGAAGATAAAAAAATATAAAAGAATTCTATTTTATTGATGAATAATTTTTCCGGATGGTCTTTTCCGCATCCTTTATTATTTTTTCAATTATTTCAGCTACATCATCAATATTATCTATAATACCTATTGATTGTCCTAATAAGACTGCACCTGTTTCAGTATCACCATTATAAACTCGATCATAAGCACCTAAGTCTTTTTCTCTTTGTTCGGGAGTTATTGACTGTTCATAAGCTATCATAGCTTCTTTATTAGTAGGAGCAGGATGTTCTAGTGCGTATTTATTCTTATATAAACGAATTGGTCCAAACGCGCCAGTATAAAGATCAGTGTCTTGAGGTTTACCTGGCGGGATAAGTGCTTTATACTTGGGGTGAAATTCACTTTGTTTCGAAGCAATAAATCTAGAACCCATTGCTATAGCACCCGCTCCTAAAGATAACGCTGCGGCTAGCGCTTCTCCGGTTGCGAATCCTCCACAAGCTATTTTAGGTAAATTAGGAAAGTGTTTGCTTATTTGTTGCAATAAGACTAGAGTAGTTACTTTCTCATAAGACTGATGTCCGCCCCCTTCTGTTCCAGTTACTACAATTCCATCAACACCTGAATCTACACATTTTTGGGCGAGCCACACAGCCGGTGCTACATGAAAATGTTTGACCTCGAATTTTTCTCTTAATTCTTTGAAATTTTTCGATTCAGGAAGGTAACGTGAGGATCCTGCTGAAGTTAACCAATAAATACACTGTTCTCTCATTTTGGGATTATTCATAACGATTTTTGGTAAATCTCTTACCATTTCAACCACCCCGGGATTATTTCGGGAGGTGAGAATGTTAAGTCCAAAAGGTTTATCAGTATGTTCTACCATGTATTCTATACTCTGCATATGTTCTTTTACGGGATCCGTACCAACTATATTTACATTAGATAAGACCCCTAAACCTCCCGCTTCACTAACTGCCAAAGCTAAATCGCGAGTAAAAAAGGGTCCCATAGGAGCGCTAAAAATGGGGTGTTTAATCCCAAATAGTTTAGTTATATTCGTTTCTAACATTTTTTCATCAAATTTAATTATTGTATAATTAGATATTCTATATTTATTAAAAATTATTTTTCAAAATATTAAGAAAGAAATTACTTTAATTTAGGCTTAAAAATTATTGCTGGTTTAGTTCGTTTAGAATAAATAAAATTATTGGTTTCTTTTATATCACCGTATTTTCTCTTTAGATCATCTAAATAACCTGCATCTATAGCATGAGTTCGACAAGCTTCAACACAAATCGGTAATCTTCCTTCTACAAATCGATCTAAACAATAATTACATTTATGCATTCTGGCTCCCACTTCAGCGCTAAATTGAGGTGCATCATATGGGCAAGCTTTCAAGCATTTCGAATCACATTGTTCATTTCCAATACATTTTTCACTGTTTACGACTACAATACCATTATCCTTCCGTTTCGAAATAGCTTCAACGGGACAAACGGCTATACAAACAGGATCTTCACAATGAAAGCATGGATTAATGCGATAACTTACAAATACCTCGGGAAATTTACCTGTTTCTTTGTATAATATCCTCATCCATTTTTCTGGACCTGCAGGGATATCATGCCAGTCTTTGCATGCAACAGTACATGCTGAACATCCGATACAACGTGTTTGATTAAAATAAAACCCAATCTGCAAATTAAGCCCCTCCTTTAAACTTTTTAATTTCTACTAAACAGGATTTCAAAGCACTTGCTCCACCAGGCGAGTATGCATCCATTGTAAGAGTATTTACACATCCCCCTCTGTCAATTCCATTTTCATCGAGATCATACCATGCTCCTTCAAAAATACTGATTACTCCAGGAATAATCCTTTCAGTAAGCCATGCTTTTATTGTTAATTTTCCTCTCTCATTAAAGACAAGAATTTCATCTCCATCTTTTATATCCCTAACTTCAGCATCCACAGGATTAATCCAGGCAACATGAGGATCAACCTCCTTAAGCCATTCGATTAAATACATCTCTGAATGAACTCTACTCTTTGGATGCGGAGATATCATCTGAAGGGGGTATTTTTTAGATAATGGATCATATCTTCCTTCCCATCGTTCCAAATATTTTGAAATAGGAGGATTATCTGGGTCATTTAAATCAGCTATTCGTTGAGAATATATTTCAATCTTTCCCGAAGGTGTTCCAAAAGGATGATTTTCAAGATCTTCTATTTCTTTCTTGAATGCTACATGGGGTTCCTCAAGCTTAACTCTGTGAATGCCTTCTTCCTTAAATTTTTTGAAATTTTTAATTTCCCTTCTTGTATCTTCTGTCATTTTAAGCATAAATTTTAAAGATGATTCTTCGTCGGGGTATTTAACAAACTCTGTAATATCTAATTTATCTGCTAATTCTTCCACAATTCTTAGATCAGATTTACATTCTCCAAGTGGTTCAATGGCTTTATTAGCAATGGTAAAGTAAGGTCCAGAAGGCCATGGTCGGGTAAGATCGTTTCTCTCGGTGATACTTGAAACAGGAAGAATGATATCAGCATATTTCGCTGTGGGTGTTAGCCATAACTCTGAAATAACCATATAATCCAACTGTTTCAAAGCTTTAGCAGATTTATTAGCGTTTCCTAATTGATTTAAAAAGTTATTATTTACAAACCAAGCAAATTTTACATCAAATGGATAACCCCCTTTTTTTCCTTTCAATATTGCATCAAAAATCTTATTTGTATGACATCTTGCTTGGAATCTTAAGTTTAAATCTAGAGACCCTCGAACTGATTTCAATCCCTCCTCAACCGGATTGCGTCTTGGAGGAGGAATCCCTGCTCTAAAGAACATATGACCATATGGAATACCCATTAGACCACCAGCAGCACTCCCACCATGGACACCAATATTACCTGTCATTGCTGTTAAAGTAATAGCTGCGCGATTGTATAACTCACCCACCGCTGATCTTGCTGGTCCTTGACAATCCATAAGGGCAGCAGGTTTAGTTTTACCATATTCTATAGCAAGATCCGTGATAATTTTTGCAGGAACAGTAGTTATTTTCTCTGCCCATGTAGGTGTTTTGGGAATACCATCCTCCTCTCCCAGTACATATGCTTTGAATTTTTCAAACCCAACTGTATATTTATCTAAAAAAGCTTGATCATGTAAATTTTCTTTGATAATAACGTATGCCATAGCAACCATCATCGCTACGTCCGTTCCGGGAACAATGGGTATCCATTGATCAGCAAGAATTACAGCAGAGTCTGTATATCTTGGATCAATAGATACAATTTTTATGCCCTTTTCTTTAGCTTTAATGAGATTGAAAATTGTGTCTGTTCCAGAGATCATTCGAGCAGGATCCCAACCCCACATGATTATTAAATTCGAATTTAATAAATCGTCTCGACTATGACCAACAAAGGGAGATTTATACATCGCCTGAGTAGCGTATACCGCTCCTTCGGAAGATACATTTCCGTAATGGGTTGAATAGCCCCCAAATTGAGTCAACAACCTCATCATTGCTAACATTCCGTCATGATATGCCGCTTGGTATCCCCCTCCTAAAACTAAAAATATACTTGAATTTCCATAAATTTCCTTAACTTCTTTAAGTTTCTTAGCAATCTCTGATAGAGCCTCATCCCAGGATATTCGTTTAAATTTTCCGGAGCCTTTAGGGCCATCCCTTTTTAAAGGAAATTTCAATCGCTTAGGATGGTATACATATTGTCTAAGAGCTCTACATCTTAAACAAGCTCTAAGTTGTTCTTCCTTAACCTCATAATCATCAGTTTCTATGCGAATAATTATGCCGTCTTTAACATGTAGTCTTAAGGGGCATCTTCCCCCACAATCGAATGCAGAGGTGGTTCTTACAATCTTAACATCAGGTTCTTTTACATTATTGTCATTAGACAATTATATCCTACCTTAAATCTTTTAATTGTTATTTAGTTATAATTAGAAGATTACTTATTCCTTTCGATTTAATTCTATTTTAAAAAAGCATCAATAGTTTCATTAGAGGGTTTATCTAAAATAAATATTAGAGTTGAAAAAAATGCAATTGAATGATATCAAAAAAGTTTTAGTTGTTGGCGCAGGTACTATGGGTCATGCTATTGCGCAAGTCTATGCACAAAATGGATTTCAGGTATCGCTAGTTGATATTAATGAGAAGATATTAACTCATGCCATAGAGCTTATCGATATGAATCTTAATATTTTAGCAGATTTCGATAGGGTTAACAGAGATGAAATTGAGGCTATAAAAAATAGAATTAATCCTTCCACAGATCTAAAGAGTAATGCAGAAATCGTTGATGTTGTTGTGGAAGCAATTAAAGAAGAACCGTATGCGAAACTTGAAGTTTTTAAGAAATTATCAAATTACTGCCGCGCTGATACGATATTAGCAAGTAATTCATCAACCCTAGATATTTTTAAGATACTGAAAGAAATTTCCCATCCAGAAAGAATTATAGCTCATCATTGGTTCTGTCCAGCCCATATAATTCCTTCAGTGGAAATTTGCCCAGCTAGAAAAACATCTCGCGAAACAGTCCACTTATCAGTGGAATTACATAGAAAATTAGGAAAAATTCCGATTGTTTTGGAAAAATTTACACCCAGTTATATCGTTAATAAAATTCAAAGCGCAATTTCTGGTGCAATGTATGAGCTAATGATGCGAAACTTAGCAACAGCGGAACAAATAGATTTAGCTATCAAAACTACGTTAGGAATTCGATTACCTATTGTAGGTATTGTTCAAATGCATGACTTTACTGGGCTAAATCTGGTAGAAGATATCATAACGGCAAAAGGAGGAAGTGTTCCATTAGTTAGTGAAAAAGTCAAAAGGGGAGAGTTAGGAGCGAAAACTGGGAAAGGTCATTATGATTATGAAGGTCAAAGTGAATTTGAAATAGTGGGAAAGCGGGACATCTTATTTCTAAAACAGCTTGAATTTCTAGAGAAAAATACTGAATTTAAACCTATTTAATTTGAGTGATGGAGATTTATATTAGATGGACTTTAAATTTGCAATAGTAAGGATTCCTGGTAGAAGCGTTATAAATGGACTCACGGAAGCTGGATTAGGAAAACCTAATTATGAAAAACTTCTTAGACAGCATCAAGAATATTGTAAGACTTTAGAGTCATGTGGACTTCAATTAATTCAACTCCCTCCCTTAGAGATGTTCCCAGACAGTTGTTTCGTGGAAGATTCTGCAGTAGTGAATAAAGAATTAGCAGTGCTTACTCGACCAGGCGCGCTTTCCAGACGGGGTGAAACGGAATATGTAGCACCAATTATCAATAAGAATTTTAAAATAGTGAAAAAAATTTATTCACCTGGTACTTTAGATGGAGGAGATATCCTTCAAATTGGGAAAAAATATTTTGTTGGACTTTCAAAAAGAACTAATATAGAAGGGGCAACTCAATTTAAAAAAATCCAGGAAGAGGTTGGTTTTACGGTCTCCTTCATACATCTTAGGGATTTTCTTCACCTTAAATCGGGAATTAACGCTTTAGATAACAAAACAGTGTTAATGGCAGGAGAACTCATCAATTCTCCATTTTTTATTGAGTATGACCAAATTATTGTCCCGTCTTCGGAATCTTATGGTGCCAACTGTTTAAATATCAATGGAACCATTATTTTACCAACGAACTTTCCCCAATTGCTTCAAAAAATTCGGAATTTAGGTTATGTTACTAAAGAAATAGAGATGTCAGAATTTCAGAAATTGGATGGGGGTCTCTCATGCTTATCAATACGTTATTAACATAAAATAAGAAGAAAAAGAAAAATGTAATTTTTTATGTTACATGTTATGAGATTCTCTCGCTATTATCTCATCTTGAAGCTCTTTACCAATTGCATTGAAGTAAGCGTTATAACCAGTAACTCTCACTAAAAGATTTGTATAGTTTTCGGGGTGTTGTTGAGCATCAATTAACATATCTGCATCAAGCATATTTACTTGAAGTGAGGTCCCTCCATTTTCAATGTAGCCTTTTAAATATGCCTTGAACTTTTCTTTGTTTTCAGGATCACGCAATATACTTGGGTTAAAAGTGATAGTATGGGACGCGCCATTCGGTAAATAATTGATGTATTCTCCTTCTTCTGTTTTTCCACCTAAGGCTATTCCAACAGAATTTGTAACTGCCGTAGGACCTTTTTTATCTACACCTGTCGAAGGACATATGGCATTAGATAAGAATGTCCCTGCTAAACGCCCATCAGGTGTCGCTGGAGTAAAACCTGCATCTGCTCCCGCCCAATAATTCCAGGATAACATCCCTGGGCGGAATTGAAAACCATTTTGAGTTTTATATTTCCATGTTTCTTTTGCCCATATTTCCATTATTTCTCTTCCCATCTCATCTGCTTGATCGTCATCGTTACCATATTTCGGAGCCTTGTTTTTTAATTGGGTTTGCATGATATTATATTCCTTTCCTTCAAAATTATGCACTAAAGCATCTTTTATTTCAGCTATAGAGTACTTTTTCTCATCGTATACAAAATGTTTGATTGCCAATAATGAATCAACAGTGGTTGCGAATGCTACACCTTCAATGGTAATAAAACGCAATTCAGGACCACCGTTTCTTATATCTAATCCCTTTTCTATACACCCTCGAAATAAAGTGGATACATAAGGAGTTGGTAAGAATTTTGCTCTAAATTCTTCAATCATATTATAGACATCTACAGTATATTTGATAAGATATTCTATTTGGCTTTTCCAAGCATTCCAAAATTGATCCCAGGTCTCGAATTGCTCTGGTGAACCCGACTTCGGACCAAGTTGTTCTCCCTTTTTACTCCAAGGTTCATTCGAGTTTCCAGGCATATTTTTACCGTTCCATAGTGTTAATTCTAAACTTTTTGCTAAATTAGGATTACAATTTACAGTACCCGATCGATCATTTCCTTGCATAGTGTTTTCGAGACACCCTACGCATGCATAATCCCAAGCTTGCTCTTTTGGCACTCCCTCCTCAATCATTCCCGCAATACTTCTTTCATCAAAATTAAGCAGGAAGGGGGCACCTTGAGATCTTGAAATCATTGAGACAATAATATCTAAGAGTCTTTCTGGGGAATTACGATGTAAGCGAATATTCGGTTTCGGCTCTAAAATGGGTGACCACTCATCTATCACTTCCAAAATGGTATAGGTTAATTCATTGGTAAGATCTTCCCCATTTGGACCGCACCCCGATAATGTCATTAATTGTCCGAATGCACTTGTTATTCCCTGTTTACCCACCATGATCTGAGCATCATAAACGGTATTACAATGAAACCAAAAGCTCCCTAATATTTCCTTTGCAAAATCTTTAGTTATATTTTTTTCCTCAATGATGTCTTTGTTATATAAGGACCATAAATATTGATCAGTTCGTCCAAAAGATACTCCCGGACCAGGATAAGATTCATCGGTCATGATTAACATATGAGTAAGCCATAATGCTTGTACTCCTTGCCAAAAGGTTTCAGCAGGCTCCCAGGGAACTCGTTCTAAGTTTTGTGCCATCTGCTCTAATTCTTTGGCTCTTTCTGGAGTTGACGCTGATTCTTTTAATCTCCTACATTCTTCTGCATACTTTTTTGCTAATTTCCTTGGAAGTTCTGAGGCTATAATCATAGCTCTTAACTCTTCGCCTTTTGGGCCATTTTTTTCTTTCTTAGTCAATTGTTCATATCGTTGTTTTGCGTGTTGATGTACGTATTTAAATCCCTTTTTGATAATGGTCTCATGATCGGGGATCAAATGTCCTCCCGTGGCTCCTAGATTTCCGAACCCCGATTTATGATACTTATAAAACGCTTTTCGATTTTGTAAATTCATCTTCCAATGTTTTTTCGCTTCCTTTTTAGTGAGAGTATTGCTTAACTGAGTATTAAACCTCCCTCCCGCAATCAAATCATTTTCTGAGATAATTTCTTGAGGGACATAATTAAGCATTACCTCTTCAAAAAAGATTGCTCTCCTTTCTGGTAATGATAACTCCCAGAAATTCTCAGGTAAAGTGGTTACTGGAATTGCCATTGAGCGAAATGAGCTTTCAAAAACCCCTTTTCCCTTATTACCTATATATGTATGTACTTCAGGAGCGATATAATAGTTATTTTCTTCCCAGATCGTATCCCATTCGGTTCCAGTCGTAAAGGGCATGTATTCATTAGCCCATTCTCTTTCAAATCCTTTAAAGTAATATTCTCGTAGCCATTCGGACCGTGGAAGTAAATCATGGGGTTCTGCTATAGAATATTGTTTCTTTTTTGATTCTAAATTATTTTCAGATCTACTCATCTTTTATCAATTACCCCTTCTTAAAATTAAAAATATTATGTGTTAAATTGACTAATAATTACTATAATTAATATACCAAAATAAAGCTATAAAATTTCAAATTATTTTTAATAACATTGCATTTAAATATCAAGTTAAGAATATTCAAAAAAAAGAAAATAATAGATTATTTTGAATTTTAGGAGTTCATAACCTCTCATTTTCTCCCTAAACGGAAGAAATACATCAGGATTAATGCTAAGATACATGCAATTGCGGGAAATACTGAAAGTAAGACTTGTAAGCCGATTATAACATCTAACGTCCCAGTTTCAACGAAAGTAGTCTGCCATGCGGTGTATTGAAATACTAAATAGACGGATGATATGAAAAGAATTATGCTAAACCGGTGAACAAATGCGTTTGTTCCATAGAAACTCGCCGATCGTTTCATTCCTGTTTTTTTCTCATCCTCATCTATGACATAGCCCATTAAGATGTCAAAATAGAACATGATACCTGAAATCCCGAATCCTATTGCTCCCGCATTAATAATCGCAAAAAATCGGCTAAGTGTATCTGAGCCATAAAACAGAAATGGAATGAATGTAATTGCCATAATTATCATAGTGATCATAAATCCCGTTCGCATACCATATTTTAATCCAATTTTTTTATGTAAGGGCATTACCATTGCTGCAACCAAAAATGCCAAAACTATTGAAATCCCGTAAAATAAGAAAGGTCCTAATCCTAAGAATTTACTGGATTCACTTATCCCTAAAACATATCCACAATACAAGGAAAACATTGAAGTAAGCATGTTTAGTACAAACCATGTAAACATATTTGCTAAGACCAGAACCACAAAATTTCTATTTTTAAAAGCCATAATAAGTGATTTAAAGAATCCGGGTCTGCCTTCAAGCTGTTCTTTAGTCTCTTCTTTCTCTTTTATCCCATAAAATACAAAAAAGAATCCTGTCACTCCAACAACAACCGCAACGATAATTCCACTCATTATATAATACGGTAGTTCACCACCACCTCCAATATCTGGGATGAGAAAAGAGGGGATCATGAACGCGACTAAAATTGCTATAATGGTAACAATTCGTAATACGACATTGGTTTTTGATCGTTCTTCTTCAGTTGGCCACATCTCGGGAAAAAGACTTTTTGTGTTGACATCAAAAAGAGTGTAAACCAATTCAAATAGGATGATGATAATTATAAAGTAAAAGATTTCGAAGCCAGAGGGTACTGTAAAAAGAAATATCATCATTAAGCATAAGGGAATGAAAGCAATCAAAATAAAGAACTTTCTTTTCCCATATTTGCCAGATCTTTTCCTATCAGACATATAACCCAGCAAAGGGTCATTGAACATGTTCCAAAAACCCCAGATAATATAACCAACCCACATAACAAATGTTTCAATGCCTATCACTGTAAAATAGAAAATAAAAACGGTTGCTTGGAAAAATTGGTATGTCATTAGGTCTGGAAAGCCATTAAGGGCGAATAGGAACCTATCCTTAAGTTTAACTTCTTGTTCACTCATTTTTCTTACATTTTTGTATATTTTTTTTAAAGATGTAAATTATTGGATTTTATTATATTGAATTTAAGATAAATTTTCAGAATTTTTCTAAAAAAGGAAGAGAAAATATGTGGATAATATTGAGATATTTACATTTCTTCGTCAAACTTCTGTTTCACGATGAAACTAAGCTTAAATATTTTGTATTACTTACTAATAGAAAATATATTCATAAAGGTGATACAATTTCCAAGTTTTAAATATGAAGATATCGAAATTAATTACTTAAAGAGAGGAAAAGGAAGTCCATTAGTAATGTTCCAAGGTTTAGGACAAACAATTGAGAGTTGGACTTTTCAAATTCCATATTTCAAGCGAAAAATGTTGGTCATCGCATTAGATAATCGTGGTGTTGGAAAAAGCTCTAGGCCAGATTATCCATATACGATGGACATGTTTGTAGAAGAAACTAAAGCTTTACTGGATCATTTAGATATTAATGAAAAAGTTCATCTCATGGGAGTAAGTATGGGGGGAATGGTTGCCCAGAATTTTGTCTTGAAATATCCAGAGATGGTTAAAACCCTTATTCTATTAGCTACCTCAGCTAAGATGGATCCATATCCTCTAATTGAAGAATATAAGTCATTTGAAAAAATGCATGTCGAGGATGCATACAAAAAGAAGCTGGATCTCATGTTTTCAGATTCTTTTATAGAGAATTTAGGTAAAGATGAGAAATTAAATGATCTTTTAAAAAAGAAACTAATTGTAGAAAACACGACAACAATAAAAGATTACATAAACAGAGGTGCGGCTATTGCTGGTCATGACACTCGCAATTATTTGCATAAAATTACTGTACCAACGCTCATCATGGCTGGGACTAACGATAAAACAATTCCTTTTAAAGAATCAGAAGCTCTACATACTAAAATTCCCAATTCTACTTTAAAGCTATTAGAAAATTATGGACATGGTAGTCTTTTAGTTGAGAATGCACAAAAAATTAACGATATAATCTGGGATTTTATAAAACTCCACATTTAATGATAAAACAATAATTTATAGAAATTAGAAGAAAAAAAATATTTATTTTAATTATTTTTTTACGATACGGTTACAACGACAGAACTGAATAGTGTAGTAAACATAATCAGAAGTAAAATCATTCCCGAAATAATCAAATAGATTCGGCGAGTGCGTTCATCAAGATTTTCTGTAACCGCAAAACTTAGAAAGCCGATTAAGATGAATACTAATGCGATATTGATCCCTACCCTCGCAATATTCATGAAAATGACATCTTGGAACCCCATCCAGTATTGTATCCGATCAATATTTTCTTGGTTCTGTATGTAATCATTATATCCGTATAAGCCACTCCAGTAATTGATATAGTTCTCTTGATCTGCTATAGCCGCCCAACTTGAGGCATTATCAGATATAGACCGACTTATCATCATTATTAAACCAAAGAGGATTGCTGCAATTAGTCCATACACAATAAATTTCATTGCTTTACGTTTATCCATTAATGGTATACTATCTACCAGCAAGCTCCTTTTACTTTTTTCTGGCATTACTCGATTCCCCTCCTTAATTTATTGAGATATCCATATGAAAAATATAACACAAAACATACCAATATAATGATACCCACTGCCAGTAATAAGTTCTGTAGAAATTCACCAGGACCATCTATTTTAAGAGTTACATTGAAATAAACTTCTGTAGGAGATCCGCCATTCGTTCCATAAATAACGACCACATAGTTTCCTGGTTCGGAGATCAAATAATCGCCATTGGTCGAACCTGCAAATTCAATATAATAATAACCATCTTCGGTAATAGATAATGATGTTGTAGGTTGTGTAGATTGATAGGGCTCCTGTCCCCAGTTAAATTGCGAATACACAAAACTTTCTCCACCTAAAGGATTAGGATTAGCATTAGCTGCATATGCTGTATCATAAGCTCCTTTCCCAAGGATTTTAATTGTAGCGGAAATGTCGGAGTAATACACTGAAAATTCTATCACTAATTTCTGGTTTCTCGTTAGACCGACAGGAAAAGCAAAAGCATTTTGAATATCTGTATCACTAGTTTCTTGAATTGTTGCAGGTGCAGCGCTGAAAACAATAAGTTTATCTAAGAAAAAACCTAAGACGGGTCCAGCAATTAGAAGAATTATGCCAATAAGCACAACAATTTTCTCGCGTTTTTGCATGATTTCTCACTTATCTTTTTATTTTTTTTATAAATTTAAATTAGATTTGCATGATAAAACTTTATAAACTAATATAAAAAGTTTTTATAATATCCCTATAATTAACATCAGTAGGTTAATAAAAGAGTAAAAAATTTAAGCTACTTTTCAAATCAATAATTAATTAATTGACTATTTAATAGGGTTATATTTTATGGAAGAGTATAACTGTGAGATTCTTATTATCGGAGCGGGTCCTGCTGGACTCAGTGCGGGAGTATATTGTGGTAGATCTAACCGAGATACGATTATTTTGGATGGGAAAGAACCATCTTCATTAGCAAAAACAAAAGAGATTCAAAATTGGTTAGGTGAACAAGAAATATCCGGTTTAGAACTTTTAAATAAATTTAAGGCCCATGCAAAGAGTTATGAGAAGGTTCGAATAATACATGGTGATGTCATCTCCCTAATGATTGGCATGGGTACTAATATGATCTCAACACGAACAGCTAATATCACCTCTGATATTGTCATTATCGCAACAGGTACGGGAAAAAGAAAAGAAGTAATAAAAGGAGAAAGTAATTTGATTGGATTTGGAGTCTCGTATTGTGCGTTATGTGATGGCCCATTATATCGAGATAGAGAGGTATATTTATATGGAAACGATGAGGAAGTTCTTGAAGATGCTTTAGCACTCCACCAGATGGGATGCAAAACTTATGTGATAACAAATTTATTAATAAATGAACTACCTGAAATCGTAAATAATGTGAAAGCCCAAGGTATTGAAATCATTGAAAAAATGGAAATTGTCGAAGCTATATCAGATTCAGACGGAGTTATTCAAAAAATTATTTGTAAACCAATAGATAGTGAAGAAACTGTTGAATATGAGCTCAGTTGTTTATTTATTTTGTCCCATATACCTTCTAATTCGATATTTAAGAAAGCAGGTGTAGAACTTGATGAATATGGTAATATCAAAGTTGATGAACATCAACAAACTAATGTAAAAGGAGTATATGCAGCAGGGGATGTTACAGGTGGTCTCTTCCAAGTCGTTTTTGCAACTGCCGAAGGAGCGCGAGCAGGTATAAATGCATGTAAGTTGCTTCGCCAACAAAAAAAGGAATGATTATTGTTAGATTATCTAAGCATTTGCACCTTGATCCTTGATATCACCTGGATATCACACTAGATTTTGTAATATCATGATGTTACTCCTCTTAATATGACGGGATACAAATTTTCTGATTTCATTGATGATTTTCTAATCTCTAAAGAAGTAGAAGAGGGATGTGCAACCTCAACAATTAAAGCTTATCGCTACGATCTCCAAAAATTTATGGAACTTGTTGGGGATCTTGAAGTAGAATCACCAGTTATTCGACAAAGAATTCGATTATTTCTTAAAAAGTTAAAAGATAAGGGATATACCAAGAAAGGTATAAGCCGGAAAATTGCCTCATTACGATCCTATTTCAAATTTTTAACCTTAAATGAGTTTATAACTAAAAATCCAATGAGTACGATAAAATCTCCCAAAATCAAACTTGAGGAGAGTCTTCCAAAATTTCTTAAAATTTCAGACATTGAAAAAATTTTTATGAAGTTAAAAGATAGGAAAGTGTTTAATTCTCGCAAAAGTCATCGTTATTATCTCATTATTAGGTTATTATATTCTACAATGGCTCGCGTAAGTGAATTATGTAATATAAAAATCAGGGATGTTGATTTTGAAAAAGGATATATAAGTTTACGCGGGAAAGGAAACAAAGAACGCATAGTTCCTGTAGATAAAACTACACTAGAAATATTTAAGGAATCCCTTCAAAATCGAATCCGTTATACTCCAGAAGATTACCTCATTGTAAATACTAGGAATAATAAATTAAATCCACGAGTGGTTCAAGCAGATATTAAAACAATTAAAGAACGGTGTGGTTTTCCTGATTCAAAAGTAATAACACCTCATGTATTTAGACACACAGGGGCAACTCATCTCAGACGATCTGGTATGGATATAAGTGAACTTCAAGACATATTAGGACACAGTTCTCCGAATACGACTCGAATATATGCAAAGAATGATATTACCAAATTAAAGCAATCCTATTCTATGATGCATCCCTTAAATAATTCAGATAATTTCTAATCACATCATATTTTTTATTCTCCACTCTATAAAGTAAAAAAACAACTTTTTTTATTGTAGAAGGATAAGAAAATTTATACTTGATTTGTTCTATAAATATTTATAGATCAATGAAATAATTTCTGATAACTGATTAATCATGGATGAGGATGATATTAGAAAGCAATTCAATCAAAAATCGGTATTCAAGAACTCCAGCTCACTTGATTTAAGCTATGTACCTGATAAGCTTTATTGTCGTGATGCGACTATTAAAGACTTAATCTATTTTTTTCGTAGAATTATTGAAGAGGAGGCACAACCTTCCATAAATTGTTTGATGTTTGGAAAAGCGGGTGTAGGAAAAACCGTTACTGCTAAATTTTTTGGGAGAAATTTTAGAAATATTGCTCTTGAAAAGGATTTAGAGGTCTTTTTAGAATATTATAACTGTATTCATTTTCGATCAAAAAGTAAGATTACTCGTGATATTTTAGGCAAATATACTCACGGATCGGGAAGAGGGCTTAGTGATGATGAGGCATGGAAGTTAATACTTACGAAATTAATCAACACGCAAGGATACATGATGTTAATAATCGATGAGGCTCATTTATTAAGTTCGGATGAAGTGCTAGCATTTTTAGATATCGCAGAAACTTATGGCCATCAAAATTCCCGATTGTCAATAATTTTGATCTCCCGTATTAGTGATTGGATGAAGATAGAAACCGAAAGGATATTGAGCAGACTAAATGAAAAAATAAATTTAAAACCCTATAATAATGAAGAATCTAAACAAATTTTACAGCACCGTAGCGAACTTGCATTTAAAGAATATGTAGTAAGCGAAAATATCATCGAGATGATAAGTGAGATCACCACCCAACACGAAAATATGCGCCATGGAATAGAGATTTTAAGAAAGTCAGGAATGTACGCCGATAAGGAAGGGTTAGCCAAGATAAATGCGGATATGATTCGAGAAGCATCTAACGATGTATATCCAACTTTTCGGGGAGAAATTGTCGATCAGTTAAATGATCAAGAATTGCTTGCACTTTATGGGATTACCAGATCATTGATCAACAATGATGAGCCTTTTACGTTAGTTGACGATGCATATGAAGAATATCAAGCCATCTGTGAAGGGTATGAAATTGAAGCTCATGTAAAAATGAGCTTTAGAAAATATGTGAGAAGTTTGAATGAATTAAAAATCATTGCATCAAAAACAGTGAGAATTGAAGAGGCTCAAAGAGGAAGACATCTAGAAATTACTTTACTGGACATTCCAGCGAGAAAATTGGAAGAATTATTAATAGAAATATTTGATAGGAAATTTAATTGATCTTTCAAGATATGTTTTTAATTTCCTAAAAAAGTTTTGGTATTTATTCTTTTTATGTAAAAAGATAAAAGAGATTCTTAATTTTAATTAGAAGGGATACAAATTTTGAGATGAACTGATTGCATAAGCTAAGAGTTTTGCTAACTGGTGCGTCTGGAACGGTAGGAAAAGATGTTTTTAATAAATTACTAGAGAGAAAGGAAGAGTATAATATTAGCTTGCTGCTTAGAGTATCAAGGAAAAATAGAAAGCTATTTCGTGATATCGAAAACGTGAAAATTTATTGGGGTAGTTTACCTGATTATGATATAGTTGAGCAAGCTGTGACCAATCAAGATATCATTATTCATCTTGCAGCAGTATTACCTGATATTGCCATATATGATGCTGATCTAGCAAAAGAAACGAATGTAGAAGGCACCCAGAGGCTTATTTCTGCTATGCTTAAACAAAATCCAAGGCCGAAGTTAATCTATACCTCCTCAGTTGCATTATATGGAGATCGTTTGAAAAATCCGATAATAAAAATCACAGATCCAATTGATAATAATTCTAAAGATGTCTATACCCAAACAAAAATTCTCAGTGAAAAGATGATTAAAGAATCTGGATTAAAATATAGTATTTTTCGACTCTCATATTGTGTCTCCACAGATATTATCAAAGTAAGACCTCTGATGTTTCATATGCCCTTGGAAACATGTGTAGAGGTTATACACACAAAAGATGTAGCTACTGCTTTAGTAAATGCGATTAAAACAGATGAAGTATGGGGTAAGATCTTTAATTTAGCTGGTGGAAAAAAATGTCAAATAACCTTTCGCGAGAATCTCAATGATTTACTTGAAATAATGGGATTTGGGCGAAATTTTTTCCCAGATGAAGCCTTTGCCAAGGGTGATTTTCATTGTGGTTATTATGATACCATGGAAATGGATGCTAATCAAAAGTTGTTGCATTTCCAGAATCATACGCTTAATGACTTCTATGCAGAGGTAAAAAAATGGATTGGATTTAAGCGGTATTTAATTCCACTAGTGAGACCTATCATACGATGGTTTTTATTAAGGAAATCCATTTTTTATCAAGATTTTAAAAAGAAACATAAGTTTAAAGCGTAATTTAGAATGATTTTTAACTCTTTTTTCAATATATAAATGGAATTAGCGCTTTTCTATTTTTTGGATAATTAGAGAATGTCTTTTGATACCATTTATGATGAGAACGCGCACGAGGGGCTAAATTTGCAAAAGTCCATGCAACAAATATAAGTCCGGGGAATGACCAGGTCATTACTGCCCACCCCGCCCATTCCGTAATCTCACCTAAATAACTCGGAGCACTTACATACTTAAACATCCCTCCGTAGGGGATCTTATACTCATTCTCTCCTGGCTTTCTAAGATTTCGTGTTATAAAATCTGAATGGAGATTTATTATTATCCCCGCCGTAAATATAATAATACCTATAATAAAGAAAGCGGACAGTAGCCAACTGTCTGGATAAGGGGATGATAAGGTATTTACCCAACGAGCTTGTAAATAAGTGTTTATCCCGTTGAAAATCATTCCAAAACTAATGATCGTTAGAGGCATTGGTTGTTTTCCGCGGATCATTAACGGAAAGACGAATGTTCTTTGACCATAATGAACCATCCAAATACATAAGAAGACGATAGCAGTTAGATTGAATATTCTATCACTAATAAGATATAAAACAAGATAGATAATAACTGTAGGGA
>JAEOSU010000058.1 GCA_016840165.1 Promethearchaeota archaeon
TTAAAGGAAATTAAACATGAGTGATGTAGAAGAAAGAGTAAGAACTCTTATTGAAAAAAGTATTATTATTGATACTCTTAGTCATGGTCCTATCTTATGGACGGAACCATTTATTAAAAAAACAGATGATTTGCTTGCATTAGACCTTAGCCCATTCAAGATAGTACAAGAATTGATAGGGGATTTTTCCAAAACAGCTTCTTCTGATGAGAATTATTATGAGAACTTGAAATCAGCATGGAAAAAATCAGGAGTTGACTGTGTAAGTTGGACTGTTGGGCCCATTCATGAGAAACCATATTCTTTAGAGGGAGTGAGACATAATCTTGCGTTTCTTACGTATCTTTTAGATAATAGACCTGAATTTTTCGTTAAAGTCGTAAAAGCAGATGATATCCAACTTGCTAAGAAAGCAGGAAAGGTGGGAATTATTTATAATCTTCAAGATTTAGGATTTATCGGTACTGATATTGAACTCTTAGAACATTTTTATTTTATGGGCATTCGAGTGATGCAATTAACCTATAACAGTAAAAATTCTATAGGGACAGGGTGTACAGCAAGACGAGACAGAGGTTTAACTGAATTTGGCTACCAGGTAGTGGAAAAGATTAATGAACTTAAGGCAGTTGTCGATGTTTCTCATTGTGGGGCTCAAACTTCGATGGATGCCGCAGTACATTCTTTGGGGCCTATAATTGCGTCGCATACGTTAGCGGAAAGCGTTTTTAACCATGATAGAGCTAAATCTGACAAATTTTTGCAAACTGTTGCGGAAAAAGGGGGATATATTGGAGTCTTAACAGTCCCTGGCTTTTTAACCAGCAATTTTAAAACCACAATAGAGAATTGGTTGGATCATATCGATTATATCATAAATTTAGTAGGAATTGAACATGTAGGCATTGGTACGGATTATTATGGTTATTCAGTACCAAATAATCTAGCCAAGAAAATTGATGAGCTAATTGGTATTTTAGGCTTTCGACAAGAACATAGAGCCACATTTACCGATAAGATGCAAGATTTTGAAAGTTATGAAAAGTTTCCTAATTTAATTAAAGGTTTAATTTCAAGAGGATATAGTGATATAGAAATAAGTAAAATCGTGGGAGAAAACTTCTTACGGGTTTTTAGAAAAATCTGTGGCTGACAATTCTTAAGGAAATTTTTCCACCAATTCTTTTTTTCCTGTCTCCGAAGATTTATATAATGCACTGATAAGGTATAAAACTTTGGAGCTCTCTTCAATAGTATTTAGATACGGTTTATTATGTAAGATCCAATCTGCATAAGCTTCTAAGCTGCCTGCGATGTATTGGCTGTAGTTAAGTCTATCTTCACAAGAATATTCATCAATTCCAAACCATTGCAGGGAAGAAGGAACAGCAGCTCTACATGTTGCGCGTCCATACTGCCCAAAAACTAAAAGTTCCGAAAGTGCCCTAGTAGTTTCAAATGGAGGTTGGACAATCATAGAACTATTCACTTGAGCTACGACTCCATTTTCAAATTCTATGATTCCAAACCCGAGATCTTCAACATTAATTTTGGTGAATTTTACGGTATTTACCTTTCCTATGACCGTCTTTGGTTCTCCAAATGCCCAAATTAGTATATCAAGTATGTGTGACGCTTGTGTGAGCAAAGTACCGCCTCCCGCATACTTTTTAGTGCCTCTCCAGCTATTATTTTCATAATACTCATTGTCTCTGCTAAAAAATATATTACAATTAGCGTAATAGACATCACCTAAAATGCCTTTTTTTATACCACTCACTAATTCATAACAGTTTTGATCATAACGGTATTGATAGTTAAAACCGAGTTTTAGGTGCGGATATTCTTGGGTCAAATTATAAATTTCACGAGCGTCTTGAACGGAAATCCCAACTGGTTTTTCGCAAAAGACGTGCTTGTCATGTTCAAATGCTAATCTAATATGCTTTTTATGAAGATGATGAGGTGTAGCAATGTATAAGACATCGAACTCCTCCTTTTCAAGCATCTCGTTCAGATCGGTGTAAGAATGGTCTTTTCCAGATATTCTTCGAGCTCGTTTTAATATCTTATCTGCTGCGGCCACAAATTTGGCATTTTTAATCATTTTAAAAAAAGATTTAAATTCACAGGCAATCTCACCACAACCTATTGTTCCAATTGTTATATAATCTCTTTTAACCAAGATCTCTCGCCTATAAGAAAATTAAAATTATTTTATGGTAAAATATCTTGAAAGGCATATGAACAACTTTATTTTAAATCTTGTTCTTCTGCTGTATCATATAAATAGCTAAAATAATAATTAGCCGCTGGTCCGAAAGCAATATGATCAGTGATCACTCCAAAATAAGATAACTTCTTAAAAAACTTTTGAGTTAAAATTATAAATGCGTCCTCCCCTTCGTCTATTACAGTGCAATTTCCAAAAACCTGGTCTCTGGAACGAATGACGGCGATTTTAGCATATTTAAGTAATAATTCCTTGAATTCTTTATTCTTGAAGGCTTCCTCCTCGACAAGAATACGAATATCAGTCACTCCTCTCGCCCGGGCTTTCTTAATATCCTCATAAAAGATATCTAAAAATTCAAAATCGGATGCCACAATATATAGTGCCATTTTTGCTTGCTCAATTAAAGATAAACTTTTCGTAATGCAAATATTTCTCCCCCGATGGATATAGAGAGCAACTTTTATGGGAGTATCATGAGATTGATAAATTGGAGTTAAGGTGTTAATAATTATATTTGAATCTTTATCGAAACTGTCATTATATTGCTTCTTGGCTATTATTAATGCTTCATCGGGGCTTTTTGCAAAATATCTACTAGGTCTGGACTCCTCTTCACGCACAAGAAATTTCTTTTCCTTTTCTAACTGAGTAAGAATGTTATAAATCCGTGAATAAGGAACGCCCGATGCTTCAGAGAGTTCTCGAGCATCCATTGGTCCTTTAATAATGAGAGTGAGATATATGGCAATTTCATAATCCGTTAATCCTATGCTTCTTAGAGACTCTTTCACATTTTCTGGGATTTCTTTTGACATGATTGAACACCATAAATCAAAATTGTCTATTTTAAGAGGTTTTGGACATTTATAAGAATTTTGTTATATATGAAATATATTATCTTCCATCATATTAATTGTTAGTCATATAGTTTTCCATATAATTTATGGACAAATCACCCTAGCATAGAGTGTGTCACCTTGAAACAAAAGTTTATTCTCAAGGCTCATACGATTGTCCATTTTATATGGTTGAGGAAGAATTTTATGAAGTAAATACATCCTCATCCTCCTCCATCATTATTGCCATCAATTGGTAGCTGGTTAAATAAATATATGAATATTATAGATATACCAGCAATAATCAATACTAAAACTAAAGCAATAAGGAAATAGGATTTTTTATTTAGATTCATATGAATATCATCTGACATAATTTCTATTATTATTTAGTTATTCAAAATATTTTTCTTTAAATTTGTGTCTTATTATTTCGGGATTATCGCCATTATTTAATACGAAGTTCTCATAAAGTTGATACAATTGCGTCATATCTTCATATAATTGCTTAGTATTAATCGATGGAAAGATATTTACGTCAGGTTGAAGTGCATCGCACCTTGCTATTAAATCTGACCATTCCATTTCATTTCCAATATATTCCTGATAAGCTTTCGCACATCTTAATGCAGCACCTAATGCAGCTGAATCTGATACTTTTAAAACTTTGATAGGGGTATTGAATACGTCTGCTAATACTTGAAGTATTTCACTATTTTCAGAACCACCTCCTGTGGCAATTATTTCAGTGGGAGCTGATTTTAACCATTGAGAATGAAGGCGAATTGATAAACATTGGGCTTCGATGATTCCGCGGACATTTGCTTGGATATGATTTGCATCAAAGCCAAACCGATAAACTCTAGGTTCTAAAACTAATGGTACGATTTCGGGATAAAAGTATGGAAGCATAATTCTTCCATTATTTCCCGGGGATGTTTGCTTTAGAATATTAGAAAATTCATTCCAGGTAAGATGAAATAGAGCTTTTATCGCTTCTCGTGCCAAAGAGCCATTTTTAAAACAGATTAATCCCATATAATCCCCAGTTGGAGCTCCAAATACGTGACTTGCCCCACTTAAATCTAAAGTGAGTTTTTCCATATAACTAAAATAAGTGTCGCTTGTTCCCAGGCTTATCGCAACTTGATTTGGATTAATCAAACCAACACCAATTAAACTGTTTGGATTATCTCCGGACCATGGTAATAGTTTTGTTTCTGATGAAAAATCATACCGTTCAACGAAATAAGGGCTAATGTTTCCAAGGATTTTAAAGGATTCCGTTAAATTTGGAAGCTTTTGTTTAAGATTAGGAGCTGTTGCATCTATTGCGTTATCATTCCAGCGTTTTTTCTCTATGTCCATCAAATTCATTCCTGCTCCATCTCCATGGTCAATAGGAGAGTTATTTCCTAATAAAAGAGAGGATAAAAACGAACTAATAAGGTGTATATAAGCCGTATTTTGATATTTTTGGGAATCTTCCTGATAAAATTTCCTGATTTGTGGTCCAGAAAAACGTTCAAAAGTATTTGAACCAGTGAGTTTGATGGTTGATTTTAGCCCTCCTAGTGCTTTCCGAATTTCTTTACATTGCTTTGAAGTGCTCGAGTCCATCCAAACGGGACTCAACTCTCTTGAAAAGATTTTTTTAAGTTGGGATACCAATGAACCACCTGGTTGAAGATTATTTACAGTTTTCAGGAAATTTTTATTTAAATAGACCGTTCCATGTTGTTGGGCTGAACCACTTATGGCTTTAATTTTATTTAATGGAAAGCTTTTTTCCTGAAATATCGTAAATAAGGTATCTAAGGCTTCAACCCACATTAGCGGATTTGAAAATACTTGCTTTCCATCCTCCGAGATATAAACCCCCTTTTGAGTTTGGTAATGGGGTAAATCTTTATAATAATTAATAGATATTTTTATTTGGATGCTTAATGATTCATCATCAATTATTATTCCAGTCAAACTCTGAGTAGAGCAATCGATCCCTAGGAAATAGTTGGTCATAGCTAATGATTCATAAGCAATTTTTCTTTAATAATCATTAAATGGATTAGTATTATAAAAGCATTTGAATCAAAAACTATATGAAATTGATAAGTTTCAAATTAAAATTAAAAGAATTATTAATTTTAAAAAGAGAGGATTTGGGGTTTTAGTTTTTTTTTTTAGTTTCTCGACAAAATTTGGAAATTCAAACATTTTATCGAAAATTTTAATTATAGTTTTGCACATTATGTATATAGAAAAGTAGATTTTCATAAATTAAAAAAAAATTTTTAAAGGGTATTAAAAATGGATTCTATTGATTTAAAAATATTAGAAGAATTAAAAGCGGATGGGCGAAAGTCATTTAACGATATTGCACAGGTTGTTGGCAAGACAGAGGCGACAGTTCGACGACGCGTACGAACTCTTGAAGATGATAGTGTTATAAAAAAGTACACTATTGAATATAATATTGATTCTAAGCCAAAAACACGAGCCACAGTTAAGATTGAACCCGATTTCAAGGAAATTAAGTCTATATTGAAAGAACTAATCCAGATTGAAGAAATTACAGATATTTGGCGTTTAAGTGGTGATTGTGGACTTTTTATCAAAGTAGAAATTCCCTCAATAGAGCAGTTTAATCCTTTAATAGAGGAAAAAATTTCCCAGATTGCGGGAGTAAAAATAATGGAAACCTGTTTTATTACAGATATAATAAAATAATTCTACAAAAAAATTCCTTTCTTTTATATTTTTATCATTATAGTTACTGGTATAAATAAAAATCATTCCATAATAACTAATAATTTTTAATTTATAACCCATTCAATAATAAATTTTTAACCAATATCAATATTAATTACATTTAAAAAAAGGGAAAGATATGGCAATTCAGAAAGGGGATATAATTAAGGTCGAATATGAGGGTCGTTTGGAGGACGGTACCATTTTCGATAGTACAGAACTGAACGAAGGCTTACCACTAAAATTCGAAGTAGGAAAAGGACAACTCATTCGTGGTTTTGATAACGCAGTAGTTGGAAAGGAAGTTGGAGAAGAATTTGAAATTAATATTCAACCTAATGAAGCATATGGAGAGTTTGATCCCGCTTTATCTCAAACTATCAGTAGAAACCAATTTCCGGAGGATATAACTCCAGAACCCGGAATGATGCTAAGAATAGATGGGCCCAATAATACATATTCAGTTGCTTGGATAAAAGAAGTTGATGAGGAACATGTTACGATTGATATGAACCATCCATTAGCTGGGAAAGTTCTAAACTTTAAAATTAAAATCGTGGAAACAGGATGTGAGCCTGATCCACCTGAGATGTGCGGTTGTGGCTGTGATTGTGATCATCAGCATTAATTCTATTATATACTTTTAATATTTTTTATTATCTTCACATATTTCATTTTTAAAAGAAACAATTTAATTTATTTATTTTAAATAATTCTGATATTTAGTTAGATTAATCCCTCTGGGAATAAAATATGAGCTATAAATTTACGAAAGAAGAATTAGAAAACCTTTTGGTGGATTATAATAAAATTGCTCTGAAAGATCTTGATATTCCAAAAGAGGTTTGTATCTGGGATGAAACCTTAAGGGATGGGGAACAAAGTCCTACCGTGTACTTAACTTTGGATGAGAAGATACACCTTACTAAATTAATGGATGAAATTGGAGTAAAAATCATAGCTGTTGGATATCCCGCAGTCTCAGAATCAGAAAAGACTATCGTTAAAACAATAGTAAATGAAGATTGTAAGAATGCCTCAATCGTAGGGATTGCCCGTCCAAGAAAAGAAGATATTGATGCATGCATAGATGCGGATCTCCAAGAAATAGTTATTTTCATGCCTATTTCACCAATATTTATGAAAACATTAAAGTTAACGGAACAACAAGAATTAGATCAGATTGACGATGCAATTCATTATGCGAAAGATAACGGTTTTAAAGTTAATTGGGTATCTGAAGATGGGACTCGAGCAGAATTTGAGCATTTAAAAAACGTTTTTCTGACTGCTATCGAAGCAGGAGCTGAAAGAATTGTATTAGGAGATACTGTGGGAGTGCTTACTCCTTATTCTACATCTTATCTCATCAAAAAAATTAAAGCAGAAGTAATTCATGCCCATAGAGATTCAAAATGTATGGGGATTCATACCCATAATGATTTTGGACTAGCGGTTGCGAATACAATCACTGGGGTTTTTGAAGGATGTTGCTACCCTCATACATGTATAAATGGATATGGAGAAAGAGCTGGGAATGCAGCCTTAGAGGAGGTTGCCACCATTCTCGAACGAATGGGAATTGATACCGGAATTGATCTCACCAAACTTCCCGAATTAAGCGAAATATGCGAACGGTATTTTTGCAAGCCATTATCTCAATATAAACCAATAGTAGGAGATTATGCATTTTCGCATGAAAGTGGACTTCATATTGCCGCAATTCTCGCACATCCCTTAACATATGAACCTATAAATCCGCGTATGGTAGGAAGACGTCGAACTTTTTACTTAGGAAAATTTTCTGGTTCCAAATCTATTTTAAACGCATTAAAGCAAAAGATTAAGGTATTAGATCTCGATATCCCCGATGAGATTATTAAAAAAATCGTAAACGAAGTAAAGAAAAAACATGAAGAAACTTCGAAAGAAGAGCTAAGAAAATCATTTGATATCATAAAAGAAGAGTTAAAGAAAATTACAAAAGGAGTTGGAGATAAAGAATTTTTCGAAATTGTAAATAAGTACGCTCAACCATATGTTCCCGAAGATTTTAAACCAAAAAATGAAACGGATTAATTTTTATGTTATTTCTAATCTCTTACAATAGGTCATTAATCTCGTCAAGCTTTTTCTGAGTCTTTTTTAAATCTATCTTCAATTGAGCTGTTCTTTTTTCATACGCTTTTTTGTCCATTGAGCCGGCTTGATACTTTTTTTCGATGAAATCCAAGAGATTTCTCATAGAATTTAGCTTACTTTCTAAAGCATCTCTTTCAGCCTTTAATTCTTTCTTTTTAAGTTTCTTTTTAGGTTTATCTGAGGGTCTAAATTTAATACTCTCTTCGTCGTCTAATTTTGTTAATCCAATAAAGGGTCCATTTCCCTCTTTTTTGAGGCTAACGGGCTTTGGAGGTAACTCTGTAAGATTTTTATCGGTTTGCAAGAGAGAATCAAGAATATCTTCTGAATTTGCATGTGAAGTTTTAGGAGGTTTTAATTCTGGTGGATGTTCGAGGATTTTTTCATCTAACTCTCCAACAGATCTCACTAATTTATCAATAGTAGTCTTAATGGTATTAATTTGATTTTGGAAAATCTTTAGTAGTTCATATAATTCGCTTTCTTTAGAGATTTGCATAGAAAAATCAATATCAATTTTATTATTTCCACCACTTATGGTTTCTCTTGGTCCCGAAAAATAATTATTAGTTTGAACCACTGGTTGAGTTATTACTTCAGGTACTTCTCCTTTTGATCGTAATTCCATTCTATAATCAGAGACTAACCATGTAAAAATATTGTAAGCTAAAGTAGGATGTTCATCTGAATTAAATCCTCCTCCAACATTATCTCGAAACATTTCATAACTTCCAATAGCGCATACCCTCCCTTTATCTGGTTGGGAAACACAGATGAGTGGGGTCGAAAATGGTTCAGATGTCTCATTTGAAGATGCAATCGAAAAAGCATTCCCCATTATTGTAAGGGAACAACCAGATCTATAACAGATTGAAGAAATTCCATTAGATATTGGATGAGGTGGAATAAAAGCGGTGATTATAGGCAAATTTTCTAAACCTAAATTAGTAGTTCCATCTAAAACTTGATCATTTTCAAACAGGATCCCAAAACGTTGACTTAATTCACTTAAATTACTATTTCGCCCTTTATCCCCACCCGCATGAGATAATAAAAATAAGCCCCCTCCATCTTCTTCAACCCAATTACAAATTTCTGTCATTTCCATAGAAGATATTTTAGCAAAATCTGGGCACATAAATACTAACACATCAAATGGTTTTAATGATAATTGGGTTATAGGGGTTTCTAAATAATTATAACACATGAAACCATTGGAATTTAAAAAATCCCGCATTTCCGTGAGATTCTCATCAATTTTTCCTCGCGGTTTGTGGGCTAAATCAAAGGCAATATTGTATGGCATAATTTTTCACTAACATTTTTTAAATTCATTCTAATTATTAATAAGAATAATCATCTTCCTATAAATAAATATCATTTAACGCATAAAAAACCTATTTAAAATCATCAAAATAAGGTTTAAAAAATGGTTTTGTCTCCAATAATTAAATTATCTTTACTGATATTCTCAATTTGTGCATTACTTCCGATAAGTGAACTCTCAGAGATCAAATTTTTTATGGATACTTCTTGTTCAATTACACAATTTTCTAAAATCGAATTTTCTATATAGGATCCACTGCCGATTGAAACATATGGCCCAATGACTGAATTAATGATTTTTGAATTCTTCCCAATAAAAACTGGATTTTTTATAAAGGACTTATCAATAATAATTTGCTTCTCTGGATAATCTTCCTTTCTGGTGAAATCTTGTTCTAATAGAAATTTATTTCCATGTAATAATGCAGATGGGCGTCCAAAATCTAAAATGCCTTTTTTAAGGTTAACTGCGGCAATTTTAAAGCCATTATTAACTAAGTCTTGAAGGCTTTCAGTCAGATAAACCTCTTTTGAATTTTCTGTTCTCTTATCCAAGTAATTTTTAATATTATTAAATAATGCGATGGTTGTTGAATGTGAAAAGGCATAGATTCCAGCAATGGCTAAGTTTGAGATATAAGTTTCTGGTTTTTCTATTAATTGCTGAATAATCATATTTTTATCAGTTTTTACGATTCCATATGAACTCGCTTGCTTTTTTGGGACTTCCATGACCGTTATAATCCCATCTACATTTGATTCATAATAGCGATACATGATATAGGAATATTCATCTATTGGGATCATATCTGCCAAAAAGATTAAAGCTCCTTCCCTTTTATCCTCCTCATTATTCTTGTATTGAATTTCTTTAAAGTTGTTATGAGCAAGATATACGGCTTCTCCTAAGCCCCAGAAGAAAGGTACATCATCATTATATCCTCGAGGTTCTTGTTCAATAAAAGTTAATTTAAAGGTGTTTCCATACTTTTGTTTAACAAATTCTTTGATTTGCCGTTTTTTATACCCTACAATCAAAATCAATTCCGTAGTAGAATCAAAAGTATCACGAAACTTATCTAAGATATGTTCCAATACAGGCTTTCCTGCAACTTGAATAAATGTTTTTGGTTTACTTAAAGTAAATGGACGAAGTCTTGAACCAATTCCCGCACAAGGACCAATAATTTTCATTTTATTAATTAATTGAATTATGAGAAATTACTTAAACTTTGATATAGTTTTGGTATTAATAGAACCGAGATTTATCGGAATCAAATACTCTTTGCAAATAGCCGAAGATTAGATCCAAACCTTTTTCCTCCTTAATAGTGCAAGGGATCAATTCAGCTGTTGAGCCCATTTGAATAAAAACATCCGAAATCAGGATCGAAAGCTCTCTTATCAAACCACTTTCTCGTTCGTTTGTCGATTCCTCTAATGCTTGAAAATCCTGGCTCCAATTTACAATCATATCGATTTGATCTTCATCTAATAAATCTGATTTAGCTAAAAGATTGATTTGGGAGATCTTTCGAAATCGAAATTGTACTGAAGCAGCTAGTAATAACGTAGAAATAAAGCCATTAGGTCTTAGTACCAAATTAGAGTCAAACAAAAAAGATACTGCTCTTTGAACATCACCAATCCCTAGAGAACTTGCAATCAACGGTCCTGTTTCTCTAAATGCAAAGAGTTCAAGCTGACCTGCAGTATCAACAAACACCCAGTCGGGATTTAAGTCATCAATCTCATCCTTAATGTCATCCAAGTAGTTTACCATTAAATCTGAGGCTAGAATCATTGCTCCATTGGGGCCTAATCCATACTCAGTCATGATATCATCGAGCAGAATATATTCTCTAATATCAATATCGGGAGAGTAAGGAATAATTTTGACTCCAGGATCTAAATTGATAGCAATAGCTGATATCTCTGGGTCTCGATTTAAAACATATTCTTTTAACAATCCAGTGAGCGTCGATTTACCACTACCTGCTGTTCCGATAAAATAATTTATTAGTATCTTCTTATCCCTCTCTCAAATTTATCATCTATTTCTTAAACTAGACTAATCTAGCATAATTAAAGAATACTACTTATTATAGATTGAATATTATTCTGGTTTCTTCAGGTCACTAAGTTCAATTTGATTTGATTTTTGTTTTTGAAGCCGCATTATCTGATTATTGATTGCTTCCTCAGACTTTTTCATCAGTTCCTCCTCGTTTAGGGTAAGTGCTTTATGTTCATCTTCACTCATAGGTTTTAAGATATCTTTTATACTAAATCCATTATGTTTTTCGGTCACTTTCTTAAATTTTTCTTTCATTTCTTTGATTACTAACATTTTTACGGAAGAGGCACTCGATTTAATTAAACTAGCTACCTTTTCAGAAGTTACTCTGCTCATTGAAGCCCCAGGAATTCGTTGAGTTAATCGTTGGGGAGGTCCACTGGGGATACTTCCCAATGGTAGATTCTGGAGGGTGCTGGTGAGTGTTTTAAGATGGCTTTCTATGTTTTTTAGAGTTTGATTGCTTTCAGTAATCATTGTCATTAAAGATTGATCGACAGTATAACTTTCTACGCTATTCTTTTCGTAGACATAAGTTTTTTCCTCTTTATTTTGTCCATAATCCCTTTTAACTTCTTTGATAACCCTTTCTTTTGTAAAATTTTGACGCTGATTACGATTTTTAGTCAAATCAATATATTGAAATCCCACATAACAATCTTCATTTATCCAAATATCAGAAATATTGAATTTCTCGCTGAAAGAATACTCGATTCTATTACCTGAATATAGATAAATACTTAATTGCAAGATTTTAAATTGAAGATCGTCATAACCTTGAATCTCATCCAAATCGATAGAAAAACTGAGGTAATCTTGAGAATGGTAAATTTTTTTTACTGAAACTAATGAGGGTGCTTGTCGATAATAGATCTGATCTGTAACAATTTTGGAGATTTCGAAGCGAAAATTTAGGCGTTTAATTTTATCGGGAAGAAAAAGAACTTGCTCTTCCTCATTTTTCTTGAATTCCAGAAATAGTTTCTTCTGATCGTCCCAAAATATTTGGAACAATTCCATTTTATAATTAAACCCTAATTATTATCGTTTTCTAAGTATATTAATTAGGATGAAATCATCAAACTAACTTTAAAATCTTCTGAGTTTATGGAATTTATAATTTATAAGAATGAGAATAGAGTCTTAATTCTTCAACTGTGAAAGGTAATAGATAGGCTTTTTTATTGCTTGCTCAAAATACTCAATTTCTTCTTTAGAATGATCTCCAATATAATTATTAACATCTATTATCAGGATTGCATCATGGTTGTGTAATTTCTGAAGCGCAATAGTCTGTAATCTTTCCCATTCCTCTTCAGAGAATTTTTGTTTATTGAATAAACCATCTACAGAGCAAATATACACTTGTTTCTCATAAACAATTTGAAGGATCGATTCAACCTTGAGAAAATAATCCTTAAATCGAGAGGATCCAACTAAATAGATGTTTTTTTCCTTGATAGAGGAGAAGGTATAATTTTTAAATTCGTCCAAGAAATTCTTATTTAGCCGTTCTTTCTTCATGATAATTGTACTAATATTGACAAACCTAAATTTGTTTATGATTTTAAACAACATCCACCAAGAAGATAACTTAACTTTTCTAAAGAAATTAGAGTCAAATTTCATTGATTTAATTTATATCGACCCTCCATTTTATACTGGAGTTGATTATAAGGAGTTTTCTGATTTATGGAGCTCGTTAGGAAATTATTTATTATTCATGGAAGAGCGGATTGAAGAAATGCATCGTGTTTTAAAAAAGTCAGGAAGCTTTTATATTCATTGTGATGCAAATGCTTCATATGATCTGAAACCACTCTGTGACAAAATATTCGGTAGAGATAATTTCCGGCGAGAAATTATCTGGAATGTTGCCAGTGTTTCTGGATTTAAAAGCCAAGTAAAAGGTTGGGTTCGACAGCATGATATTATTCTTTTTTATACAAATAGCAATGAATACACGTTTAATAAGCAATATATTCCTTATAGAGAAGAGTATATTAAAAAAATGTTCCGATATAAAGATAAAGATGGGAGAGTTTATAGAAAGAGGAGAGGAGGAAAACAATATCTAGATGAGAGACCTGGGAGGTTAATCGGGGATGTATGGAACGACATTTATTCCTTTCAGACCAGAACAAGATCGAAAGAATATTTAGGATATCCTACACAAAAACCTGAGGATTTGTTGGAACGAATCATATTAGCATCATCAAATGAGGGTGATATTGTGGCAGATTTTTTTTGTGGCTCAGGAACCACATTAGCGGTGGCTAAAAAGTTAAATAGGCAATGGATTGGAGTAGATAACAATCCAAATGCAATTGAATTATCCAAACAAAGATTAAATATTTAGGAAATTTATTTGTAATATTCTATTTATGAAAATAAATTAAGAAGGATGAGAAAATGACTAAACCAAAATTTGCATTATTTGCTTTTAATGGAGATCCGATGTGTTTTATTCATGTAATAATTAATGCCTTAGACATGCTTGGAAAAGGTTATGATGTGAAAGTGATCGTAGAGGGTTCGGCGACAAAATTAGCTCATGAATTTGAAAATGAAGGTAATCCTTTTTATAAACAATATAATGATTTGAAAAACTCTAGATTAATTGATTGTTTTTGTAAAGCTTGTAGTAATAAAATGGGTTCCTTAGATGATGTTGAAAGAATAGGTTTTCGAACTTGTGCGGAATTGATGGGCCATCCAAGCATGGCACGATACATTGAACAAGGTTATACGATCATTACTTTCTAGCAAACTTAACTACTTGGGATTAAAAATGGCATTTAGCATCGAAATTGTATCTGGATTGCTATTAGGTATTGTGGCAAATATATCCTTATATTTAGGAAAAGGGATTCAAAAATTTGCCATTGAAGGATATAAAGATCGCGGAAAGTATAAAGGAAAGGGTAAGAATACAGGCATATGGATATTTGGAACAATTTTAACATCCTTGTATATGTTTATTCAATGGATTGCATTATTATATGCTCCTATTAACATAATCGCTCCGATAGAAGGATTAGGATTAGTTGTGTTAGTGATTTTCTCTTATTTTATATTAAAAGAATCGATTTCAAAGCCTCAAATATTTGGAATTATATTGATAATTATAGGGACAATTGAAATTACCCTTTTTAACGAAAACCCAAGTTCAGTTCCTTTTAATGCTTTGAATTTTGAACTATTAACAATCATTTCAATAATTCTCATTGCTATTGAAATCGCAGTTTTCTCTTTTTCAAAATATTACAAACTAAAAGCGATTGGGTATATATCTGGATTGATAGCTGGAACGTTCATGGCTTTTCAAACAGTTTCTAAAAGAATTACTGCCATTCCAAATTCTCTGCTTTCAACAGCATTTATCTTCATAACCTTAATAATGGCAGTTTTAACATTAATTATGACCCAATATGCATTTACAAAAGCTAATGCGAATATTGTTGTTCCATGTACAACTTCTTCCAGTATAATTTTAGCGATACTAATTGGAGTGATTTCACTTAGTGAGCAAATGATAGTTAATCAAATTATTGGAGTAGTATTTCTTATAGGAGGAATCATTTTGTTAACGGGATTTAACTTAGAATTAGAAAAAAGTAAGTAAAACAGTGAAAAATTAAATTATCACTTAAATGATTACATTTCTCTATAAAATTTTTCAAACTCCTCTAATTCTTGCTCAATCTCTTTCAATTTTTTAATATCCTCTTCAGTAGGGTTTGGGATTTCTGAAAAAAGGTCATATTCAGGAATATTTAGGTTTTTACGGACTTGTTCCTCTATTTTGGCAAATGGTAATCTTGTAGCGAAAAATTTTATAGACTTGAATTTAAGCTTACTCAATTTTGACTCCCACTCTTCGGCAAATTTACCGGATTCGATATCGGTTAAAATTTCTTTTTGCTTTTTTCCAATTTCCTTCGAAATGCCTCGGAATTTTATCCCACGACTCATCGACCCATATTGCGAGGTTTGAGAATGGAAGTTAGTTTGTTTCACTAAACCAACTTGAGCCATCTTCTCATATGTATAGCTCATTTCACCTGACATAAACATTTCCACTAAAACTGCCTCCGGAGGATATCCCGCATCAAGGAGAGTTTTCATGGCCTTTAATAAGACTTGACCAAACGCAGGTCCAAACCCTTGTTCATTAAATAAATCCAACACAGCCTCCTGTTTAAAGGTAACTTCGATAGCTCCCTTTATAAGTGCTCCAACTCCTTTACTTAGACCAAGCAGTATCTTTTTTGCATCACCAGAACCATCTTGGTGAACTCCGATAAAAGTGAAAAATCCTTTTTTATTCAGATAACATTCTCTCACTCCAATTCCGATCATACGTGGAGCAATAAGTAATATATCTATGTTTGAAGGCAGTGAAATTATATTGAATGCGAGATTATAACCGCTGGCAAAAATAATTGTATCATTTTCTTTTAAAGACGGAATAATTAGATCATCAAATAGTTGCTTCATAATCTCATCAGGGATCAAAATGAAAAAGATTTGAGCTCTTTTTAGTACCTCTTTAATACTATAGCTTTCAAAACCATCCTTTTCAGCTCTTTTTTTATATTCATCTTCTCGATTTCCAATAATAACTTTGAGTCCGGAATCTCTTAGATTAAGAGCTTGGGCTCTTCCTTGATTGCCATAGCCAATTACAGCAATTAGTTTATCCATAATAAATGTTAAGTCTCCATCACTTTCATGGTAAACATTAGCTTTCATATTCTCATCTTGATATTTTATAGATCGATTACCAACTAAGAGTAATATTTGAAAATTATTACCTTGTTTATTAAATTGGGATGAAAATTTGATAAAGATTGTTATTTTTTCTGATTGTCACAAAACAAGTGGTTAAAAAGAATGAAATCAAGCAAAAAGTATGGAAATTTTGCATATTCTCGTAGTTATGCTCAACATTATGATTATAGCGTGAAGAGAATTTATGTTATGTTTAATCGTTCTTAGAAAACGGTTGGAAAAAAAAATTTAGTAGAAAAATACTCTAAGATTTAATTTATAAATAATTTTTAAGAAAAAACCTTGAAGTATTTCAAAGACAAAAAAAATAGAGAAATAAAAAAAATATTTAATTAATTTAAAATAGTACTGATTGATTGGAAATAAATCAAAGTAATAAAGACCATACCGATAACACAATGTCCAAGTAAGATATTCCTTCCAATCTTAATATTTCGGTTATTTGGTTCGCTTTCCTTAAGCTCCTTATATTTCTTTCTGCTTAACCATATCCCATACATTATCTCAGGATTAATGATATAGAAAACAAGTGAGATAATTGCTATTGATATGAATATGAAAGGCATAACAATAATCATGGGATCAATACTTCTAAGCCCAAATGCTACTGGGATTAAGAAAGAAAATATAATGAGAACAAGAATCGCACCAATCAATTGAGTTCTTACGTCTCGTCTTTCTATTTTCATTTTTTATTCACCTCATTTATTTTAGATTTTTTATATAACTCAATTAATTCTTCGGGAACAGGTAAATTATACTTCTGATATAACTCATATCTTGTTTTTAATATATCCTTTCCAAGAATAGACATGTCGAAGTAGCCTTTTTCTAATTTATGTTTAAGAAATTTTACTTGTCTTATGATCATGACAAGACCATTAATATTAGAACGAATTTCCTCCTCATTTAGAGGATCTATCCTTAATATTGTTTCTAACAATGCCTCAGCAATTTTTTTCCTTTCTAACAATTTATTATAACTAGCTTCCCAATCAATTATATTGATTCTATTATAACCTATCATATTTTTTACTCACCTCGATTTAATGGAATATTTTAAAAAAAATCTTTTAAGAGAAGTATCAAAGATATAAATAAACCATTTTTCACTTCTTTAGAAAAGAATTCTTTCTCCTCCTCGTTATCTTCCACTTTAGTGGAAACTATAGCTACTTTTTCGAATATATAAGGTAAATTATATTTGTCCAATATTTCATGTTTATAGTTAAGTATATTGTCTTTACTGAAACGAAAAAAATCTAAACTTTTTCCTTCAGATATGTATTTTCTCCATTCAATCTGATTTTCAATTAAGGCCAACATATTTATATTATGATGAATCTCAGTAAGATCTAATGGAGTCTTCTGTAAAAGTCCTTCTATCTTTTTCTCATATATCTGTTTTTGTTCCAGTAAGTTATTCATATATTCTTTTTTCTTATCCATTTTTTATTCACCTCTCTAAGAAATTAAGAAAAAATATAGCCTGAATATTAGAATAATGAGTAATGATATTGCTAATAGTAAACCGATAACAATTCTAACATGACCTTTTTCTTCATGAATCTTTTTCTCTTTTTTCTCCTGTTCTTTTAATAATTTAATTATAGGCGCAAAGTGTTCTTTCGTTGGAGGACGAAAGGATAATACGGATAAAAAAGAGGCATTCATTCCTAATGAAAACCCATCTCTACTCGTATGCATTAAATAATCAAATATTTCCCAATCCCTATCGGTAAACGGTTTGAGATAATCCATTTTATAACAAAAAACTTTCCATTCATTATTGGAAATAAATAATTGTCTTTTTAGTTTTCTAAAGTCTTCTTCCTTATCCCATTTCCACCAAACGCCCTTAGGACATTCCTTATTATGAATAGTTGGAACAGTATAGAAAAAATTGTAATTAGATTCTTTTTGTAATGATACCGAAGAATCGGGATGTATCCAGACCTTAAAATTGATCGTGAAAAAATTAGCTCCAATTGTTTTATCTCCTACACTAGCCCTTTCTACTCTCTCCTGAAACTCTCTCCATTCCTGTTTGGTAAATTTTTTTATTTTTTTGATTCACCTCTCTGGACTCCAGAGCTAACACGAGTATTTAAATTTTTCTGATTCCTCCAGTATCATCAAACTAAGGTTATACATTGTGTCCTATCATCTAAAAATTCAATAATCTGTTTATTAAATTGGGTCGAAAATTTGATAAAGATTGTTATTTTTTCTGACTGTCGCAATAATTTTCTTCCTTATAGTCTTATTACAGGAGAGAAAGAAGAATAGAGAACAATTAAATAACCGTTTTTTTTCTTAATTTCTTAGAGAGGTGAATGAAAAATGTTTATAGGAGATAAAGAAAAAGTATATAATGAGATAAAAAACAAGCTTGATTTTTCAGATCAGGAATGGAGAGCATTTCAAGAGAAACAAATCTCTCTCAAACCCTTTAATGATAAAGAATGGAAAGCATTCCAACTGATTAGAAAAGAAATAGAGAGCAGTCATATATCCATAGGTGTTAATTTCTTTTCTGCTACACAAGTTAAGACTAAAAACGGGTGGAAGAGATTATCAGAGGAATATAGAATATCGGAATCTACCTATAATAAACCTGAACTTACTCAAAGCAATCGAGTAGAGCCATTTGATAAGTGGGACGCAATTTGGTGGTGTTTTATCTTAACGGGAATTATCCTTATTGCTATTCTCGTAATATCATTTGTTAATAGTTTTGGATGGAAGGCGTTTTGGGATATTCTTAGTGCTTAATTCCATTCCTTTACTTTATAAATGAGGTGAAAGAAAAATGAATGAAGTTTCCGAAAATATAGACAGGAGAAGTTTAGTTATACAAAAACTTATTGATAAATATACTGAAATTGTAATTATGTTAGAAGATGGATTAAGGAAAATTCTTAGAGATGATTTATCAGTCGAGGCAAATAAGAATGATATTATGTTTCAAATTAGACTGATCGGGATTTATTCTGGATTTGTTGAATATTATAAACAAAAGCTTCATGACAAGACTGTTTTCTTACTTCCTCCATCCCTAAGTGATATAGGGGATACAAATCGTTTGAGAAAAATTGAGCAAGAAATTCGAAAGAAATTTGATGTGCCTAAATCTATTCCTATAATTTATAAATAAGGGGAGAAAAAAAATATCTGAAGAAGAACGGGCAAGATATAAAGAAGCATTTGAAAATACTAAAAAGGATTTTCGTGAAATGATGGAGAAATATTTAGAATTTAAAAACCAACAAGAAAAAATAATCGAAAAATATTTAAAAGAGAAACTTGTAGATTTACGGAAAATTAAAATTCATATTGGCTTTTTAACTAAAGAGATTTGTCTCGTAGAGCATTTTAGATTATCCTCAGAAGGTAAAACTATAGAAGCGATGAAATGCATATCTAATGAATACTTTAATAAGGTATTAAATGAGTTATATGAAAAATATAAAATAACTGAATAATTTTTTTTTTTCATTTCTTTTTTTCTAAATAGTCTACATTTTTGAAATATCAGATCGCATTTTCTTCAGATCTAATATTCAGACTTTATTTTTTCTTAATTTCTTAGAAAGGTGAAGGAAAAGTGGTCATTGAAAATGACCATTTATTTTTTCTAATAGTTCGTGAAAGACTTGTTTCACGAAGAAATTGTTATATATAATTAGATCAAATCTATAATAGCATTTCTAGAATTAAAAAATGGAGAGAATTAAA
>JAEOSU010000059.1 GCA_016840165.1 Promethearchaeota archaeon
GGTGAAGTTGATGCCCTCCGCCTGTGTGAGGCCGGCTTCGTGCATGTCCTGGATGATGTAGTCGCCGTGCTTGGTCTTGTCCACGTAGATGGCCTGTACGGTGCTCCATCTCTCGGACAGGATCTTGGCGTAGCCGATGACCGATGCGAGGCTCGTGCCCTTCTTGAAGCGGTGCGTGTGGACGAGGCTCAGGCGGCCCTCCTCCTTCTTGACGGCGGCTACTACGCTGTAGTCGACTCGTTCTGCCAGGTCGACGCCCATGTGGAAGCGCCCCTTCTGCTGGGTTCTGCGCTTCGGGAGAACAGGGTTGAGGAGGCGACGCGCGCGCGTCTGCCTGCGCGAAGATGAAAGATGGGAATTAGTCGAAATCAATGAGGAAGATAAGGGTTTCTAACCATGTGTGCTCTGTGGAGAAAGTGTATTGATTCTTAATCTTTACTATGAGGATAGGTTTTAACTAACAGCATACTTTTATAAACAACGGTTATGGGTACAGTTGGGGCGATTTATGACAAATAAGAATAGAGTGAATGGAAATTTTAAAGACAGTCAGATCGCGAAACGAGCTGTAAGAAGGCTAGTTGAGACTAATAAGGAAGTTTTTGATAAACTCGCAAAAGCGTGAGCCTGCGTGCTAATATATCCAACTATTGAAGATGTTATAGCTATTCATGGGACTCTTGTTGACATCTACAGTAGTAACTCGTGGGACTTTTCACTTAAAGATGGTTTATGATAAAATTAAAAGAATCCAAGAATATATTCTTGTATTTTAAGTAAGTCCTTGGTTGCAGCTTGTTCCGAATCTTCTTCATCAGGTAAATTTCTCATTTTATCATAACGAGCATTATTACCATAATTATATAATCTCAAATACTCTTCTTCTATTTCACGTATTAACTGTGAAACATCAGCATTACGCTCTTCATGATGAATACGCCGTATACCATGCCTTCTAAGAAGGTAGGCATCCACATAATGTAAAGCACTATAAAAAGCCATTACACAAATCCATCCTGGGCATTTTTTATGATATTTATAAAAGTATTTGTGCAAAACCTTATTGTTATAGTCTGCTTTTTCGACATGCTCTCTATAATTAAGGATAAACAAATCCTTTATACCCCTTTGAAATCTCTTTAATGGATCTATCTTGTCTACGAACAATAGAGAAATCAAAAAGATAACTTTGGAATTTCCTCATAAGAGAACTAATTTCTTTATATATTCTAGCCTCATTTTTATAATCTTTTTTTGGTACAACGATTAAAAGATGTAAAATGAAATCACATCTTCGGTTAGACACCATCTCAACTTTATAAAATAAACCATCAACTATATCAGATATAGATTTGGATAAATAAATAAGTGGTTTTTCAATACCATCTGAAAGGGAATCCAATTCCCTTGTTGATGTTTTCTTTGGAATTTCAAAAGGCACATTTTCTACATTAACAGGATACAAAGAAATTTGTACTGATGGGAAATTATTATTTTTCACAAATGCATCATAAATTTTTTTATTTCTAATTAACCACATATAATATTTTATTAAAAGTTCTCTTTCATCTAATATATCTAACATGGAAGGGGTAATCTGTTTCCTTTTTTTATGTACTAACATATTCATCATTGATTGCTTTTATTTACCTGCCATAATAGATTTCTAAACGACTTATGAAATTTGAGCCAATCGTCAAATGAAATCGCATCAACAGCCTCAGATAAATAGTTTACCAAGAGTGAGGAAAATTTCTCTTTTAATTCATCAGATAAGTTTTCATTTTCAAAATATACACTTAATACAGCCGTTAAGACACCAGCCGAAAATAATTCTGCCGCCCATTCCTCATCTTCATCAAAGATTTCTCCCATTGAAGAAATAAGGCTACTTTTACTTGGAATCTTTGCCAAGTCTTCTTGTTTTGAATGTTTTATCATTTCATTTAGTTGTTGTGTCAGTTTTTTCTTTGCTATTTCATTTAAAGGCATTTTTATCACAAGATTACATCTCTATGCGGGGCTTAATTAACTATTTGTAAGTCCTATAATATTTTATCGATTGTAAAACTAGATATGGATTAAAAGCTGCACCACCCTTCAAGATCAGGCTTTCTGAATGAGTCTGAAGCTGTGCGGTGATCTCGCAATCCCACAAGTAAATCTCGACAGGTAAATTATTCGTAAAACCGTATTGTGAGGCTTTTTTTTCACACTTTCTTCGGTGAAAAATGCTGCGTCTTGGATTAATCCCATTCTATTTCACTCTCTGACACCTTGCAAGACGTTTCTTACATGTTCGTTTTTAGA
>JAEOSU010000060.1 GCA_016840165.1 Promethearchaeota archaeon
TCCTCCCAATCCTCGTCCTCATCATAATCTTCATCGTCATCTTTATCCGAGTGATCTTCCCAATCTTCTTCTAAATCCCCCGCTTCTTCTCCCCACGGTTTCTTCTTCTTTTTATCTTTCTTTTTCATATATAAAACCTCTTGAAAAATCTCTACATTTTAAAAAATTAGATATCAAAGAAGCTTTTAAATATTTCGATATTCCGTTTTAACAATGAGGAAGAACAATCACTTGCTTCTTTACCATATAAAAAAATTGAAAAAAAGAAAGAATAAAAAGATTTTTTATATAGGTACAAGTATATCGAGTCCATTTGTAAGCCAATCAAGATCCACTTTAATAAAAGTTAATGATTCACGAATATCATACTTTCCTGCCTCAAATAAAATACAAATCGTATAATCAGATAAGATAGCTATCGAAGAATACGCTGAAGGTCCTTGATAGACTTGTTTTGATACGTTCCATGTGAGTCCCTCGTCATAACTCATTCGGAGCGTAAGATGTCCCCGAGAAAAATAATTCGGGTTGGAAAATAACACTCGAGAGCGCGCGTGAGTCGATGTATTGGTAAAACGGAAGATAGATGCTTGAGTACCTGCCTCAGGAAGGTCTTCTTCATAATAAAACGATTCCCATGTCTGACCTCCATCATTACTTACTGCCATTAATCGACTTTCACCGCGACCTACGCGACAATTAATAATCAAAGAACCATTTGCACTTTCAAATACTTGAGGCTCTTCACCATTTCCCACATATCCCCCCTTTTGCCAAGTAGCACCATTATCATCACTAAATGCAACACATGCCCCTCCAATATTTGAGGGAATAATTAATCGCCCATCCTTCATTTGAATGCCATTCCCTGGTCCTGTAGCACAGTATAAACCCTCTCCTCCTAAATCATCCGTAAGTTCTACTGGTTCGGACCAGCTAACCCCTAAATCAGTACTGTTCATAATAAATATTCTTTCATAATCCACGCAGAACGGTAAAAAGAGAGTTTGGGTTAGGTTATCGAATAAAGGACAAGGATTATGGACCGTATGCGATCCTCTATTTTGGATTACCTGCACACTTCCCCATGTTTCACCCCCATCAACACTTCTACGCATCACAATATCGATATCTCCTCTATCAGACATTGCTTCCGCACGTGATTCGCAAAATGCTAGCATTATATCTCCAGGTAAAACAATCAATGCAGGAATACGATATCCCGACCCAAATAGGTTTCCTGTAAATAGCACTTGCCTTTGGACACCGCTACTCCATTGTGGATTCCAAAATGCCAATATCGTTCCAAATGAACCGAACACAAATATAAATATGAATCCAATAGCTGTTAACCCTCTCATTAACCTTGCTTCTCGTTTAAACCAAAACTTTTCTAGAATGAATTTAATAGAACCGCCTATAAGTACAATTGAAAACCCAAAAAAGGGAATTGCAAGTACTACTATTAAAATCTCATCTAGTGCTTCTACAGAACCAAGGTATAGCAATCTAAACACAATGATAAGCAAAATACTTGCGATTATGTTCCAGATTGCCCAAAACAATACCCAAACCAATCGCACGTTTTTATTTGAAAATCTCTCAATTAGTAGCAATCGCAATCCCCGCAATCTGCCTACTTTTTTGCTTAAAATACCCATAATTAAACAATATACCGTTCCACCAAACAACATAATGGTAAACGCATAGACTATCCATTCGTTTTCGGCAACTATTAAAAATTCGCCTCCAAACATCATAAGGAAAAGAATTGCTACCATCCCTAGCAAAACAGCAAAAAATAAGAGAATAATCCCGAGATACATATCCCATTTTAAGGATTTGGCTGAAGACTGATTTCTAATGTCCCCGATTTCCTTATTCACTTCTTGCTCATTATCCATTCTATTACACTCTATTATTTTTAGAATAAAACTACAATTATTATTTAATCTTCGAATTCACTATTTATATAGATAATCATACAACAGATCAACTATAAATATATCATTAAACAATCAATTAATTAGATTAGAATTAATTAAAAGTATGAAATCACAATGTCAGGCAAAATTAAGGCCGATTTTTATATTAGAAGAAAATCCAAATTACTCGCATTGTTTCAGGAAGATTTAAAAGCCGCAAAACAACTTTTATTGGAAAAGTTTAATGAAGAGAAAGCAAATAGCCTCCTTGCTGATATCGTTAAGGAATATGAAAACATACTTCCAGAAGCGCAATATATCGGCGGTAATAAAAATCCATTCACTCAATTTTTAACCGGAGCTGTTGGAACTTTCTCCATTATACGAACACTTGAAAAAGAAGGACTTTCCTACCGTGAAATTGGGGAATTTGCCTTTCGGTATAGTGAAAAGCTGAACGAGAAACGAGAAGAAAACCTGAATAAGGTTGGGCAGTCCCACGCCAACCAGATTTTTACCCTCGACTATATGCAATTCATGAAAGATTTTGGGAAAAAGTCTCAAGAACGAATGTTTCCAGGCGATTGGGTTCTTGAATTTATTGACGGAAAAGGAAAACCGTTTACCTATGGATTTAACTTTGCGCAGTGCGGCAGTAATGAACTGGCTAAGAAATTGGGCATGGAAAAATATATGCCCTTCATCTGCCTCGCAGATTTCGCTGAAGCAACTGCTGGTGGCTTTGGCTTTACCCGCACTCAAACACTTGGGAATGGCGCTCCAATGTGCGACCACCGCTATATTCAAGGGGGCTCCACACCACGAGCATGGCCACCTGAGACACTTCAAGAATTCAAACCAAAGAAATAAATATTTCTCATGCACATAGATTCTATGATGAGAATATGCGAAAAACCATAAATATTATTGGATTAACTTGTATTTCACTTTATATAGTAATAATTACTGGAATTATTATATATGGTAATTTAAATTATATTTATAATTCCACTCCGAGATATGAAATATATCCCGTAATCTGGATAGACAGTATAGGGATTGAAGAGACACCTTTAAAAGGAGAGCCCTTTAACGTGACGATAGATTATCGATTACCAAATTCTTGTGCTAGTCCATACTCGCAAGAATTCGAAGTGGATAACGCAACGCAATCTGTTGAATTTCGCTTATATCAAATATACTGTATTAATTGTGGCTGTTTACCGGCAATTGGTTATTATAATCATACTTTTTCCATCACACTGCAATTAGCGGGAAACTGGACTTTGAGGGCAGGAGAGATAGCGATTAATATCACGGTTTTCGAATAGAGTGCAAATATAA
>JAEOSU010000061.1 GCA_016840165.1 Promethearchaeota archaeon
AAAGGGATACAGATGCAGGTCATTCTGATACTGCAGTATTGACACCTGAGGGAACACAGTTTGAAATCGCCGCTTTTGTTTATCTTGATGCGATTATCGCGGAACTTGCTATTAAAATGGGAAAAACCAACGAAGATCTATTAAGAGCTCATTCAGAAGCAACTTAGGCTCATTAAACTTAAAATTAATAAGTTAGCTATATGTTCAATATTTGTGCCCATTTATAGTGTGTCTATGAGATAAAATTTAAAATTTATTGTCCATGAATAGAGATCTCCAAATGGGCACACATTATTAAATCCTAGGTTATTAAGGCTCCTAAGGCTCCTGCAAATTCTGAATTTTTAAGAAAAACTGCATTTTTACCTCTGCTTTTAACCATCAATTTGAGTAAGTTTTTTAAGATCTTATTCTCGATTAACAAACCACCACAAAATATTATCTCAGTGACTTCATAAAGATTAGCGAATAAAGTAGCAATAAGGCCAATATTTTCAGCGATAATGCCTAGAATAGAATGAATTATGTCTTCTTTTCTTACTTCGACTAAATTCTGGATATCATTAATTTTTCCAAGTGATGAAGCTGTAAATGCTCTAAAAAAATCTTCAATACGAGGATCATCTTCAGCATAAATATCTGATACCTTTAAATCTATATTATAGCGATTTCCTTTATTTGCTAATTGAATTATCTTTTTATAATCATTTAAACCATACAGTAATTTCATTAAACCCATAAACATACCTCCTCCCATAGCACTACCCCCTAAGTGCTTAAAAGTGGCGTTTTTAAGAACAACTGAAGTCCCTGTTCCGATACTAACAATAAGAGAAGATAATGGTTCTCGCTTCTTTTTTAATCTATATAAAAAGTCAATTCCATTAACGTTTGCATTAAATTCATCTAATACACTTGTTTCGATTCTTTTTTCGTATTGTTTATAAAAATGATAAGCTTTTCCTCCAGTAAAATGGAGTGCTTTAATTTCCTCTTCAGAGATAATCTGTTCTAGGATTTCATCGATGTCATCTGTTGTAGGTTTCAAAAGTAGCAATATTTCATTATTATGAATGTATGCGAATTTAGTTAAAGTTTGCCCAATATCAACACCAACAATTTTTTTTGAAAATTGAGCTATTTTATTCTCAGAATCTAAATTTATGCTTTCTGTAGTTAAAATTTCTAATCACTTCATAATCGATATTCCAGTTAAAATTTATTAAATTATATTGTTTTAACAATATAATATATTTAAAATTTTAATTTTAAAATATGTCTAAAAATTCAGATACCATTGGTACTAATGTAGTTATTGTGAGAGATACCAATACCGCTGATGCATTAGTAAAATGTTTTGATCACTTAGGAGGAATTAATAAATTTATCCAGGAAAACGATATCATATTTATAAAACTATCATTCAAACTTCCTTATGGTTATCCTTGTAGTGTAAATTATGATACCTTAGGGAAACTTATTGAGCTATGCTTAGATTCTGGCGCGAAAGAAATATATGTGGGAGACTTCCCCTCTGATCATATAAAATTCGAGGTCATCACAGATATTACAGGATTGAAAAAATACCTTGAGAGCAAAGGTGCCGTACTTGCCAATTTAGATGACGAGGAATTATTTCCTCGTAGACAATTTTCATTGGACAGTAAACAAATCAAGATACCCTCGATTATACTTGATGCTGACAAATTAATTATTTTAAATCAAGTCAATGTTGATCCAATTTTTATTTGTACTCTATCATACCTTAATTTATCAACTATTATACCTAACAAGTATCAAAGAATCGAAAAAAATGAAAGACCAGGGAAGGATTATCTCTCTTTAGATCAATATAAACAAGACCTTATATCAAATATTCTTGCTATTTCTACGATTAAAACTCCAAATTTAGTCATAAATGATCTTACTTACGTTATAGAAGGAGCTGGACCATATACTTATAAAGATTCACACTGTATAGAAACTAATCTTTTCATTATGGGAGAGAATACCTTTGCAGTCGATTATATAACCCTTAAACTTATGAGCATAGAGCTATCGGAAAGTAAATTATTATCAGAAGCACAAGGTCATTCTACAGGAATATTACATCCAGAATATATCAATTTATTAGGAGACTCTGCTTCGGATAATAAATTTAAAATCCAAAAATGTGTATCCACATTAGAAGATATTAATGTTAAAAATTGTCTTTTAAGGAAAGGTAGATACTGCTCAGGCTGTTATGAAAAAGCTTATCACCTATTAAACTTTCTAAAGAGTGCGATGACTAAAGATTTAAAATATATGGGCTCTTTTTCATTTCTGATCGGAGAAACTCCTTTAGAACCGGATATAAAAGATAATATCATACTTTTTGGTGATTGTGCAATTGAGAGCACTAAAGATCGGGATTTTAGGAAAAAAACTCTTTTAAAAAAACAGACAAATACAAAAGAGATCATGAAGAAAATAAAGAAATCACAGAAGAAACCATCTAAATCCACTAAAATGAAAATAGTTGATAACAAGAATATATTGGAGCTTCCTGGATGTCCTCCCGATCTTATCGAATGTTATGATTTTTTAATAAAATATTATAGTAAAACAAATCTACCAAATCTGAATCTTTTAGCTACAATTAATTCTAGCTTTATAGATAATTATAAATGATTATAGGAAATCTTAGGTTGATGATGCTATGATTGACAGAAATCTTAAAGAAGACTGGTTGAAATTACTAGAAATTAACGACAAGATTAATAAATCTGAAACTCCTGAAGATATACAAGAGATAATTACAATTCCTTTTACACCCCTAAAAGTCAACGCTCAATTGCTTTACTTTCTTTCGCAATACCTTTACCCTAAATTCATTAACGACCAAAAAAATGTAGTAGATATTATTATATCTGATTATGATATTGATGATATCGCGTTCAATGCATTTCTCTATAAAACCAGTAGGCTAGGCGTCTACGATTCGATTTATACAATTTCAAAGGATGAAATTACTTTTAAGCAAATAGAAATGAATAATTTAGAGCAATTATTTATCAGTATTCAATCTACTATTATTAAGAAAAGAAATATACGAATTGCTTCAGTACGTTTCTTCAGAAAAAGAAGTATTGATTTAATTAATCGATATTATGAAGAATTAGAAAAATTTACGCCCTTTGAATTCTTTACACATCTTTTTGATTTAATTCAGAAACTGATCATGCAAGAATTGATAATTATCTATCCTGAACCAAATATCATAAAATTTTTGAGATCGTTTTTCTCAGTGATTGAAAACTTGAAAATCTCCGACTTCATTGAAACATTCTTTGATATTTTACCTCTCTTTAATCAAATCATAACTTTTCATTCCATAGAATCAGATTTCATGCTTCATCTCAAAAAATTAGCCTCAGAAAGGAAAAAACATCTTGAATTGACGCTTAAAGAAATAGATATTGATAAAAATCCGATTGATTCTAACTCAACTAACAAGAAATTATACCAACTTCAAAAAGAATTTAAAAGCGATAACTTATTGATTCTGAAATTAGACTCTCTTACAACTTTTCTTTTAGAAATATCAGAATTACGAATCCCAATTAATAAGGAGAAACTTAAATTAATCCTCCAAAAAGGGTTATACGCATTTTCAAACCTAGGAACCCATTGGAATATTAACCCTCGACCCAAGATTTATAGTACCCTCATACGATTTTTAACACGTCTTTTAGGTTTTAATTTAAATTTAAAGAAAATTTCTTACTGGGCCATTCCTGAATTCATATATTACATTTTTGATTCTTATTTTGGCTTAAATTATAAGATCGCTTTTCTACTAATGGATGAAGGCGAAATAAAGAATTTATTTTCATTAGAATGCCAGAATGGCACACCAATAAAAATTATTCCAATTAATCAGAAAGACATAATAAATAAAGAAAGTATCACTCCATTGAGTTCGATCTGGAAATCCATTAATATATATTATGGATTTCACGTTATGCTTCTTAAAATCGATGCAACCTTAATTCGAAAACTTTTAAATACATTTCTCTTTAAACTTAATAAACTGGGACTCTTTTCACTTTTATCGACTATGAAAATGGTTAAAAATCCAGAATACTTCGACTTTTTTCCAGAATTACCGCCTTTTCAAATCATTAAAAAAAAGAATTCCCTTTCTCTGCTAAAACTTCTATTGAACATTCTTATTGATAAATATGAATTCTAACTTCCTCTTTTTTCAAAGAATCCTTTAACTTTAAGCAACTCAGCGTTTAAAATTGCTCCGCCTGCTGCCCCTCGAATAGTGTTATGACTTAAGGATATAAACTTATAATCTAAAACATTATCATCTCTCAGTCGTCCAACTGTTACCGCCATTCCCTTATCATTGGCTCTATCCTTTTTAGGTTGAGGACGATCAACATTCTCTAAGTAGATAATTGGGTGTTTCGGTGCAAAAGGAAGATTCAACTCCTGAGGAAGAGATCGATAACTCCTCCAAATATTGATGATTTCTTCGTTTTTTGGAATTGTGTCTTTACATTTAAAGCTGATTGAAGCGATATGACCATCAGTAACTGGAACGCGGATACAAGTAGCACTAAAAGTAATATCCTCTCTATTACTAATTCCTTCGCTTGTAATTCTGCCAAAAACCTTTAGGGGCTCTTTTTCAGATTTCTCTTCCTCTCCTTCTATATAAGGCACTATATTATCAATAATATCCAGCGAAGCAACCCCTGGAAAACCGGCGCCTGAAACTGCTTGTAAGGTTGTTACAACTACTTTCTCAATCTCATAACCTGCTTGTTCAATTGCGTGTAAAGGAGCCATATAACTTTGAATGGAGCAATTAGGTTTAACTATTACAAAACCATGAGTAAAATTTCTTCTTTTTTGTTGAATCGGAATAACTTTAAGGTGTTCATGATTTATTTCTGGAATTAACATAGGAACATCCGTCGTCCCCCTATTTGCGGAATTATTACTTATAACTGGAATTCCCTTCTTTGCATATTGGAATTCTAAAGATTTGACTTCTTCTTTATTCGGTAAGGATATGGCAGAAAATACAAAATCTAAATTTTTATCTAATGAATCGAAGTCAAATACATTTCTGACTACTAGAGTTCTAAGCTTTTGAGGGATCTCACAATCCATTTGCCATTTAGATTTGACTGCATCATAATAGGGTTTTCCTTCTGACCTCGGTGATGCTGCGATATCTATTATTTCGAACCAAGGATGATTTCTTAAAAGCTTTATATAATTCTGTCCTACTATTCCAGTTCCGCCTAATATTCCACATTTTAACTTTTCTGATGACATTCTTTATCAATGATTACTAATTTTCAATCCTATTTAATAAGAAATTATTGAATAATTTTATTAAATTTTTTTAGTTTCATTACTATTATATAGTAAATTATTATTTATTTGGTGTTTAATATGGACGATATGAAAAATACGCTAATAATTGAAGCGGAAGAATATGAAAAACTATCAAAAATTGAAGTTAAAAGGCAGAATTATGAAGAAGCAATTTCCTTATTACTTCAAGCAAAAGCAAAGTATGAAGAAGCGGGATTAACAGGACAAGTATCTATCCTTATCAAGAAAATCGCTAATTTAAAAAACCTGATAAGTATATCTCCAATTAAAGCGGTCATTTCGAGTGAAGATAAAATTAAACTTGAGATAAATCACAAAGAAAACCTTGAAGAGAGAGGAATTGAGGCTTTAGAGAAAGCATATGAATCTGCTTCAAATGGTGAACTAGAGAAAGCCATTGAAATATATAACGAAGCCTACATTGTTTATAAAAAATTAAATTTTGATTATGAATGTAAACAAATTCTCTGGCAGATCAATGAAATAAAAGAACACCAAAAATGGAATAAAGCAGGAAAAGTTAATATCAAGAATCTCCCATTAAAGGACATTATTTCTTTATCTCAAGCAGAAAAGCGAAGAAGTAAGATTCAAGAAAAATTAGCCGCTCCAAAAGAAAAAGTAATATCTAAACCCGAAAAGGAGATCTCACCCATTTCTATCTCCGAAAAGACAACTGGACCAAAAAAGCCTAAACTATTACAACAAATCCAAGAACTAGAAAAGAAAGAACAATTAAGAAAAGAAAAAGAAGAGGAAATTCGTAAGGAGGTACACGATATTAGGCTTCAAAAAATTAAAGCAAAGCAAGAAAAATTGTTAGCAATTCAGCAACAACAAAAAGCAGAAGAAGAACTGATTAATCAAGCCAATTCATATTTGGACCAAGCTAATAGACATATAAAGGAGAAAAAATATGATAAGGCAAAGGAATTATATACCCAATCCATTAAAATTTTTACAACTTTAGGTTGGAATGATCAACTAAGAACATTAAACCAAGAATTAAGAAATATTGAACTTTATAAGAAAGAGGACGTTAGAAAGGAATATTTAACTCAACAAAGAAAAATACAGAGTGAACAGAAATTTCAAAAACGAGTCTCTACTGTAATTAACGAGAAAGAACGATTTCTCGAGAAAAAAGGAACAGGCGAAACCGTTTTACCTCCTGAAATCAAGCTTAAATTAGAAAAAGCGCGATTTACTAAAGAAAAAGCAGAAAAAGAAGAGAAAATAGCGAATTTAGGAAGGGCACTCGCGAGATATAAATACGTTTTAGAATTATACGAATCGATTCCCCCAGAATATCTTGATATCTCTGAAGAAATTACATTCATTAAGCAAAAAATTTCCGAAATAAAAGAGAAAATGTAAAATTTTATGCTCTCTTTAATATAACAAAAGAGTAATTTTATAAAATTATGGATAATCCTTTTTCAGATTTTTTTCACGTTCCTGGCAGCCAAGAATTACTTGATATTGCATTCAAAAAGGCAATGAAAAGTTCTGCTCAAGTATCAAAAAACGCATCAATCTTAATTAAAGCAAAGAAAAAAGAACATAAAAGAATTAAAGTTGCTATTGATGAGATCATTAATAGGGTTCTTACCATTATAAAAAGGGTCCCAATGATTGAGGAACTACCTGATTTTTATAAAGAATTAGCAGCCTTAATCGTAGATGTTGATAAATTACGTTTAAATCTAGGTAAACTTAATGGGATACTTCCTATTTTGAACCAAATTGAGCGGGATTCATTAAGAAGACTAAGACATATAGAAACTCCAAAAGAAGCTGATCAAATTCGTAGAGCCGCTTTTGGCAGAATCTCGTCGATTATAAATAAACAAAACCAGAATTTAGAATATCTCAACCAAATTCGAGGAGGATTAAGAAAAATCCCTTCTCTTGACTATACTTCTCCTTGTGTTGTAGTTGCGGGCTATCCTAATGTAGGAAAGAGTAGTATCGTTAAATTAATTTCTACTAATAAAAAGCTAGAAGTACAAGAATATCCATTCACTACAAAAGAACTCAATTTAGGACATTTAGTAATTCAGCGACGCTTTGATACCATAAAAATTCAGATTATGGATACTCCGGGCATCCTAGATCGACCAATGCCTCGAAGGAATAATATTGAACTAAAAGCTATACTAGCTTTAAAAGCCATTTCGGATCTTATCCTTTTTGTATTTGATCCTACTCCTTCTTGTGGTTATACCATTGAATCCCAGATCGAACTCTATCAAGAGGTATACCAAAATTTTACAAAACAAGGAAAAACTAAAATTTTCGTTTTGATAAATAAAATGGATTTAGCCAGTGCTCAAGAAATTGATTATCTTTGTGGGCATTTGGAATTAGAGAATAATGATTATATCCTAACGAATGCATTAACTGGAGAAAATATTGATAAGGTTATCTCTTACTTATATTCCTATTATTATCAAGATAAAATATAAAACGTCTAACTACTCATGTTTATCATAGGATTAGATATCGGTGGTGCGAATTCAAAAGCAGCTTTCATAGAAATTAAGGAAGAGAAAATTATTAAAGCAGCATCAGTGATTGAATATTTCCCTTTTTGGGAGAAAACCAACAAAGATATAATTACAATGTTTAACACACTTATCGAAAGATTGACGAGCGATGATTCCATCTCACAGGAGCAGATTAACTTTATCGCAGTTAGCATAACAGCAGAACTCTCAGATGCATTCTATACTAAAAGAGAAGGGATTTTTACCATATTAGAGGCACTAAAAGAGGTATTTGGCACTGATAGATTAAAATTTATCACTATTCACAATCAATTTGTGGACTTTTCATTAGCGAAGAAAGACTACTTAGCTATTTCCGCAGCTAATTGGGTTTCAACTGCTCTATTTGTTGGTAATTTCGTAAAAAATTGTATCCTAATTGATGGGGGCTCAACTACTATAGATATTATTCCAATTGTGAATTCTCTTCCAAATACTAAAGGAAAAGACGATACAACACGAATCATTAATCATGAATTAATATATACCGGAGGCTTGCGGGCAACAATTCCGTCTATTACTCATTTTGTACCTCTCCAAGGAAAAAAATTACGGGTTTCATTCGAAAAGTTCGCATTAATTTCTGATGTTCAACGCATCTTAAACAATATAACTGAGGCGGAGTACATCAACGATACTGCTGATCATAGGTCTACTTCCTTAGAGGATTGTTATGCTCGGTTAGCTCGCATGATATGCTCCGATTTAGATTTAATTTCGAAAGAAGAGCTCAAAAAGATTGCGGAATATATCTATCAAAAACAACTTGAACTCATCTCATCAGAAATCGAATTATTAATGGAAGATCTTATACAAAGATTTCCCGATTTCGAAACTGATCCTCAATTTATTGTTACTGGGTTATGTAGCGACTTTTTGGTTAAGAAAGCCTTAAATAAATTAAATTATACTAAAATTTTAGATTTTAGAAATATTACGGGAATTCCGGATAATGTTAGCTCATCTGCTTTTGCTGTAGCAGGAGCATTATATTATAATCATCTAATAAAGTTGTAATAATGATTTTAGAAAAAGCACTTTTTAAAATTGGCGGCTCTATAATAGAAAACCCTATATATCTCAAAAACACTATTTCCCAATTTAAAAGACTAGTCCAAGAAAATCTTATCAACAATGTCATCATTATCCCAGGAGGGGCTTCATACGCTAACTTTATACGAACTCTCGATAAGGAATTGAAAATTGGAAATAATATGGCCCATTGGATGGCTATATATGCCATGAATTATAATGGAAACAAAATAGCTCACCAATACCCATTTATAAATTTGACAGAAAAAATCGAGGAATTGCTAACAATTGATCATTCCATCTCTCTTTTTTTACCCTTCAAGTATTTGAAAATGAAAGATTCATTACCACATAGTTGGGATGTCACCTCCGATTCAATTACCCTCTCTATCGCCCATGAGCTGGAACTTAGTCAGTGTTTCCTAATTAAAGATGTAGATGGAATTCTCAATCAAGATAATGAATTAATCCAAAATTTAACTACTTCTACCTTTATTCAATTGAAAGAATCAGGTAAACTTGCCAAAATCGATGCTAATGAGAAAGACATAAAACAATCAAAGCCAATTGATAACTATGCATTAGAAATTATTGATGCTTTCAATATGTCATGCATCCTATTAAACGGAGCACTTAATACTTCAAGAATTTATAAATATTTTGCCAGTAGTAAAGAAACCGAGAAAATTTTTACCAAAATCTCTTTTTCATAGTTTAAATAACGTAAAATTTCTCGATGAATCTTATTATTATAAAGAATCTCGAGAGAAGAAAGTTTTAATTAACCCAGAATTAATTATTAATTAATATTTTAATAATAAATTACAGACATTAATGTGAAGTAAATATGGAACCAGAAGAAATAAAAAAAAATGCAGAATTTCTTACAAAAAACCTCTCTGGAAAAGATGTACCGGGTAAAGTAAATATTAGCATTAGATATAAAAAACTTGTTGATTTCGCAAAAGTATACGGAATTGCTGACCCAAAGTATGTTGGATCGGAAGAGGATGGAATTATTGCATGCCATGCTTTTGCAAACCATTTTACAATTAAAGCATTATATAAACTGCTCTTGGGAATGAAATTGACTAAAGATGGTAAAGAACGTACTTTTATTCTTAATCCTAATAAATTATTACATGCTGGGCAGCTTTATAACTGGGATGGATGTGTAGATGTGAAACCAGGAGACAAACTTAGTGTAAAGGCAAAATGGGGAAAAGTATGGGTAATAGAAGATAATATGATCTTATTTGCCGATTTACACGTTGAAGTTAAAAATCAAGATGGAGAAATGGTCTGTAAACCAGTAGTGACTGCTGCTGTACGACCTGGAGGATATTAAATCTCGTAAAGGAGGTATAAAAAATGGTAAAAATTGCAGATATGAAAGTTAGTCAAGTTATCAAGAATGAATTTGATGGAATCACTAGGGAATTGTTAAGAGAGTATGCAAAAGCATCGGGAGACACAAATCCAATCCATACTAATGATGAGATTGCTGAAAAAGCTGGATTGAAAGGTATTATTGCCCATGGACTTTTTTCGTATGGATTTATTACCAAATTATTCGAAGATTTTCTTGAGCATGGCAGATTTGGGAAACTTATAGAAACTAAAGCAGAAATGCGAGCTATGGTGAGGCCAGGTGATACTTTAATCACTGAAGCTAAGGTTACCAAAATTGATGGTAATCGAGTTTATTTTGATTTAAATCAAACAACGATTACCAATGTGGATATTAAAGATAAAAATGGAAATATTATAAAACAATTTGAAGCCGGAGAACGGGGATGGATTTCTGAGAAAGATATTAAAAAAGGTTTGGTCAAAACTAAGGAAGTAGATAATGGTATCTTAACCTATAGAGAACAAGTAGCCACTCCTGGCTCTGCTATAATCGAAATAAATGAATAAGGGACAAAATTTTAAAATATTACAAAAATTAATTCCTTCTCTTTTTTCTTATTTTCAGATCAAGCTTATTTGATGTCTCTTTTAGTTTTATTCTCATTAAATTTAAAATAACATATTACTATGTATTGATTGAAAAAACATTTTTATAGTATTTCGACAAATGAGATATTTGCAATATCTGATTTAATTGTGAAATGATCAAAATAAAGCGGATTAACTATTATTGTATTAGATGTGAAAAAAATAGAAGGTTTGATTTTAAGCGGTAACTACGAGAAAGCCGCAGATGATTTGTTTTATATCATTTCTAGAAATCAAAAATCAGATTCAAATAAAGAATTAGTCTATAAAAGTTTAAATCTCTTAAATAAAATTTGCGATAAATCACCTTCAATTTCTTTAAGAGCCGTTAAGCTAATCCAAAAATTAGTTAATGATTCCAATTCATGGATAAGACTTGTATCTTTAGAGATTCTATATCAAATCTCATTATATCGCCCTAATCTACTTATAGATCTGATAGATAGTATTAAAAATCGATTTTATGACAATGAAGCAGTAGTAAAACGATTAGCGGTAAAAATAATCGGTAACCTAATATTGTCCTTACACATTGATAAAGATGAACTCTATAAAATTATTGATGAATTTAATTCAAAACTATTAGATAATGATTGGAAAGTTAAATTGCAGGTGATGAAAACTCTTAAAAAGATTTTAAATCAAGATTACACTAAAATCCCTGATTTTGAACCATTGTTATCCATAATAATTGTAAACTTACGTGATGATGACGATGATGTAGCAAGATCTGCCGCAGAATTGCTCAAAATACTTGGGACGTATTTCTTATCAAAAGAAAAGATCATGTATGTGCTGTTAAATCTCTTATATAATGAAGAATCTCGAGTTAAAGAATTAATAATTTGGTTATTTGGAGAGATAGGAAAAGAAAAGAGTTCTGAAATCATCCCTGTAATTCCCAAATTAATAGCGCTTCTAAAAGAAGACGATTATAGAATCCAACTGCGTGTAATTGATGCGTTAGTTAGCATTTCAAAAAATAATTTTGATCAAATTTGGGCAAATTTAATAAATGCTTTATACTCCAGTGATTTTGAATATCGAAATGTTATCATTAACGCTCTTTATCACTTGAGTCAAAATAATATTATTGAAGTATTTAATTACGTATTTGAAGAGTTGGAAAATCCTTCTGAAAATGTACGAGATGCTGTAGCGTTAGTATTTAAGAGATTATACGAGGAATACCAATTAGAAATAGAAAATGAAATTACAAAAATCCTTTACACCTTAGAATCAAAGTATTGGAGAGAACGAGAGAAAACCATATTACTTCTTCGAAATATCTGTTTAATCTTAGAAAGTAAGAAGGTCGCAGTCTGGATCTTCATTGAATTAGAAAAGACTCTTAATGATGAGACAGATCCCGATGTTAAAGATGAAATTCTATATACATTAAAAAGTATTAAACAATTGTTTAGCAATATCCATGAGACCATTGAAAAAGTAAATGAAGAATTAGCAGCATTTCGGAGAAAAATTCGGGAATTTCAAAGAATCCCTGCCGATTTTCGAGAAAAAATGAATGCTTATATAAGGGATTTTAAGTTTCGCGATACAGAGATCGAATTAGATAAAATATATCGCAAATCATTGACAAAAATTAAAAAGTTCAATAAAAAAATTAATAAGTTTGATTACAAGCGATTAGCTTTTAATTTAATTGAAGATTGGGAAGAAACCAAGGTTAATATTATTGATGAGCTTAGCATTATAAAGGGATTTATTTCTGAAGTATTTGAAGAGAAAAAAAAGGAATATACCATAAGCATTCAATCAAGAGTAAAAAATTTACAAGATCGTATCAAAATTTTAAAAGCTCAGTATGAGGATCTCAAGGAATACACCTTTCCCGATGATTTAGATCAAATATTATTGAGTAATACCCAAGATAAGGATCTTAAAGAGAAGTTTTTTGAAATAACTCAACTGAGAAATTACCTTTTTAACCTTGATGATGATATCCGCGAAGATTTAGTTGACAATGTTGAATTCAACGAAATATATAAAAATTTATTACGAAATTGGGTTAGTACAAAAATAGAAATTCAAGAGTATCTCAGTGATTTGGACCGTAAAATAAAGATTGTAAAGGATAAAGTTATTGATTATTTTGTTGATATTCGTAATCGCAAAGAAGTTGTTGAGGACCTAAAAGTAAATAATATTCAAAATGAAATGGGATTTCAACTATTTCAAGGGCATATTCAAAACCTTATTACTCAATCTATCGAGGGATTTAAAAAGTTCAATAATCAATTTGAGAATTTAGATTTGAAAATTAAAGTATTGATAAAGAAAAATGAATTTTCAGATGTGAAAAAATTAATCGAAATGAATACATCACAGATACAATTATTTATTGAAGAGAGTGAAAACCGAATAGATAATATCATAGGAAAAATTACTGAAGATAATAATATTTTCAATCTCTTTATTCGACCCTATATAACTAAATTTATAGATACCAAGGAAATGCTGATAAATAAGTTAAAAACTTTTAATAAAAGAAGTAATGATAAACTCTTACTCGCTCAGATTAAATTTTACCTAGAAATTACTAATCGAATCAAACTCAAGAATCTTGCTTCCTACACCGAATTGGATTCAGAATTCTTGAAAGAAGAAGTTCTAAAATTTATTCGAAAAAATAATCTAAATGCTAAAATAATTGATGATTATTTATACAGTCCCGAACAGGAGGAAGTTTTAGAAGCAAAAGATTTGCTTTTCTTTAAAAATATCAAATCGATCGGTAATAAGATTTATTTCAATTTTAAGTTGAACAATCCTACAAATTTACTTTTTAAGGATTTGCAAATAGCCTTAAAAGCTCCTCCTTATTTACAATATCTTAAAAAAGAAAGCTTTCCTATGCTTCTGTTTCTTGATGAGTTGAAATCGGGAAATGTATTTAAATTCAATTATGTGTTTAAAATTATCCGAGAAAGTGAAAGAAAAATTACAGACCACAGGGTAGATGAAGTAACTCTTAAATTATACTATAAAGATCCCTTCAACATAAACCGAAAAATTACAAAAAAAATTAACCTCCTCCTTCCTTAGGATTTGTGGCAACCTAAATCATGTTATTTTTAAAATATTACCGTACCTATCGATAACTTCGATAAATACTATTAAATAAATTAATAAATCAATAAATATTACTTTTCAAATAAAATATATACGTTGCAAGTAGATTATGACAATGGGTACTAAATACAAGATTAGTAAAATTATTAAAATTCCGGCATTTCTGGGTATCCTTATTGGATTTTTTGCTGCTTTAGTTCAAGCATTAATTATTAGTGCTGGTGGACCGGAAGCGTATGGATTTTGTGTTGCTTGCCATACTAGAGACTTAGTGAATGCCTTTTTTAACGCATTTACAGGTGATAGTTTGGGAATTGCTCCAGTTTCTATGGTTACTCCTGTTCTCACAATTATCGGCGTTATTATTGGAGGTTATATTGCCGCTACAAGAAACAAAGAATTTAAAGTAAAAAAGACAAAACCAATCATCTATCTCCTTTATTTTCTAGGAGGAATCGCTGTTTTAAATCTCGCATTATTATTAGGTGCATGCCCTTACAGAGTTGCCTTAAGGTTTGCATATGGTGACTTAATTGCATTAATAGGGGTCCTCTCAATTGCGGGAGGAGTCGCAGTAGGTGTATTAATCCTTCTTTTTATAATGAAAAGGAGGGATTTTAATTAATGGCAGACGGATTCTTAGTTTCTTCAGCAGCTATTATAATCATTCCCTTGGTAACACTTGCATTAGGCTTTCTGATTGGTTATCTTGCTCAGAGGTCAGGATTTTGTTCGATTGGTGGTATGAGAGATCTTATGATGTTTAAACACACTCGATTATTTTTCGGATATCTTGCCTTAATTGGGGGAGGATTCTTAGGATATTTACTTTTTTGGGCAATTATTCCTAGTGCGTTTCCTAACTTTCTCTGGTCAGTTACTCAATCTAACCCCCTCACTCCAATTCCAGGGGCTCCAGGAGGTTTATCTATAATTTCTTATGTATTATTAGCAATTATTGGGGGATTTGGCATGGGATTTATCGGAGTACTACTTGGTGGTTGTCCTTTAAGACAAATCGTGATGGGGACCGAGGGAAATTTGCGATCGTTATTTTATATCTTAGGATTGGTCATTGGTGCGATAATCTTTCACGTTTGGGTAATTGAACTAGTAGTTGCAATACTCCCTTAATATAAAAGAGGTAAATAAACATGGTAGAATACAAATTAGATATTTTGGGGAAAGTTTGTCCTTACTGCTTATTAGCAGTCAGGAATGAGATGAAAAAATTATCTCTTGGAGACACATTGGTAGTGCTTACTGATCATCCACCTGCAGCCACTGATACAATTCCTTATGATATGAAAAAAAAAGGGAATGAGATATCCTCTAAAAAATTACAACCCGGAATCTGGGAATTAACCATAACAAAAAAATAGATTAATATAGACAATTATGACCACGATTAAAATATTTTTTCTTTTTTTTGATAAATTGAGTAAAGAACGATTAGAATGGTTAATGGCTGTATTAAATTATCTAAATAATCAAGAAAGATCTCCTCATTATGAAATAACCTTTTTTTTAAGTGGAGAAAGTCTCTATAGTTTATTAGATAAAAGGATGAGTGATATATGGATCAAAATTTTGAAAATCCCTCAGATCAAGCTTTTTCTTGATCATCATGAACTTAAGATATTAGGTCTTCCAGTTGATATATTGCATAAAAGATATTTAGATTCAATAAGTTTATCTCTTGAAGACTTAGATAATAGATTTAGCTTTTGGGATCTAATAATAGAGAAAATAATGAAACAGCAATTTGATTCACGAATCGGTCTCTTACAAAATGATGGACCGTATATGCATAGAACATCCGTATATTCTGTGCGATTAATGAATGCCGCTATTAATAGAAATCTTAACACTGAATTTTATGGTTATCTTGATGGAGTACATCTTGGTCATAAAGGTCAAAAACCATCTGAATTTGAAAATATCTCTCAATCACTTTTAGATATTAAACAGAAAGCAAATGAAAAAAAATTAGAATTTTCAATGCTTTCCTGTACCCGCTGTGGAACAGCAAGAGGTTACATTCGCTCTCAATCCACTAACGAGTATTATTTATCAGATGATACTATTCCTCATTATATGTTTTGTAATCTAAATAAAATAATAGATCAATTTGAAAAGCAACATCCTATAATCTCCTCTAATTCTGCATTAATCATCTATGATCCTCAAAAAAATGAAGCAAGACCACAATTAACTATCTTTATTACACGTAGTCCTTATGCCTCTGAATGGACTTTTGGGGGCGTATCATTTGCAATAGCAAGTGCCACTCATGATATATCGACACAAGTTATATTCCTTGAAAATGGAGTTTATGGACTGATTGGAGAACATCAAATTAATGAAAAAGAAAAAATCTTTAATATACAAGATATTTTAGAAGCCACAGCAGATTTGAAAAATCTTAAGTTCTATGCTCACGCACCATCCTTAGAAAAAAGAAATATATTCCTCTCAAAAACGTTAAAAAATGTATCACTTCTCAATAATGAGGATTTAGCGAATATGGTATTAAAAAATAATCGAAAAGGTTTATACCATAAAAGAATTATATTTTTTTAAGTAAAATAAATAGAATTAAGTATAGATTAATAAAAATGGTCACTCTTGAAACATACGACTTTACCGATCTTACTTGTACGAATCTAATGATCAAGCTTAAGATCCTTCTAAAAAAGTTACCTGTGGGAGAGCAACTAAATTTTTATTCTAACCGTGAACAATATGATAATATCAGAAAGCCATTTGCGAAGGATCCTTATAAATTACAAGGAGAACAATTGGGAGATAATCGATACTTAGTTGCAATACTCAAAAATTCCAAGAGGTGATATATTCAATGTCAAAAATACATGACCCTCTTATTATTCATCTTGTATTTACTCGAAATCATCAAAAATATATCTTATTTTCGTTAAGTTCATTGAATTATGAATACTTATATGTCTATCACATGAAAAAACCAATTCGTTCTCTATTTTATGGAGAGAATTTTCAAGGTTTAATATCAACACTATTACAAGATACAACAGTGGATTGCATTGAATGTTCTTTGGGTCCAAATATGATAGGTGGGGTATCTATTGATGGTGATCAACAAGTTCTTAACAAGATGTCTCTTGAAGAATGTAATACCATCTTAGCACGACTAAAAGTAGAGCTAAAACGTTCTTTAGACATAGTAGTTCCTTTTTAAAAAATATGTAAAATAAAAGTGAGGTGAAAATGCAAGAAAAAAGTGAGTATCGACTTACTTCACAGGTAAAAATACATGGATGAAGTTGCAAACTCGGACCAACGGATTTACGAGATCTGCTAGTAAAAACTGGATTAGCGGGAGATATTGAAGATGCTGCACTAGTACCAATTCCAAAAACAGATTTGGTTCTGGTAAAAAATATTGATATAATGACTCCAATAGTCGATGAACCAGATATTATGGGAGAAATTGCTGCTTGTAATGTAACAAATGATATTTTTGCATTAAATGTTCCTGAGATATCAGGTATGTTGGTATTTTTGGCAATTCCTATAAATATGCCAATAGAGATTGCTGAAGGTATTTTAATAGGGATAAAAAACTTTATGGAAAAGAAATTGAACTCACAAGTCGTTGGTGGACACACTATTTATTCAGCATGGCCTCTTACTGGAGGAGAAGCAAGTGGATTTGCTCAAAAAGACGACATCATCCCTAAAAATGGCGTAAAAAATGGTGACAAATTAATTTTAACGAAACCCATTGGCCTGCAGGCAATCATGGCGGCTTATCGTGTCTTAAAAGATTTTCCAGATTTTTTAGAGCAATATTCTCAACCAGAACTTAAAAAATCTATTGATTTTGCCATCAAACTAATGACAACTTCTAATCAAGATGTAGTTAAAACCATACACAGCTATGAAGATTTTTCTTTTGTGCATGCGATGTCGGATGTAACTGGATTTGGTTTGGCAGGTCATCTTGAAGAAATGCTCCAACATTCAAACTTATCTGCCTTAATCACAAAAACACCTTCAATCACACTTTCTAAAAGCCTTTCTGAGGAATTAGGTTATTCTTTTGATGATTGCACTTGCCATGAAACTGCGGGAGGTATGATAATTTCTGTGGATCCTGCTCGGACTGAAGATTTCTCCGATAAGCTTACTCGAAATGGCGTTAGAAACTGGATTATTGGGGAGATTGATAAGTTCAAGCCTAGAACGGTACGAGTTTCTGATGATGTCCAAAATGTTGAAGTATCATATCTTTAGAGATGTCTATGAAGTGAGCTTAAACACGAAAGTGAGGGCTTACAGAGAATTACACTTGCCCAGTGGCATCTCAACTACTATTCCGTCTTAATTTTTCCATTTAGATTGTGGACTATTTTTTTAGCCTTCTTAATGGCATTCTCAACTAACTCAACGTCATTTTCTACATTAAAACACGTAACAGAAAGCTCAACTTCTACAGAAAGCCCAATTCGGGGGTGAGTTTTAATCCATAGTTGTGGATATTCTTCTTCTATTTGAGTAATATATGGAGCAATTTGTGATTCTCCAATACCAGTAAAAATAAATCCTCTTTCTATAAATTTCCCTTTGGTTTCCTTCAGAAGAGGTGTGATCACAGTTCGAAACATGGATTTCATCTCAGCAGGCACTCCTGGCAAAATAAAAATCGTAGTATTCTTCTCCGTTAATTTCACTCCAGGGGCTGTTCCAACTGTATTAGGTAATGGGGTAGAACCACGAGGAAGGTAAGCCATTTTTTTCCTTTCTTTAGTCATTCCTTCAAGTTTTAAAATCCCTCTTCGGGTTGCACTTTCATATGCTTTCTTGATGGAATTAAAAGCATGCTGGTTCAATACGATCTCTCTCTTTAAACCTTTCGCAATCCCTTCTAAAGTCATATCATCGAAAGTTGGTCCAAGTCCTCCTGTGGTGATTATCATATCTGGTTTTCGTGCAAGTATTTCTTTTAATGTAGTTGAAATCTCATCTAAGTCATCTCCTATAGTGGTTATTCGTTTTAATCGATGCCCATACTTCGTAATTCGCTTTGCCATCCAATTTGAATTAGTATCTTGAGTTTTTCCAATTAAAATTTCATTTCCAATCGTTAAGATTTCAACATTCATCAATAAATTCTCTGTAAACTCATTTATTTTATGTTTATAATATAAATTAAAGTTAAAATTTAAAACTGTATTTTCTCAAAATTGATATTTGGCAATTAATTTCATTAATTATTAGATAAATCATTCTTCTTAATCACATGTCAATTGAAATCGATGATGCTGGCACCGGGGATTTAGTAGGGGATGCGTTTATTGGCTTTCTTAGAAAAGATACTGGAAAAATCATTTTTCGTACGCTTCCCGTGGAATTATTCAAGAAAGAAAATTGGAAAAATAAAATGCCCTATAAGAAAACGGTAGAACTTGTAAAAAGCGGATTAGAAGAACTTCACTTTGATAAAGAAAAAGAAAAGATTCTTCTCTGTCGTGGTAACATTTTTGATAGAGTACGCGATTATTTTGATGAGGAAGGGATCAAATATAAACCAGCTATCATAGAAGGTAAATTACAAGATGCTGTGGAAGGAAAATTTGTAAATCATCTGAGGTATGAATTGGGAATTAGGTCAAGAAATTTAACAAAAAAAAGTGGTGCTAAACGCTACTTTGTATTATTTAACTGGGTTAGTCGTGATATATATAAAAGAGAAAAATATGTGAAATCAGGATTCAAGCGATGGAATACTATATGGAGAGAAAAGGCAATAGAGAAATTCAATCATAGAAAAAGAAAATCAAGAACTTAAACTATTTATGTGAGCCTTTTTTTTTAACTATGTTAATTGTTAATAATATTCCCGCTAATACTATTAATCCTGCTCCTGATAAATTCATACCTAGCATGATGTTATTTGTTAGTGATTTAGAATCCGTAGGAAGATTCATCTCCTCTTGCGCTAAATACGGCATCACATTTTCTTTAAATTGGGGTATCCAATCTAGAATCATTTGCAATTCTCCCTCTTCTAAGTAATTTGCTATCATTAATCCATAAGCGGTGGCTGATTCTGGGTTTTTTACAGCATTAAACCATTCTTTCAAACCATTCTTATTCACGAGTGAAAAATTATTCGATATATTCCATAACAACCTAGCGGATTTTAATGAGATGTTAGTGGGGATTACTGGAATTTTTTGGCTTTGATAACCGATTTCAAAACCATAAACTATTGTAACTTTTAATTCAAGAGGAAATCCATACAGATATAATACTTTTCCGTCTGCTGTACCATTTACCCAGACTTCTAAAAATATAACTTTAGCATACTCTGATAAACTCATACCTTCTCCAATTGGAGGGGGAAGTGTGATTAAAACAGGAACGATATTCCATTTAAATGATTCCTTCCACAACCAATTTAAAAGAAGATCCATCTGATACGGATCTAAACCGAATTCGATACATAAGTCTTCTGCTAATGTTTGATTTTCTAAGGCTAGGATCCATTCATTTATTCCAGTATCATTTAATATCGATCTTTTGTTTTGTTCATTCCATAATGCATTTGTTGCTTCTCTCGTTATATTTGATGGACAATTACGTCCAACCTCAAATCCATATAATGGTTCATCTAACTCATCTACAATCGTACTGAAATCAATACCCTCTGAATACAATGAACAATTTGCCCATTGTTCATAGAAGTAATTTTCTGCTATTTCTATAGTATTCATTCCAGAATATTCAGGCATTATTGTATCCAAATTATCCACTAACATAGGTATAGCGATTGGAACGAAATATTCTCGATAATACTGTGTTAGTTTAGAGAGTTTCGTCCATGTAGTATTATAACCTAATACTAATTCTTGTTCTAAAGTTGAGTTCCCTAATGCGGTATCATATAAATCTAAATAGTCTATGACACCCGTTCCCATTGTATTATTACCTATTAATCCTGGTAAGGTTCCATTACCTTCCATTAATAAATATTTTGCCTCTCCATACCATAAATCTTGTTGAAAATATTCAGAAATTCCTTTTATTGGGGGATATCCCATATTTTGTAGAGCAGAACTGAAAGTTACAGGTATAATCAGAACCCACTGAATCCATCTGTCAAAAAATAATGATATAGGTACTACTCCTAGGGTAGTAGGTTCATGCAAGGTCATATTGATTAAAAACATAAAAAAAGTGGCATTCACAATGGCTTCGAGTTCCTTTAACCCAACTTCTCTAATATCTCTTAATGTTCTTGGAATTCCAAGTTCTGCGATCATCGATTCTACCATGGGTAATGCGCCCTCTTGGATTCCTAAAAGTCCTTCATCAACCGAATCTCCAACCATATTCTCAACATAACTATCAATGATAAATCCAGTAGGTATTAATGCGGAACCAAATCCCAAAACAACAAGTGATATTAGTAGAGTTTTTTTTGACATTGAACGTCATATTTTGACAATTAATGATCATCACTATTACACTCTAATATATAAGGATTGTTATTTTCTTTCTTTTAGTAATCGCTGAGCAATTTTTAAATATTAACATCTAATATTGTTAATTATTGAGCAATGAGCATTAGTGATGATCAATTTATTCTAGCCAATGACTGAAAAAAAACATATTATTAATCATGAGTTTGAGATTTTAGAGTATATCAGAGACAAACCAGGCGGAGTCACAGTTTCAGATATAGCCAAATTTACGGGATTTTCGAGAAATACAGTTTCTAAATATGTATCTATACTAGAATTGAAAGAGCATATTTTTAGTAAAAAAATAGGGGCATACCGACTGTTCTTTACAACTAAGAGAAATTTTATTCCTCTTGAATTAGCAATTTCTTATTATAAGGCACTTATTTCTCGTTTCAAGAAGTATATCCCTGATACTGGGGAACTGGCCAAAAAAGTGGGAAAAGAAGCCATCAGGGACATAAAATTCACGTTTGGAGATAACGTATATAAACAAATGAAAAGTTTGAAGAATAATCCAATTTCACGAGTTCATTTAGAAAGTTTTAAAAGCTTTTATCCTACATATGACCCATTTTCACCAGACATTGAAATCTCAATCATAAACATAGATCCTAAAGGTAAGAGTGCTACATTCCGATTTAAAAATTCTCCATTCTTAACCGATACTAGGGATTTTGATTACCATATCTATATTATTGCTGGTATTACAGAGGGAATTCTCGAAAGGGAATTGAAAGTTAAAGTATCCTGTGAAATTAAAGATATACATCCATCTAAGCAGAAGGAAGATGCCTTTTTTGATATAATTATTAAGCTTATATGAATATAATAAAGAAGAAAATCGAAATTAAAAAAATAGATCTATAATAGACGCTCAGAAATCACTGTTTAAAATTTCTAATAAATTTTCGGAAGAAGCTTATATTTGACTTTCTTCTTATATTCAACATAACCTTCAAGCTCTTTAGTAAGCATCTTTTCCTCGAAGAAAATTCTTAACGCAAGTAATACAACTGCTAATATTGCTAAAATCAACGTCCACCAGGATCCCAGCCCAAGTGCGAGACCAAAACCCATAATTGAAAACCCTGTATACATAGGATGGCGTACAATTGCATAAGACCCTGTATCAATTACCTTATGACCACTTTCCTTTCTTACATCTAATACCTTCGAAGCATAAGCATTATCCCGCATCGCTCGAAATAAAACATAGAATGATATTGCTAAAAGTATAAAACCTACGATTTCGACATAAACTGGAACAATTGACCATCTATAACGAAAATCAAATGCAGGGAGGAGGAAGAGCCCAATGAAAACGATAGATATAAGAGGGAACAACCATTTGTCAGATCCCTTCTTCCCTTTCATACCTTCCTTTTTCGTCTTTATACGGTTAATCAGTACCTCGGGATTTTTCTTGTTAAGTATAAGGACATTACTGGTCATGAAGATAAAATAAATTATTAAATATATCCATGCCTCAATCCAATCCCATCTACCTGCTGGAATAAAAAATAAGGGCATCTGTATCAATACGGATATAATGGTTAAAATAACAAGCAAAACAGAACTCATCTTTTTTGGTTCTTTTACCTCTAATGGAGAACCCTCTACATGATCATTTGATTCCATCATGACATTTCATGTTTTTATTTAATAATACCTAATAGAAGGTAATAACTTAAATTTCTAACTCTAAAAGACAAAAAAATATTAAGAAAATAGATTACTAATTCTAATTACCTAGTAATTGAAATCAAAAGTAATCATGAATATTATAGTGTTTGCCCCACACCCAGATGATGAAGTCTATGCATGTGGTGGAAGTATATTAAACTGGATGGAAGAAGGACATGAGGTCCATGTGATTTATGTGACGGATAATTGTGCATTAATTTCATGGGGACGAAAAAACAATGAATTAATCGAAGAAGAAGCGAAAGAATATATCAATTTAAGTGAGGAAGAGATTGGTAAAATAGGTTTAGAAGAGGCGAGGAAAGCAGCTAAAGCATTTCAATTCCCCAAATCTCATGTTCATTTATTTGAATTTCATGATCAAGATGCCATGAATCATATTACGGAAGGAATTGAACTTTCAAAAGAAATTATTAAGGATGCAGACAGATTAGTGATCCCAAGTGATAATAATAATCATCCAGATCATCAAGCAACTCATATAATGGCTAAAAAAGCGGCTCAAGAACTTAATCTTACAAATGTGGAATTCTATGTATATGCTACCTATAACGTTTTAAAAGCGCCAATAGAAAAACACATTAAAATTAAAATGGTTGAACACCGGGATAAGCTCTATGATATAATGAAAATATATAAAACTCAAATTACACTCTCTACCTCAAAAGTAGCATGGCAAACCTTAAAGCGAAGAAGAAAAGAAAGGTTTGGTCTTTTTTATTTAGAAGATGCTGGAAAATATTATAACTTTTAATATATAGATTTAATTGAGTTTTATACCGCAATTGGGACAGTTTTTCGTTCCTGGTGGTAATTCAGTTCCACATGCAAAGCAAATAAGTTTATTTCTATCTTTCGAAGCTATTTCTTTATTATCCGCTCCTGCATTAGATTCTGGATGTTTAAATACGCTCATATCAATATCTTGGTTTAAAATTTTTTCTACATACTCCTTATCATGAGGAGTAATGATGGTAAAATCGTCGGAAGTTTCAATTTCTTTAAATCCTTTTGGTAGATTTTTAATATCATCACTTTCAATAATTGTTGAAGGTTTTTTTTCAGCTCCTGGGATTTCAGGATGTCTTTGTTCTTGGATAGAAGGGAATGATTTTGTTTTTAACTCCGTATTTTTTGATAGAATTTCCATTTTTTTTTCAATTCTCTTCGAATCTGGACTTTTTACTGATTCTTGCGTTTGCATTTTCAAAGAAATAGATGAGATTTTTTTTAAATCTTTAATATGATTGATAATTTGTTCAGCTTTTTCAATGAGCATGGATCGAAAAGAAAAATCTAATTTCGGTAACTTTGAAATAGTAAGTACCATCTCACTAATCTCGATCCAAACTTTAATCGCTTCTTTAACTCTCTGATGTTTTTCAAGCCCATTTGCTTTTGCTACTTTGTAGGCTAGTTCTTGATTAAATTTTGAAATATCCATGCTCTTTAGTTCGATAATATTTTCTTTCTTTACATGGTTTACATGTAAATTCAACTATTTATAATTGTGATCTATTATCCACAAAATTATGCAAAGATTTTTTTTAGTGTAGCCGATTAGATAATTAAGAAAGCTATCAACTCTTGGCAGTATTAAATGACGATACAACTTTTTTCTCCCAATGAATTAGAAAACCTTCGAGCGGTTATTGAAAAAAATGGTTGGAAAATCGAAGGAAAAACAGAAAATTATTTTAGATATAGTGTCAAGAACGATAAACTTTTGCTTTTTACCTTAAAGATACCTATTCAATTGCCAGTTCGGTTAAACATTCCCTTAGAAATGTTAACCTTTCGCTTGAGCATTGCGTTTAAATTTTGGAATCTAAATCCTGCTGTGAATAGAAATATTCTCTTATTTATGAAGATGCTACGAGATTTAGCTCTTCAAGCAAAACTCGAACAATTATTTCCGATAGAAGGTAAAGAATCTCAATTAGTAGACCTTTTAAACCTCATATTACCTGAACCAATTAATACTGAGTATGAAAGTACATGGGTAAATAGAATTAGAATCTCATTAATGAATAAACGAGATTCGATAGAACAATTCAATGAATCTGAAATCACATCAATTCTCGAGACTTTAAAAAAAACGGGTTTAAAGTCCACTTTTAAGTTACCTTGGGAATTAAAGGAGGGGGTACCACGACTTAGAACAACAGAAACTTTGTTTTTTTCCAATGATGAAGAATTTGATGAGTTTTTCATTTTGGAAAAAGGATTTTTCACTTATTTTAAAGACTTGGAATATAAAAAGCTATATATTCGCACTTCTTTTGATTGCTATACTCCTTATATCTTAAAAAATTTATTTCAAGGACCTAATTTTGACATAGATAATTGTCTTGAGAATTGGATTAAATTTTCACGTATGTTATTAAATTCTTTGCTCAAAATAATTAATTTAAATAAGATTAATTTGCCAGATTATATCCAAATTAACCCTGAAAGAGAATTTAAATCTAATGGCTTTGAATTAAACGAAAATAATTTTCCCTTTACTGCCCTGCATTATGAAAGTTCAATTGCTAAAGGAGAGCTTTTTCATATACATAATGATTTATTAAATACTCCACCAAGGAGTTTCAAAGTTCTTGAATTTATGAACACTTATACTGAAGCTGAAGAATTAATTACAAATTATCGGTTTGAAGAGGCAGCACAATTATTAAATAATTCATTAAAAGTGTTCAATAAACATAAACAAAAGAAAATCGTAGTGTCAATTCTTTTAAAACTGCGTAAGATAGCTAAAAATTTAAATCAACCTGATATTGCCTTGAACTATTTGAATACTGCTTTGGGGGTAGCCAAATCAGGGGATGTACCCATTGAATTCATAATTATTGTCCATTATAAAATGGGAAAACACTATTTTAAAACAGATGAATTTGCTAAAGCAGAACAGCATTTTGATACGATTATTAATTTTCTGGAAAAAGAACAAGTAAAAATCAATAGAGAAGAATATCTAGGAATGGCTTACCTTTATAGGGGATTGATTAATATTCATAATTCTCAAATATCGCAATCAAAGAATGATTTTAAAGAAACTTTGCAGTATAGCAGAGATTCACCAAAAGTAAAACTCAAATATCACCTTTTAAGAGCAGTAGATTATAAAAATAATGAAAATCTCTCCCAAGCACAAAAATTATTGCGAGCAGGTATTGAAGCAGTCGGACTTGATTATACGGATAAAAAATATGAATATATTTTAATAAATATTGTACTAGAATTAATTGAATTCTATATACACCATCGAGTTGACTCAAGAAAGGCATTATATCTTTTAAAAACAATAGAAACAAGGATTGGACAAAATATTAAGCAGATAAATGGTATAAAGAAAGCTATTAGATGGAATCTACTTATGTGTGATTATCAAGATATTTTAGAAAAAAATAGTGATAAGTCCACCTATTATTATAAGCAAAGCCAAGTCCTTATTAATCAATTAAAGAAAATTGGAGTTATCCAATAAGTTTTTTAAAAAAAAAATAATTAACGAGAATAACTTGCTCGTTTTGCTCCAAGACTATCTTGCTGTCCACCATACTTGCCTTTTTCAATTCTTTGGGTGTATAACTTTCTAAATCTCATCCTTGGAGGTTTTTTCTTATGAGCATTTACACCAGTCTTCTCAATTTTTGGTGTTTGTTGTCTTACCTTACCAGCTTTAGTTAATGATCCATGCGAACCAGGCATACGAATTCAACTCTTGAAATAAATAATAGTGCTTTATTATGATAATTTAGCAATTGCAAATTCTTAAATTTTTTGATTATGGAAATTAGATACGGACAAATTTAAAAAATGGACTCCACTTTTTTTAATAGATATATTAAATAACTTTTTCATAGGAATAAGAACAATTGAGTTTTATTTGAGTGGTTAAAAAATGGCTGAAAAAAAAAATGAAGAAAAAGGGTCATCTTCTGGGATAGTGAAGGAAGGTGTGATACAATATAGTGAATCCAGAACAATTTGTTCCTACTGCGGTGAAGAAATAAAATCCAATGAAAAACTTATTAAATGCCCCTATTGTAATACTCCTCTCGGCAATGAAAATTCAGAGAACGAATAAAACATCTTTGTAAGTTTGAAAAGCTATGCATCCGAAATAATTTTAATAAAAATAAGATTTTACTACTCATGAGCGTTCGAAATTACAATCAAAAAAGTAAAGCACTAATTTTGAGTTTACTTTTGTTGATTGTTGCTTTTTTGGTTTTCTTTGGTTTATTTTTTCCAAGTTTTGAGTTACTAATTACAATAGGTATCCCCATAGCCGTTATTATTGCTATTGGAACCATTATAATTAAATTATCTTGGAATCCTCAAAATTATTGCTCACGCTGTAATTACCCAGTAAGTATTTATGCAGAATTTTGTAAAAATTGTGGTTTAAAATTGATAAGTAGATGCCCCAATTGCGATAATTATATACGACTAGGTCTTTCTCAATGTAAAACTTGTGGATACTTACTTGAGACTGAAGAGCATAAATTTGAACCAGAAAAATATGAGATACTTCAAAAAGGCTCAAAATTGCCTTCTAAACCAAATTTTTGCCCAACTTGCGGTGCAAGCCTTAAAAATGCCGAAAATATTCGCTTTTGTGAATATTGCGGTTCACGAATTAAATAAATAGTTACTCTTTCTCTCTTTCCTTAAGATATTTTATAATGTAGGCAAGCACATAACCTAAAGATACAATAATTACCAATCGAATTAGATAATCAATTAGGGACGCTTGAAAATAAGCTAATCTTAAAAAGTATACTAATAAGAGCCAAATAGTTATTACAATCGAATTATGAATTACATATTTCGGATAAATTGTATCTCTTTTTTTCCAAAAAATATAGATTGACACTGAAAAGGGAATAAGATGATAATAATCATAAAATAACCCAAAACTCGCAATTTCGGTTATAATTGTGATCGCTAACCCAATTAGGGAATAAATCAAGACATTATTAATATATGGATTATCGCGCTTGATAAACCAAGCAATCGAAAGCGAGAAATACCATTGACTTATAGTAAAAATTACGATGTTTGCCCCCTCATCAAAATGTTGTACGTTTGGGCCTGTTCCGAATAAATATAGTAGTTGCCAATTCATTGGGATTACAAATTGAAACAATAAGCTAATTATTAGTGCCAATAATACTTGAATTATAGTGATGGATTTTAAATTTAATTCACTTAATCTTATCATAGAAAAATTCTAATTTACACTCTTATATTAAGTTTATCCCTAACCGCATCTGACCTTGAATATCATCATCAACTAGAAAAAGGTATAAATTATAGTAAGAATTTTATTTTATATTAAAAATTAGCATGGGAACTTAGTGTAGCTCGGTAGCACAACAGGCTCCAGATCCTTTTAGCAGAAAGGTGCACGAGGACACCTGTAGGTCGGGGGTTCAAAGGGGGTTATACTTGATAACTCTTAGAAAATCCCTCAGTTCCCATCTAATTTTTTATCTCGCTTGATGTTTCTAAATCCTTTCAATTACTTTTGACAAAAATGCAAATTTTTAAATTTACATATTTTTATCATAAATGTATATACGAATCTATCAGGGATATTATCATAATTCTATGTACTTAATTAAAAATATAAAACTCAATAAGCGAATATTCATATTTGGGATAATATTTTTAGGTTTAATTATAAATCTTGGGAGTATTTTCTTTTTTTCATCCATTTCAACAAATCAAACAGAAATTAAAAATCCTTTGACTCAGCAATTAACTGAAGTTCTAAAGTATAATGCATCGGATTCATATTCTATGGAAGAATTTGCGAATATTACTGACTCCCTTCTAAATATAACAGAAATTGAACTCTCATTGCCTTTTAATAACTGGAACGTTACGAATCTTGATCTTAATTTTAAAAACATTAGTGTTACTGATGAGATAATTACGATTGAAGATATTGATAAAACAATTGAGATCCTGGAAAAGGGAGGAAACGAACAATTAGCCGTGCAGTTAAGTTTAACGGAACCAACAACAATTTATTCAGTAGATATTAAAGGATTTAAAGTAGAATCGAGTGGAGAACCAGGAACGATATATTTTAAAGTAACAGGGTGGGATTCAGGCGACCATGAACCAATGAGTCCTACCTATGCTTCTGTTGAGTTAAATATGTCAACTGATCTGAAATGGTATACTCAAACTTTTTCTGAACCTCTTGAACTTGTTGCAGGAGATTATGGGCTAGTCATCGATGCAAGAAATATAGAATCAGGAGATTATGTTTTTTGGCAGATAAACGATAATAAAACGGGATCACCTCTTTATGTCAATAAATATTATCGTGTTTTTGGATCATGGGATTGGAGAGCTCCAGAAGATGAAAAACTATTTTTATATCGCTATAAACAATTGTCGAATACATCATATTACCCCTCTGACATTAATTTGACGTTGAATATTAATGGAGTGGATTATTCTGTAGATGATGGTACTTCAGTTGGAGAGGGTAGTGTGTCGATTGACGCTATAGATTTCAAAATTGGAAGCTCAATAATCAACATTCCTATTAATAATAACCAATCGCTCAACCTAAATTTCAATCTCAATTATACAATAAATCTCTATAATCCGTTATCAATAGAATCCACCATCGAAATTGGCGATTTGACGATGAATAAGTGGTATTTATATCCCGAACTTGAAAATTATTCTTGTAATTATTATTTTTATAAAATTGACCTCCCAAAAAACTGGGAAAACATTCAAGTTTTCAAAGATGGTCTAAATGTAAGCTCAGATGTTAATATTGTTTTTCAGAACCAATCACTAACTATATTAAACGATATAATTACAGAAGGGGCAAACTGGGAAATATCTGCAGAAAATCTTCCTAAAAATTTTTCTCTAAATCTTTCCGGTGATGAATTCCAACCGGCTCAGGATATAGAGATTGAGGTTGATCCACCGATTGAAGGGGGAAAGTTAAGTCTCATTATTCAAGATGCTTACGAGGCTATAATTTATATAAATGAAAGGACAGTCCTATCGAGTAATGAAGTATTTAGTTATTTAATTCGTTCTAATGCTACCGATGGAACATGGAAAGCATATGTATACTGGTTCAATAGTACTGATGCAGGTTTTAACTCTCTCTCATTTAAAGTTACTGTTCCAATAATCGTCCCCCCAACTGATCCTTTATTAATAATTTTATTGATATGTCTTGGTGGAGCTATAACAGGAGGATCATATGGTACATATTCAATCTATAAACTAAGAAAGGCAAAAAAAGAATACAGAAAACAATGTCTAATCCAAAAATTGAAAGATTTGATAAACTTAGAGTACATAATCCTAACCGATAAGATAAGCTCCTTAGATTTGTATGGTCAATCATTTAAAAATAAAAAATTAGATTTAACCTTAGTTTCTGGTTTTTTAAATGCGATTAGATCGTTTGGGATCGAGCTAACTGGGTCCTCAGAACAATCCCAAATTATTAAATTGGAATATCAAGATTCAAAGATAATTATGTCAGAATATAAACAATTTAGACTTATATTTATTATAAAAGAGACTCCATCAAATGAATTTTTAGAAACTTTACGTCTCGTTACAATCGAAATTGATGAAAAATTTGGCCGATTTTTAAATGATTTTGATGGCGATGTAAGACCATTTACTTATATTGAGCGTTTGCTCATGCAAAGGCTAAATACCAGCATTATATATCCATTAAAGATAGTAGAATTGCCTAATATAAAATTAAACGCTTTAGAAAAAGAGATGATTATGCAAGTCAATAAATTCCTAAAATATTCAAATTTAACTCAGTTTACAATTTTAGATTTCATTGATAAAAATGCAATCAATCCACTTGAAGTAAAAGTATTTATCAATCTTATGAAAAAGCAAATTTTTCTGCCTATAATGAGTGATATGACTGCTGAATTCTAATAAATATATGTTCCCTATTCTTTCTTGGTTTTTATAGACTTGGAAGAGATTAATTTTTGTTTTAAATTTTTAATTTAAAATATTTTTGATAGAAAGATTTAAATAATATTATGTCCATTATATACATGGACGGTAAAGAAAGACAAGGACGTCCAAGAAAGAAAAAAAAGTGAGAAAAATGAATGCGAAATCCAATGAGGAGTATGTGAGTGAAGAAAAAATTGACAACTTAACAAAATTTCTAATAGGAATTAGATATTATAAGTTCAATCTTTTAAATGGATCTTTAAAGGAATATCTCGACAAGCTTGAGAGTAAAGATATCACTTCAGAAAGCATGAATGCCATTATAGACTCTTTTATTCAATCATTTGGTATTGATTGGGTAATCATAAAATTATCCTCAGATATCTATGAATTATATGAAAAAACCATCAGCGTTGGTCAGATTATCGCAATTATGCATAAAGTTCTGGGAATAAAGCTCTCAAGCACTGAAAGAAGCCAACTTCATGAACTCCGGAAAAAAATAAGACGATATGATAAATTTTTAAATTACTTTGGGGTATGGGGTAAAAAGTTCGATGGACTGTTTAAGACCCTTATTCTTGGCTTAAAAGAAAAAGATGCTGACAAACTAGAGTATCTTGTTGATAAGGCAGATGTATCGGGCGGAAAAAGTATTATTGGTGTTGATTTTTATACACATGATATTGAGATCCTTAAGAAATCTCTTGTAAGATTTCAAATATGGGATATTTCTAGATATCAAAAATTTCAAGCCATTAGACCAAAATATTATAGAGGTGCTGCAGCAGCTATAATCTTTTTTTATGTTGACGATAATCAATCAATTGATTTGATACAATCATTTATCACTGAATTGAAAGAAGTAACTAACTTAAAATTTACTCCTAGAAAAGCGAAGGATTTTACTATTGATATGCCTATTGCTCTCGTAGGTTTAGGATCATCGAGAAAGGATTTTTATGAGAATGTAAGTGCGATTGCAAAAGAGATAAATGGCCGTTATTTTGATTTCAACGAGATCAACTATGAAAATTTCGATGAAATTACTAAGTATATTACCTCTCACCTAACTCTATCTTCTTAATTTTTTTTAAAAAAAAAGCAAAAAAATTCATATTCAAAATTCAATTTCGGATAACATCTCTCAAATAATCTCTTTTTTGAAGCAAAATTTTAACTTGTTCATCAATACGAGCTAAATCCATTCGCTCAGCTAATTTTCCTCCAGTCACTTTTAAATTTTCCCATTTGATAAAATTTTTCGATAATTCTATTTGCTCCTCTTTTACCCGGTTAATCATAAAATGTAAACCATACATAATAGCAATATCTAAAGCTCGGGTTAATAATTGTTGAGCTTCCTTAAAATTATAAATCAGCAACATCAATTTAGCATCTAACAAATTCATTTCTACAAGAAGTGAATACACTTCTTCATCTTCAGCAATAGCACGAATTTTATCAATGTAAAATTGAATTTTATCCATTTCTTTTAAATTACTGGTTTCTTTTAATCGTATCAAATATAAATCACATAAATTCACTAACGCATCAAATTTAAATTCAATAAATGTCATTTTTCTATCAGCAAATTCTTTATAGATCTTTTCTGCTTTCGAAAGCGAATCTCTGTCAGGCTTTCTTTTTAATAACGCGGCTTCTTGTAGACGATAGGCTACCATATTAAATTTGAAAGTTCCTTGGGCAATAAGTTCTCCCATTTCATCATGTAGTTGTTGAGCTTTTTCAATATAATTTGCTTCCATATATGCTTCAAAAAGAGATGTACTTACCACAAAAGTCTTCCAACTGTTTATTTGTTTACAAATTGATAAACCCTTTTTTAGGTGATAAATTGCTCTATTGTTATCACCCTTTTTACTGAACTGCATTCCTAAAGAGTTATGAGCCCCAATAATTTCTTGTTTATTGTCGAGTTTAATAGCGAGTCTTAAATATTGTTTTATAAATTCTAAAGCACGATCATTTTCACCCTTTATATCATATGTAATGCCATACCATTTAATTATTAGCAAAATTAGATTTTTATCATTAATTTTGCTCGCAATTTGAGAAGCCTTATCTAATAAATTTAAACATCTGATCAGATTTCCTATACTAAGATTGTACGTCCCTTTACGATATAAAATTTGCCCTTTCATCATTTGGAATTCATTTGTTGATTTGTCACTTTGTTTTGCTAGGATTTCTTCAGCTTCATTAATTACTTCTAATTGTTTTTTTGGCTCAACTAAACTCGCAAAGATTTGAGCCTTTAATATGAGAGTATTAATGACCAGATAATCTGATCCTAATTTTTTACTCACTTTATATGCAAGATCAGCGTACTTTAAAGCTTCATTAGAATTGAGAATATCAAATAGAATAGAACTCTTTAAAAAATATAATTGATATCTTTGATGATTGGTTAGATCTTGGTTTATCTCAAAACTATCTAAGACATTAAGGGCTTCCTTGAGTTTCCAATTACTTTTGAGTTTTTCTGCCTTTTTTAACACTTGGTTATCTATCCTAAGTAACATAGTTAACCCTTCCTCGTTCTTTTAAAAAAAAAATCCATATATAAAGATATCTCGTTTCTATTTCTTCAGATTTATCTTTTTTTTCAGTTCAAAGAGAGCAGCAAGAGGTAATGAAATATCAAAATACACAAAAGCCTCCTCTGTATTTAAATCTTGTTCCATTGCTAACTTTTGTAATTTAAGAACATATTCTGCATGGATATCCATAAGTGCTTCAGCTCGTTTCTTATCCAGATAAAATATTACTGGTGAAGGGATAAAAGATAAATACTCATCATAGATCTCTTTGACACGTTCAGGATCATCTAATTCACTTTCAAGGAGATCTAATAATGGATTAAGATAACTCAGTAATTTACTTATATTATAACTCAACTTTCTGTAATGCTGAATTACTTTTTTGTAAAAATTCTCTTCTTCTTCTGTCTTTTTTTGAAACTTTGGGTTAATTCTATAGATTTTAGCAGGGATCCTTCCCTTTATAACATTTTTTGGTGTTCTGTGAAGAAGAAGTCCGTCTTTCTCCATAAATTTAAGGTGTCTAGCAACCGTAGTTTTTCCTTGTTCTACATACTGAGAAATTTGAGTTACGTTTAATTCATAATGAAGTCCAAGAAGAGTCCATATATCAAATCTTATTTTATGTTTCGCAATTAATTCGTTCCATTCTTCCTCATATATATTAGTACTTTCTATATCAGACGAAATTTTTATTCCCTCTTTATAATATTATTTTCATTTTTAGTGTTATGTCTAATACTTTTTAATAATACGATTATTTATAACTTTCGGAAAGATTCTATGATAATCACATTAAGGAATGGTTTTATTTTTTAAACCTATATTAAAATAGTTGATCTCAAATATAAAAATGTGATCAAAAAGTTTAAATAGGAAACGTTCCATTCTTCCCAATAATGGCACGATAAAATTTCGAGCTAATCTATAAAAAAGGTGAAATTAAATGAATCGAACAAAATTACAAACTAAAGTATGTTTAACCCTTGTTATAGTACTCGTTTTCTTAAGTGTTGCTTCATTTGGAGCAGCATGTGGGCCACGAAGGAGAGTTATTTATAGACCGATAAGCGATTGGGTGTATAATAATCCAATTGTCATTTATGGATTTACTACCAATTGGGATCTTCTCCCGGAGGGATACCTCCTAAGACCTGCTATCGATGATCCCGATCAATACTATGGTTATATCAAAGAAAAAGTATTAGACGATGGACGAGCAGAACTTACTGTTTTTATTGTTGGTAGAGGATTTCCAATACATTTATTCGGTTTAGATGATGCCTTCAACGGAATTATGGAAGATATAATGGTAGACACGTCTTACTACTGTATTTATGTAGAAAAATTTATCCTTCCCGAACCTAATATGGAGATACCAAACCTTTGGGCTATTTATGATGGTGCAGGTGAAATGGTATCGGGTTATTCAATTGGGTTTGGCTGTGGAACTTTTACTGACTATGCAGAGAGCTTTGGGTTCACCTCAGGGGCGCTAGGTAGAGTTTTCCTTCACCAGGAGTTCTATTTCGATGGTGAGGGTAACGAAATATGGCCATACGAAGCATTAGAAATTTATTAGTTGAATTCAAGAGACAACACAAAAAAGGGTTGAAATAATAAATCAAAATATAGAAAGGAGATCAAGGTTTTTACGTATGGACATTCGAAAAGCCAAATTTGTAATAACCTTCCTCCATTTCTATATTTATTATTTTTTTTAAATATTTTAAAAGATTTCTATTTTCTATAAACTCCATATTTATGAACAGCATTAGTCATAGCTAGCACATTTTCATGTCTAGCTTCATTAGGTATTCCAGAAACACCCCCATCGACAAGATAACCTCCCCCAGCCATACATCCTTCTATACACTTCTTAACATAATCTTCGACAGCTTTGGGTGGCCCCCCTATCAACAATGAAGCGGGAACATTACCCCTAATACATACATAATCGCCCATTATCTCTTTTGCTTTGATTATATCTGTATCATGGAACCAATAAACCATTTTCCCTTTATGTTTCTTCGCGAATTCTCCTAAAAATTCTAATCTTTCATTATATCTACCTTCAAAGAAAGGCATTGGAATTATATCTTTTTTAATCATACCCTCCATTAGACTCGTTAAGCCTGGCCAGTAAAATTCTTCAAATTGATCATTATTCATAAAACCATCAGCTCCTCTGTGAAGTGGTATAAATGACAGTTCAATAGTATCTGGATCAGGCTCTCCAAATGCAAAAACAGAATTATCTAACTGTTCTATCATCGGTTCGACCAGTAAGTCGCATAAAGCTTTCAAATCTTCTGGATTTCTATACATATCAAGCATCGCTCCTCGCATACCTCTTAAACTGTCTGATACCATGTCAAACGGTGCTTGTGCTAAAGCAAACTGACCTGTTACTGGGTTACCATTCTTTTTCATAACTTTTGCATATTTTCTCATACCAAGAAAGGCACCAATCATCCGTCTTATTGCTTTTTTCAAGGTCTTTATCATTTTTTTCACATCCTTATTTAGAAAGAAAAATGTCAAACCCAATCCTGAAAACATCGATACATAATTGGCTAAGTTTGGAAAAATCTCAAACGGTTTTAACACAGTATTTTGTTTAGGTACAATATTTCGAATTAAATATCCTGTTGGATCCTTCAAAAGATTATTATATTCTTCTGCTTCCATCCATGCTTTTTCAATATATTGGTAAGGTTGATGATCTCCTAAACGAAAATTTGGATCAGCCGCTCCAGCCCATTTCATTGTATTTGTACCGACAAGATCAAGTAATTTTCCCATGCCTGGAAATAAGAGAGCAGGATAAAGATCCCAGTCATATCGACTATAAACCTTAATACATGCATTTGCATACTTTCTTCCTTTATACATTGCTTCCTTATGGGTCATTCCAGCTTGAAGAGGGGCAAAAAAAATATCTGTAAAGGGGGTTATTGGTACTCGGTCTGGTTCCTTTAACGCTACTGCATCTTTTACTCTCTGAATTCTCTCTTTTAATAATTGTTGTGCTTCTTCATTATTCATTGTTTTCACACCCCCATCCATTTTGTAGCTATATTAACAGCATCAACAGCACTCTGGCCATATTGGTCTGCTCCAACGTATTCTACAATTCTTTTATCAACAGTACCCCCACCTATCATAATTTTCAAATCATCTCTCAAACCTATGTTTGTCAAATTTGTTATAAGTTCTTTCATTGAATCATAAGCAAGAGTTAAGAAACCACTTAAAGCCAAAACTTTAGGTTTATGCTCTTTTATAGCATCTATAAATTTTTGAGCTGACACATCAACACCAAGGTCAATTACTTCAAATCCATTAGCATCTAACATGAACCTAACCACATCTTTACCAATATCATGAATATCGCCAGCAACTGTGCCTAATATTACCTTTCCTTTCTTTTCTACAGCCTTTTGTGACTCTCTTAATATTGGCTCCAATTTTTCAAATATTTGACGTAAAATTTCTCCAGACATGATCAATTCAGGGATAAAATATTCCTTATTACTAAATTTCTCTCCAATGATCTTCACTGCTTCTCTTACATCTTTCATCACATTAAACGGATCATCATTACTCTGAAGTCTTGAATCAAGCAATTCTATAACTTTCTTTTCATTTAATTCTACAATTTCATTTATAAAACTCATTTAATTCTCTCCATTTTTTAATTCTAGAAATGCTATTATAGATTTGATCTAATTATATATAACAATTTCTTCGTGAAACAAGTCTTTCACGAACTATTAGAAAAAATAAATGGTCATTTTCAATGA
>JAEOSU010000062.1 GCA_016840165.1 Promethearchaeota archaeon
TCTCCCTCAACTCGTAAGTCAACGATAGGTGGTTCCTTTTTTGTAGTTTTAATTACAAACGAGGTTTCAAATATCGTTTTACCCTCTTCATCCATTATCTTTAATTCCTTGTGTGAAAAGTAAACATAGAATAAGTAACTGGTCTGTTCCATCATAACCGAATAATATTGAAGGCCCATATTAATTTCATAAACTTGAGGTTTTGGTTCTTCGATTACAGACATGTCTTCTTTAACAGTTGGTTCTAGAGCTTTTTTAGGAGGTGGTTGTCCAAATCCAGCATAAGCGTCATCAACAGGAGGCCCTGCTGCAGGAGGAGGAGGACTTGGTGCAGAAGAGGGCAATTCTTCTGAAGATGTTTTTGGCGAAGAACGCAATCGCTCTGCAGCGCCAGATGACTCTTCATCATAGACTTCTCGCCGTTTTTCAGAAAATAGTACTTCCTTATCCATGTCTTTTGATACCATCTCTGCTTTTTCCTCTTCAAATTCAAGAATATCTTCTTCAGCAATTTCCTCTATTGTGCTCAATTTTCCTTTCTTGCCTGCTTTGGCTTTTTCTTTTTTAAGTGGTGCTAGCTGTTTTTGATCCCTGAATTCAGTCTTCTTCGTTTCTTTCTCGAGTTCTTTTTTCTCTTTTTCCCTATTCGAGATTAACTTGAGTTTTTTTAATTTTATATTTTCTGCAAATGGGCTCTGGGTAACAAAATCAATAATACTGATATCTTCTCTTTTGAGTAGTGTTTCACCTAAAGAGTTGTAGAGATCATCTAAGATTTTACTAATTCTGGTTGATTTCTTGTAATTACCAATAAAAGTAAACTCTTCTAAATGAATTGAGAGGATTTCTGTTTTTTTGTCATAAAATATTATATTAGTAGGAATAAGGAGCTTTTCCACTGATTTTATAGTTTCCATTTAAATTTCATTTTCTATTTAATTTTTAATAATTATATAATTAAAAAGAATCAAATTAATTCTTTTTTATAGAAATTATTAATTTGAAAAGTAGTTATTATGAATGGCAAATATATTTTTACCTATGATATCGGTACGTCAGGCTGTAAAGCTGCTATTTTTGACACAAAACTGCAACTTATTGCTCAAACTTCTGAAACCTATCCTATATATTATCCTAAAGAAGGATGTGCGGAGCAAGATGCTGATGATTACTGGAAATCTGTAAAGGTGACAACTAAAAGGTTATTTCAGGAAACAGGAATTAAATCAGAAGAGATTTTAGGAATAGTCTATGATTCACAAGGAAATTGCACTGTTCCAATCGATAATAAGGGTAACCCGTTAATGAGATGCATAAATTGGCTTGATGTTCGCGCCGCTTCAATTACTTCGCTTTATAAAAAAGGATTAATAAAGATCTCGGGATATGGTTTACGAAAACTCCTTATGTTCTTAAAAATTACTGGTGGCGCTCCAGGATTAAATGGGAAAGACCCAATTTCTCACATTATCTGGATCAAATTGAATGAACCAGAAATTTATGAGAGGACCTACAAATTCTTGAGTGTGAAAGATTATGTGGTGTTTAAGTCCACAAATACTTCTACGATATCACGAGGTTTAGCCCATACTTCATGGATGATGGACAGTAATCCCGGTATATTCGAATGGAGCGCAAAAATCCTAAAAAAATTCAAAATTGATAAAGAAAAATTACCTGAGATTAAAGATGCCACTGAAATAGTAGGAAATCTTACTGCAAAAGCTGCGAATGAATTAGGTCTAGAGCTATTACCCGACCATCCAATCCCTATAATTGCTGGATCAGCCGATTTAATATCTTCTGCGATTGGATCCGGTGCATTGATTGAGAATCAAATTCATATAAGTTTAGGAACAGCAGATTGGGTTGCAGCTCATACTTCTGAGAGGTTACGAGATATTATGAATTATACAGGGACAATTACTTCTATTCGTGGAAGCTATCTTTGTATTTCTAAACAAGAAACGGGGACTGTTTGTTTAGATTGGGTTATAAATCAGTTGTTTAAATATGAACTAGAGCAATATAAAGAAAATAAAGAAGAGTTATATCACCATCTGGATGAGATGGTTCAAAATAGTTCACCTGGTTCTAATAACCTTATCTTTACACCATGGATGTTTGGAGAGCGAAGCCCTCTCAATGATCCAAAAGTGAGAGGGGGGTTTTATAATCTTAGTTTAGAGCATACGAGAAATGATTTATTAAGAGCAACCTACGAAGGAATTGCATATAATATCAAATGGGCCCTGCAGGTGGTTGAAAAGTTAGTAGGAAAAGCTAATGCCATAAATATTATTGGTGGTGGAGCAAAATCAAGTGAATGGTGTCAAATTCTTGCTGATGTATTACAAAGGAAAATAAATCAAATGGTAGATCCCAGCTTAGGCAGTGCAAAAGGTTCCGCGGTTATAGGATTATTAGGGCTTGATGTTTTTAAGGATATTTCAGATGTCACACCTTTAATACGAGTAAATCAAAGCTTTGTTCCCAATCCTGAAAATATAGAGATTTATGAGCCTTTATTCAATGAATTTATGAAGATATACAAGCGAAATAAAAAAATGTTTAGATCTTTAAATCCCTAAAGTATGCCTTAATCTTGAATAGATCTTTTTTAAGATCTTTAATTTTTTTAATTTCTTTACTACTATCTACAAATTTTTCGAGAACCTCATTTACTATTTGCAAGTCTTTATAGGCCTTAAAGCTCTCGAAGGAAGTAGTATTGAAATTTGGTTTCCATGGTTCTAGTTTTGGAAAGGATTCAATTCTTCGTAAATTCCAATTTAAGTTTTTTTTATAATTTTCATTTAGAGGTTTTACATTTTGCTCATTCCATTTTTGAATAACCCAAGGGGCATAGGTATGTAATTTATCATAATCTAACTCTAAATCATCGCGCCATTCAAATTGGTGATCCCAGTTGGCAACCGCTAAATAATTTTCTTTTAAACTTTTTTCATAAGGGAAAAATTGCCATGTATTTCTATTTACTTTTTCATCATTAAATCGTTGTCCCTTCCCATATTGAAAGTAATAGCCAATAACCGAATATTCTTCAGTATCTTTATTGCTAACTTGTATATAAACTTCAATCTGAGAGATATCAATTTTTGTCCCTAAAACCTCTTTCTGATATAGTTTATATATAACATTTTTTGCTCTATTCGGATGACATTTTCCGGTGAATATAGGATAATAGACTATGCAAATGTATGTAATATCATCTTCATGTTTTCCTATATAAATTTCAATCCAAATTTCTTTAGGTTTAATGGCAACATTGGTTAGAAGATAATTTATTAATAAAATACTAGCTGTAATTGATAGAACAATAACAATAATAAGAAACATAACTGGATTATAGATAACGGAAATAAGTATAATGTTTAGGGCAATGAAAATAAACAAAAAACCAAGGACAAAGAAGAAGGCGATTAACGATTTATAAGCTTCATGTTCTTTATCTTTCTTAGGATACAAAAAAGTGGGAGCTGTATCCACAGCGATATTTTTATTATAATTATCAATAAATGTTTGAAAATCAAGTTTAGTCCATTCAGAATTAGCCATGATACAAAAAGATATCTTTTAATTAAAAAAAATGATTTGATATCATTAAAAAGTTTTTTTTATTTAAACATTAGTAGGAGGAAATCAATTGATTCATAAAGTTTTTGTAAACTAGCCTCAACTTTCAAAAAAAATTAAAAAATTATGTGTCTTTTGTAATTTTTAATTTATATTCTTCATTATTGCATGTGACTTTATTAATGCTCGATTTTGATGATTTTCTCAACTATATTAAATCTCAGGAATATTACTCCAGTCAAATTTGTCATATTGAACATTTACCCGAGCTAAAAGCCCGGTATGATAATTTAAGAAAACCTTTAAAAAAGCGTTTAGAGCGTTGGTTGAGCAATAATAATATTAACCTATGGCGCCACCAGGCAGAGGCAATCAATTCTATTCGGGAAGGAAATAATACTGTTATTGTCACTTCAACAGCCTCCGGGAAATCACTTTGCTATAATTTACCCGTATTGAACACACTTCTTAATAATGATAAAGCAACTGCACTATATATTTTTCCTTCTAAGGCATTAGCAAGGGATCAGTTTGCAACACTTAAAAAATTCTTAGAAGATACTAATATAAAGCAATATCGAGCTGGGATATATGATGGCGATATCGAACCATATGAAAAAAGAAAAGTTCTTGATAACGCCAATATAATCATAACAAATCCCTATGGCTTACATTTTTATTTACCATGGTTCAAGCAAAAATGGAGAAGAATCTGCTCTAATTTATGTTATATTGTATTAGACGAAATTCACGTTTATCGAGGGATCTTTGGTTCTAATTTTGCTTTATTAATGCGACGACTCAAACGATTATTGGATTCATATGATGTGAAACCTATCTGGATTTTATCTAGTGCTACAATTAATAATCCTGGAAAATTCAGTAAAAAATTGATTGGGGAGCATGTTGTTGTTGTTGATAAAGACGATTCTCCTTCTGGAGCAAAAAAAGTTCTCTTATGGGACTTGCCTTATGATAACGTCTCAGCTACTTATCGCTCAGCCCATCAAGAAACAAAAAATTTATTTATTAGTCATTTAAAATACAAGGATGGAATTCAAACCCTAACATTCACCCTCTCAAGGAAAATGGCTGAACTTCAAGCGCTCTGGGTTCGAAAAGCGCTCCCCACTTTCAAGGATAAAATTTTCAGCTACAGAGCAGGTATTAATAAAAAAAAAAGAAGAGAAATTGAACAAAAATTTAAAACTAAGGAGATACTTGGAATAAGCTCCACAAATGCTCTGGAATTGGGAATTGATATTGGTTCATTAAATGCTACTATTAGTTCTGGATTTCCAGGAACCGTTTCAAGTTTGAAACAACAGATAGGACGCTCAGGAAGAGGAACTGATTTATCTATTTCTACTTATATACCTATGCAAAATCCTTTAGATTTATTTTATGTTCATAATCCTAAGATTTTGTTTGGACCGATTCAAGAAGAGATATTGATCTCCTTAAGTAATAAATATATTCTTAAAAACCATTTATGCTGTGCTGCAAAAGAAATCCCAATTAAAATTGAAAACCATACTCAATTTGAAATCCAAAATCAAGAATCTTTTGGAAATTTATTGGAAGAATTAGTAATGGAATCATTATTGATGAAACGTGGGGATAAATATTATTGGAGAGGAGATTTTTTCCCTAATGAAAAGTTTGGATTAGAAGATCTCTCCAATAAGAGTTATAAGGTAGTTTTTTATGACGGATTCGGGGAACAAACGCTTACTGTTGAGGATGAGAGTTATGTCTTTCGTGATTTACATCCAGGAGCCATATATCTATATGAGGCAGAAACTTTCATAGTAAATGATTTAGATATTTCTAATAGGACAGTTTACGTCTCGCAAAAAGATGTTGACTATTACACTCAATCGTTAAAGCATACAAATATTTATTCTATTCAAGTTGATTCCACTAAAATCATCGGACCGAATAAGAA
>JAEOSU010000063.1 GCA_016840165.1 Promethearchaeota archaeon
TAAAAACTATTTAATATCGAAGGATGAAAAGGAAGTAATAAGAAAAATAAAGAATTTCATATATGCTCATAAGACTAACCACGGATTTAAGCATTGCAATGAAAAAAGATGCGCTATTTGTGAAAGAGTGCCTTCTTCTAAAATGATTTATTATATTTTAGAAATTTTTATGCTTCTGGATATTGATGTCAGATTGTTTAAGGAGCAATTCCGTTCATTACAAAATGAAAAAATCCGTAATCCAGATCAAATCTACACTATATTATGTTTAAAATATTTAGATTTGGATGGTGAGGTAAGAGAAAAAGATATCCAAACATTTTATCAATATCAAAGTACAGATGGAGGATTTGGTATTAATCAAGATTCAGGAGAAATTTCTTTAACTTTTTGGTTTGTCTATACCTTAAAAAACTATTCATGGTTAATTGAATATAATCCTACTTCTGTCTTTTCCTTCATTTCTCATAAGCTGAATGAAATAATTTCTAATGAATCTCAATGGAATACAGATCTTCTAATCCATATTTCTAAGTTAACCATCCTCTTATCGTTAATATGGAAAAAATTTATAGAACAAATTGAGAGGGTTATTTTCAAGCAATTAGAGAAAGAATACTATATCGATATAGGCCAAATTAGAAGAACTTTTGGACTACAGTATGGAATTGAGGATATATTAGTATATATTAATTTGAGTTATAATTTTAACTTGGAAGTAATAGACAAAAAGCAACAGTTTGATATTTATACAGAAAAATTAAGTTCAGGTAAGCAGCTCATACTTAAAGAGTTCTATTTACAATTATCAAATAAAAGTATTGTTTCATTATCAGATATTCTAAAAATATACAAATCTAGTCATCATAGTGAGTCTTTGAAACTAAGAGAAGATATCTTCCCAATTATTAAGGATTTAAAAGAGAAGAATTTTTTTAAAGGAACGATTAGATCTAAACGTGGTTTTGCCTTCAGAAAAAAATATTATTTTTATTTAGACTATCTACTGGAAAGAGTTATAACTTCAGACCAAGAGTTAGATGCGGAAAAAATTTTCGAAGAGAAAGAGAAACTGGTTGATATTAGAAATGATATTTACAATATGAGATTAAAGCTTAGTAATGCGATAATACAAATCAGAGAAGAAATAGAATCGTATTTACTGTTGGATGAAGTGGGGTATGCTCGAGAAAGGATGAAATTTATATTAAGAAATATATTGATGGAAGCTGATTTTTTAAATGAGAATATCGAGAATTCATTTAATCAAGATTTGAAATATATAAATCTACAAGCAGCTTTAGCTTCCGAAATACAAAGTTGGAATAAATCTTATTCTATTCTCCAACAAAGATTAAGTGATGTTGAAAAATATCTAAAGGAGCGGATAGTTGAAAAAGAAGAAATTACTCTTTATCAAAAAACCTTGGAGGATTTAGATGATAAAATTAATGAGATTAAAGACAGTATTAATAAGGATTTAGATGTCTTTCGTTCAAATTTCAGTGAATCATTTGAGAAGGGTTATAGTGATGAAAAATATTTTTTAATAATCGAAGAATTTGAGAAGATCTCTCAGAATGTTCAAAAATATGATGGGAATTTATATAAGATCTCTCAGCGAATCTTTTCAAAGGATAATAAAATTGTGAAGAAGCATAAAGCTGTCATTGATAAATGGATTAATTTTAAAGAAGAATTTGATGATATATTAAAATATTATACTGATGGTTTTCAATTCTTCAATGAAATTAATAAAGATATAGAAAATATAGGAATAAATCTCAAAAAAGAGATTGATAGGATTCAATTTGACGCAAAAGATAAATTGAATGAAAATAACTTTCGAGACGCATTTAAGATAATTAAAGAAGAGTCAGAAAAGCTCTTACATTACAAATCTGAAGAAATTAAAAACCTAGTTAGAAAGGTAAAAAAAGAGATCAAATTCAAACAAAAACTATTTCTCCTCTATAAATATTTAAATGAGAAATTAGAGCGTTTAGATGAATATACGATCGAAATTATTTCCCAACAAGTTCAGACCTTAAAGAATAAAGTTGTTGAAGAGCGCAATCAAGCAAAAATAGAGGAATTTAATAATTTCATTCTTAGAGAAACCAAGAATTTAAAAGATGATTTAAAGAATTACAAGGATCTTCTTATTAACCAAAAGATAGAATCTATTACATCAATTGTGAAGGGTTTTGATAAGAGACTCATAGAATTAGATGAGAGAAATAAACAATTTCTAGATAATTTGACTATGATTAAAGAGATCATTAGCGAGGATGACGAGCAACCAATTTATACAATGCAATGGGAAAAATTTATGGAGTATATGAAAAATGAAATCGAGAAATCAAAGGAAGAATTTGTAAATAAGGTTATTAATGAATATATTATCTTACAGGCACAAACAAAAAATACTGATAAAGTTGATATAAAGGATTTAGCCGATAAGTTGAATTTAAAGTGTAAAGCGCTCATTCCAAGGATAAAGGATATGATAAATATTTCTAAACTCCAAGGTTCATTAGTTGAGGAAAAAAAATATCTCATTGTTTATACAGAATACTATTACAAAAAGAAAGAACTTCAGAATTATGTTGAAAGTAAGTTACTAAAGGAGATTCAAGAATCCTTAGGAAAATTCATCGCTTTATATGATTCATGCGTAAAGAATAATACATTAAGCATAAACATTCTAGAAATTCAAAATCGACTCGAAGAATTAATGAATTTTGAAAAAAAGTATTTGAATCTATATGAAAGTAAGATCATTCAGTTAAATATTGACCTTAATCGCGTAGAAATAAAACAAGTAAAAGAAAATCTGGATAGTTTTATTGAAAATAATAAAAAAGTTGTAGAAAGTATTAAAGAGAACTTACAGCTTTTCTTAAAGTTACAAAATTATATTGCAGATGAGTATTATAAGCTTACTGTGGAGTTGGATAACTTTTATAATAAATTTATCCAAAATTTTGAAAAAACCGATTCATATGAGAAGCTCAGTGAGTTTTTTAATAATAGAAAAGAATTATTTGATGAGACTTTGGTGAAAGTAGATCAGAAAATTCAGAATGAAATAAAAGCAATCACAGATAAAAGTTATGGTGCAAAAAAGTTTGAAACAGAAGCAAGAGAATTTATGGTTAAGAACAAAAACACATTTCTCAAGCAATATAATGAAAAATTGGCGAAAATTGATGATAAAATCGGTTTTATTCGTAATGAAACGTACCGTAACAAATATTTAAATTATATAAATAACCATAAAATTCATCTTAGCCAATTACTCGGAACTTTAGAAACAAAAGTGGATGATTATATTGAGACACGAGAATTTAAAAGAGCTTATATAAAAGTTAATAAACGGGAAAAATATATTAATTTAGAATTAAAAGATATTCAAAGGCTTAATCATAATACGGTTAAAAGCTTCAATAAGAAGAGTAAAAATTTTGAAACTAAAAATAAGCATCTTATTGAGGATTTCGAGCGATTTCTTAAAGAATTTAATGAAGTTATAACTGAAAAAGTAAAAGCTCTAGAGGAACTTATCATCAAATCTTACATTGATATGGCAATTAAAGCTGTAGCAAATCAATTTTTGACAATAGGTTTCTTACAAAATGAATTAAAAATTAAAAAACAACAAATTCAAAAACATTTGATATCCTTAATTAGCACAGGAAAACTTAAAGGCAAATATGATCCTAGAATTGGTCTTTATTATGAAAATCCAGAAATAATAAAAGAATTAGATGATAAAGAACTCGAAGTAATTAAAAAAATGAATTTCAGAGTGTATATGTTTTTCCGAAGATTAAAGAATTTTTCTAGTCAATATGGATCTATTATCGCATTTTTCGCCAGTATTGCCACGATCTCATATTATATTTTTAGGATAACGGGAGAAAATCCAGTTACATTATTAATACCAGTTATACTCACGTTAATAATCTTTCTTTATATGTTTTTCAAGAAAAAGAAGGAAGATAAAGTATAATAAAGCCAACTCTCACGATTTATTCATAATCAGAAAGAAATTCTACTTCTCCTGCATTCCTTTTTAAATATCCTAAATAGCAAGCTCTGTTAAAGTGTGTATAAAATTTTTCATCCATAATATCTTCTTCCTGAGCTAATTCCTTGAGGTATGAAAGTTCAATTTTACCACTTACATTATAAATCTTAGCTAGATTAACTAAGGTTTTAAGATTTCTATTTAAATATCTTTTTTTCTTTATTGAGCTAGTATTTTGATTAACCCCTTTCAATTTAGAAAGTGATTTCCGTAATCTTTGTGTATCAAAGTCTACTAAATCGGAGTAGAATGTTATCCCATACTGCTTAAAAGCTTTATATTCTTCACTTTTTGTAAAATTATCTAATTCCATTAAGATCTCATCTATAGAGCGATCAATTAAACAAGTCTTTTCTCTGATTTTCCTATTACTTATGTTATAATCCATTTGTTGAGAAATTTCTTTTTCTTCTAAATGCATAAAGTCAATTTTGGTTCGGTTTAAGGATTTGTATAAATTTAACTCCTTGTTTTCTAAAAGTACACATCTCATCGCCATCTCTTTTTTTTTAGCGACTTTATAGTAAGGGACATCTACTGTTCCTCGTGTGATCAGTACATAACATCTTCCTGAAGCATACCTGCCAGTTCTCCCTCTTCTCTGTATTAAACGGATTTCAGAAGGAACAGGCTCATAAAATATAATCGCATCAACATTGGGAATATCTAAACCTTCTTCTGCCACACTAGTGGCAATTAATATATTAATCTTATCCTCTCTAAATTGATGTAAGATCTCAATTTGTTTATCCTGTGAAAAGCCTAAATCATCCATCTTTGATGACTGCCCAATGAATTTTTCCACAGAAAGTTGATCTTGATAATAGTTTTTAATATTTTGCTTGAGAAATTCCGCCATTTCTCTATACTGGGTAAAAATTAGTAGCTTATGGTTGTTGTAACAATTAATTTCTTCATTGATAAGAGATATTAATGTACTAATTTTTGGATGATGTAATTTTTCTGGTGAATTCATGTTTAAAAAAGCTTTTATGAATTTGAAATGTTCCGAATTTATAATTCTCTTAGCAGATAATATCTCACAAGCTGCTTTCTGTTCTAATTTTTCAACGAACGTTTTGAATAAAGAATAATTCTGTGTTTCAAGTAATTCTTTTCCATGTAATAAAGAAATACAACTTGAACAGTACGAAAATATTGATTCAATATTGAGATCTTTTTCTTTAACGATATCAATTATTTTTGGGTCTTTAAAGTAGAGGGAATCTAAATATTCAGCTTCAGATAAATCATCCTCATAACCATTTTCATAGCGAATGGAGAAAGTTAAATCTCTTGATAAGCCTAAAAAATCCAATTTAGAATAATATGACTTATTTGGAGGTAATAATTCTCTCGCGACAAAGTAAGTAAGGAATTTTTCGAACAAATTATACCAGATAGCACTTAACTCTAATACTTTTATGGGTAAATCAACAAACTCTAAGAAAACATCAATATCATAAACATATTTACTCACATCTTTATCCCCATAGGTTTTGAAGATAACATTTTCAATGTGCAAATTATCTACTAAATCTTGGATGATTTCATAATTTTTCCCTGGTGATGCGGTTAAGCCTAATACAAGAGGATCAGAACAAGAGGTAATATATTCCTCTGAAATAAAATTGTAGGCGTAGTTTCCTCGAGTCCGATGAGCCTCATCGAAAATTACCAAACATACGGTAGCGAGATTATACCTCCCTCGTTCTAAATCGTTTTTTATCACTTGAGGTGTGGAGATTATTACTTGGGAATCTTTAAATAACAGGATTCTCTTCTCAGGAGAAATTTTTCCCGTAAATGAAATTATCTTTTCTTTATTTAAATTAAGCATTTTTTTACACGACTGTGTATGCTGAGAAACTAGAGGTCGTGTAGGAGCGAGAATAAGAACTTTTCCATGGGGATACTTCTCTAGTACGTTTGCCAAAAGCATGATCCCAATAACCGTTTTTCCTAAACCAGTAGGTAAGACAACTAAAGAATTTTTATGCGAGCATTTCTCGATAATATTTTTTTGATATTGTCGGCGGGAAATCATATTCCTTTTTATCAAGGGATGTTCATAAAAAAGTTTCCCAGTTTTACTTACTCGCATATTAAGATTTATTTCTAGTAATAATTTATAAAATCAATAACCATCAAGATTTATTGATTATTTAATGCCCGGTAAATACTAATAAAATTGATTATTAATCATAAAGTAAGAATAAATAAAGGCAGATAAAAAAAAGAAAAACCGTGAATAATTAAAATCATTTAATTATCCACAGAAAAATCAAAAAGATATGAAAAGACTAATGCATCCATTCTAGAAATAAAAAATGCTCCATTTAAATTTTGATCTTAAAATTAGAAAGCCTTTTCACGAATTCAATTATAATTTAACGATGTTAGAAGCATTTTAGTTTTAAGGGAAAAATTAAATTTATAAATCAGAGATGAAATAAAATTGAATATGGTTTTTATCTTCCTTGCGAATGATTTTATTCTGTTCTTCAAGAGATTTTAATGTGAGACAAACCCATCCTCTGGCGAATTCGCGCATTACCTTGTTCGCGTCAGGATATAACGCCTTAATTATATCTCCAGGACGAATTCCCTGATCTCTGCTTTTATTAATTATTTGTAAGGTTTGAATAGTTCTTTCTTTTCGATGAGCTAAAATCTCTTTGATTCTTTGCTGCGGATCCGATATTATATCCCCGTGAGCTGGTAAGATAATATTTAAGTTTTGCAAATTTTGAATATGCTGAATTGTCTTGATATAAGCACTAATATCGCTATTTGGTGGTCCTAACCACGTAGTGATCGATGGAAGAATGTTATCACCTGAAAGGAGCACTCCTTTTTCTTCATTATAAAGAGAGATGTGATCTGAGGAGTGGCCAGGAGAGGCAATAACTTCCCATTTTTCCCCATTAATAATAATTTGGGTTTCATTTTCGATGAGTTCATCAACTTCGGTTATAAAAGTCATACGATAGACCATTCTATAAATAAAATGAGACAATAATCTTTCAAATAGACTTCTTATTTTTCCACGAATGCCCTTTTTAATGATTAAATAATCCTTATAGCTATCTCCGTCAAATGCTTCATGATATTTTTTCTTGTTTTTAATCAATTTAGCTTGATTCTTAGTTAAAACAATTCGAATTTTCAGATATTTTTGTAATCTCTTAAGCCCTGAAAAGTGATCTGGATGACAATGGCTAATTAATATGCGAGAAATGTTAAAAGTTTCCTCTTTTTTAGAATATCCAAGTTTTAATGTTTCGATTTCATCGCGAACTTTCCGAATAGTCTTTTTATCGCCATATCCTGCATCAAACATTATCCCATCTGCTCCAGGAATAAGATAGATGTTTACTGGAGGTTTAATTGTTTTAAATCTCCCTACTTCTTTAATTAAATAGATTCCGGGATATATTTCTTTCATTATCGGTTTATCGCATATCAAAATATATAATATAAAAAAAAAATTGGGATTCTACTGAAAATGAGTGCAAAAAATAAATAAAAATAGAAAAAGTATTTCTTTAATATAGGAATAGATTATGTTTCAATTTGTCCAGCTTTCACTTTTTTCCGCTTATATATGTCTATTTCTACGGGAGTTATTTCCTTGGAATAAATGTGAGGCAAATTTTCATATTTTGAATTAATATCGATCATTAGAGTTTTTGTATCTTTTAATTCCTCGGAGATGATTTTTGGGGTTATTCCTTGAGTATAAAGCATACCTAAACCCCCTAAAACACCTTGTTTAATTAATTTATTCATAGAAGGAATCATCCAATTAAATTTTCCAAAAGGATTTAGATATTCTTTAGCACGTCTCGAAAACCAGCCACTGCTTAGATAGAATTCTGCATATGCCTCCGCTACGAGTTTCTGCATTTCTCTTGAAGTTAATTGCTCAGTTCTCATCATCGGGTGAAAGAGGTCATAAAATTTGTAATTTTTTGTCGTAATCATCTTTTTTTCAACCATTTCTTTGTAAAATTCTGTTCCTGGGAAAGCGGTTATTGGTGTAAATTGAACACAATCTAAATTTAAATCGACTGCATAGCGTATGTTTTGCCTTACCATTCTTTTGGTTTCTCCAGGGAAACCGATAATTACGCCTCCAAAAATAGAGATTCCGACGTCTCTGAGCATTTTTACTACTTTCTTGACCATCTCAGAGGTAGTATTTTGCTTATTCATTGCATCCAGACTTTGTTGATGAATGGATTCAATACCAAGAAAAATTTGTCTGAAACCTGCTTTATGAAATTTAGTGATTAGATCAGGATTTCTATATAATGTATCAACTCGGGATTGACAAGAAAAGTGGAGTTTATTTTGTACTCCAGAACGAATTATAGTATCAAGAATTTGATTTGTCCTCTTTAAGTTTATGCTGAAATTGTCATCACAGAAAAATATGAAACGATTCTTCCAATCAACATCATAAATTTCTTGCATAATTCGCTTTATTGACTTAGTTCGATAGACTGTATGTTGATGAGAATTTCGCCACATTTTTATTATACAACAAAATTTACAGTTATGAGGGCATCCACGTGAGGTCTCTATCTGCCTTGTGGTTGCACCTAAATAGGAATAGGACTTGCCTTTTAATAAATCTCGTCGTGGTCTAGGTAAATTATCCAAATTGCATTCTAATTGCCTTTCTTTATTATGTACGATTTTACCCGTTTCATTTTTATATGATAACCCATCTATCTTTTTTAATGCGGAGCTATCTCGTTCTTCATCTAAATGATCGATTAATTCCTTAAATGTATGCTCTCCTTCTCCCCTAATTGCATAATCTACGGATTCATGATTAGCTACAAATTCGGGTGCTAATGTGGGATGATACCCTCCAATTATCGTAGTGCATCCATGTTCTTTTGCCATTTTTGCCACATCAAATGCGTGATATATTTGAGGAGTCATGCTGGTAATCGCAACTATATCCGTTCGGTTTAATTCATTTCGAAATCGTTTTTCCCGATATTTATCAACTTTAAAATCAAATAAGGAAGCATCATGTTCAGGTACCATCGCAGCGATAGAAATAAGGCTTAATGGAGCCCCCTTTATGATTGCATCTAATCCTGCTTCTAATCTTGCGGGATTGATATATAAAATCTTCATAGTAATCTTTTTTCTTTTTTTTTGTAGACCTAAATTGAATTACCATAGGGTAATTATTTTTTATAAGAATTAGTTATAAATCATAATTGACCGTGTTAATTGCAATATAAGCATATTCCTATTTAAATTTGTTGGATCTACATAGACATTGTTAGGTCAACATATAATAGTTTATTTTAGAGATATCAGATTTCTAAAAGAATTTAATTTCATTGGAACAAAATATTTTGTAATAAAAAATTAAAACTATATATCAATATTTTGCGAGGATTTAATTATGACTTTTAAAATAAAAATTAGCAAATTTGGAATTTTATTAATCGTATTAATAGTGGTTGTTTATACTATTTGGTTTGTATTTTTTCAGGATGTAATTCAATTTATACTAGAAAATGCGATTTCCACTGAAACAGGAGAAAGAGACATAATAACCGGATGGATAGGGGTCTTTTTTCTTCCATTACTAATTGTCGTCGGCATCTTGGGAATAACCGGATTTATTTTATATTTAATTAATAAAATGAAGGGAAAAGAGATTTCATAACGCTTAAGTGGATTAAATTTCATGAAATTGGTTTAATTTGGATTGCTTTTATCATAAAAATTTTTGGTATTAAATTGTTTTTTTCGATAATTAATTTCTAATCAAAACTTATTATTTACTATCAACACACTAAAATCAAGCATTTTTTTAATTAAATTATGACCTTAAAATCTGAAAACGGAAATTTGAAGTATCAAATCGCGATTCCCTTGTTGATTTGGGGAGTAATCAATATAATTATGAGTATTATCTATCTATTTACCTCTTCTGACCTAATTAAAGGTGTATTAACCCAGTCATTTTTCTGGGGATTTATCGATGGAATTATTGGATTAGTGACTCTTATAATAAAAAAAGATTTTGACCTAACAAAAATCAAAAAGATCTTTTTGGTAAACGTATACTTAGACGTTCTTTATGTCATCATTGGTCTTTTTTTAGTAATTTTGGGCAGTAGTACGTATGTGATAGGCAATGGTTATGGGGTTATTATTCAAGGCCTATTTTTGCTCAGCGTTGACATCATCCATTATAGTCATGTTAAAAAGATCCTCATAGAAAAGAGAGAAATTTGATATTACTACTAAATTTTTAATACAAATACTTACGATTCATTTAGAATATACACTTCCTCAGATGCAAAAATTCAATTTAAAGGATAAATACTCCCACAATCTCGGAAATGCACTTCAAGCAATATATACCCCATCAGATTTGCTTTCAAGTTTTCAACTCAATAAAAAGGAGGAAGAGCAGCTAAAAGTAACATTATCCGATACGCTTCAAGAAGCAACAAAACTTTTAAAAGAAATAAGGGAATTTTAAATATTTTCTATTAAAGAATGTAAAAAAGGAAAAAAAAGAAATTTAATTAGCAATGAATACAAACCTAGACTATATTTACGAAAACCTATCTAACGCTTTACTTGAAGTATTTAATGGCGAGTAGGATATCATCCTTCGTCACTTTCTTGCGTTTAGCGTGCTTGGTTAAGGTCAAGGCTTGTTTTGTGATCTTCTCGGCCGCTTGACCCATCCAATCAACAAGCTCATCAACCGCATCGCGGGCGACGATAATTGCACCATTATGCTTCATTAAGCGTCTGATGGGACTCCAACTTATATATTCAGACATTTTTATTCCTCCACTTTTTATTTAATTAAAAATATTTAATACGAAATTGTTATTTTTTATGAGTTAGTTATATAGTATTACATCTTTCATATATTTAAAGATTTTGCTATTTGCTTAAGCATAGGGGGAATAAAATGAAAAAAAATGCAAAATTTTGTCGGCGATATGCTCTAAGATCAATCTCGTGCAACTTCATATAAATTGATAGAATTCATGATTTTTCAAATAACATTAACAATATCATATAATATCTTCATTATAATAAGCCAGTCTAGTCTATAAGCTAAAAGTTAAAGCAATTTACAATTTTTAATTAAATTCTGAGACGCTAATTTGAGTAATTTTGTGAGAATTTGGAGTTGGAAAAATTAATTAAAACCATTAAAAAGGAGGGTTTATGATAGAATAGAGTAAAATTATAGATTCAAGATCAATAATATTGCATAGAATCTATTTGGATTAGTCTTTCCAAGCAGTTTGCTTATACTTGCATTTAGAACATTCAATTTCCACGCCTTTTTTAGGAAATTTGGGTAGAATAGCGCCGCAATACTTACATTCTAGATTAATTACTTGATCTACATCATTAATAACATTATTAATCACAAGTCGATTGATAAACTCATTATAAATATTTGTAAGAAGTGAAATAAGAATGCTAGGTTCTTGGGACGCGCAAAGCCATTCTAACTTATTGGCAACAACTTGTCCTATGACGAGGATATCCTTACTTGAAACTAGCTCAGTGCCAAAATACCACGCATGGTATTCTTTTTTCTTTTTTTCTTTTTGCTCGGTAATAAGTTGAAAGTTAAATTGTTGGATCGTTTGTTGAATCAAGGTAAAATAATAATCGTCATCAAAAGGGTTATCAATTGCGATTCCTACACTTTTAATTGCTTTTTTTATTTCATTTTGATTTAGAAACTCACTGACCTTTGAAGTGGGCAAGATTTTCCTCTCAATGGATATAGGATCAAAACGAATCGGAATCGGATCAGAATCAAGGGCTCTTACGAAATCAGCATTATTGACAAAGGTTATGTAGGCTCGTATGGTTCCCTCGTCTTCCAATCGGAAGGGATTAAAGAAGAGATTGACTTGCTTGTTGGAATGTTCGTCGATTTTTTCGAATTCTATTCTGGTCTGAAATTCTCCCTCTTCTAAGTCGATAGAATCAATAGTAACGGTAGGAGGATCGCTTCGAGATAAAAATAAAAAATCAGGATATCTCACACGTATTTTTATTTCAGTGATAGGTGCCAGGCTTTGGTTCGCAATAACTAATGAAAATAAATAATTTCCTCCAAAGGGTTTGAAATCGTACACAAGTTTTATTTTATCTTCTTGATCAATATATTCTATGGGAGCAACTTCTTGTTGCTGTTGACTCTTCTGGGCTTTTTCTTCTCGGAAAACAACCAAACCCTTAATATCTTCTTCATTTGAGGTATTTTTTCGATTTGACATTAGATTTTTCGTGACTACACGAAATTTAGATTCTTATCGGTAATATAAACATAAAATGTTTTTGTATTTATTTATTTATTTTCTCATATCTTTTTTATTACTAATGATTAGATCCATATGAGAAAATGAACATTTTTGATGAGTTAGATGAATTATTTGAAAGTAAAACTATCAAACCCTCTTTCGATTATATTCACATTATTCTGAGTTTGTATATTTTTGGAAAACATCCACGAGGAATTGGGAGATATCGATTAGGAAAAGAGTTGAATTTGGGTTCTGGAACGGTTAGATCCTTGATGGATAAACTTAAAAAAGATAATATTAATTTCATCGAAGTAACAGATTATAATTCAGGTAAAAATAGTGATCAAAAAAAGAAAGGGCATGTATTAACTAGGAAAGGGTTAGATTTTCTCACAAAGGTTAAAAAGAAAATTCCTTTGATTGAAAAGGGAGATTATTCAATATTAAAATCTATTATTATTGAATCTGAAAATGTGAGTATATACATATGTCTTGTAAAAAATGCTGGAGAAAAGATAGGCAATGGTGTAGAGCAAAGGGATGCAGCGATAAAAATGAATGGTTTAGGTGCAACATGTCTCATATTTGACGGAAATAGTTTAAGATTTCCCTCCCAAACTAGAAAAGATTTCGACCAAAATAAAATTCGCGTTAATGAAAAGATAATGAAATATATAAGGATAAAGTTGATCAATGCTAATATAGAATTTCAGAAGAATGACGTTATCATTATTGGATTAGCAGATAGTTCTTACAAAGCTCGCTTAGCAGCTTTTAATGCTGCATTAACATTGCTTGAAGATGAAAATTAACGAGTTGATGATTATAGAGTATCAAGAAGACATTAAACTCCAAATACCTAAAGAGATCCTAAGTGAGTTAAAAAAATGTGTCCAAGTAGCTTATCCAAATGAAGCATGTGGGATTGTTTTCGGGGAGATTTCCCAAATTCCTAATGAAGCTTTAGAGGATGATTATTTTTATCATTACACAGCTAAAAAATTTAGCTGCATTAGATCGGATAAAAAGTCAATGGTGGCATTTTTAATCAAAAATATCGAACAACTCCATCAGACTATTGTAAAAGTAATGTTAGAACTAGATATTAATGCAAAAGCGCGATTAATTAGTATTTTCCATTCGCATCCTTCCGGAAATCGTCCAAGTACGTCTGATATAGAGAATATGAGATTTTTAAATGAGTTTAGTAATAGGGATCATAAATTTATAAGTAAAGCCTTCAAAAATTTAATCTGGTTGATCATGGACGGTTCTTGCTTTGAACTAAGTGGATTTATCTATATTAATTCTCACTTATATCAGATTGATATTAAAATAAATGAATAAAGTAAAATTTTAATTTACTCTACTTGAGTAAAACCATTCTTATCGATTGTGCAGAGCTGGATTTTATATCCTGAACCCGCATCTCTTTCACGAGAACTAGAAATAGCCGTTTTAATTAAATTAATACCTTGATTTTTCGTAAGATTCGGCTTCCAATCCGCTTCTAAAACACCTAAAGAAAATGGAGAACCGCTCCCAAAAGAGAGAAAATTTTCCTCCGTGTATAATGTTCCCAATAAATCCACCCCATAAAGAACTCCTTTAGATTCTTTTAAAGAATATCCTCCTATGATCATCATTGCAAGATAATAAGAGCGACCACTAAAAAGGATATTTCTAGTTACACTTGCAATATATTTAGGTTCAGGAACTTTTTCAACTTCCACTTGTTTCAATCGTGAGAATGCCTGTAATTGATTAATGACATATTGACAATCTGCAACGCCTCCCGAAATTGTTGCACAGGTATAATCGTTAATCTGAAAGAGTTTCTGAGCGGTTTTTGCAGCAACGGTATATCCAGCTGTAGCTTGTGATTCTGTACCAACGACAACCCCATCTTTTACTATAACTCCCACAGTAGTGGTACTTGACTTTACTATACGCTCTAACTCGCTTTTATCCAGATTAGGTATATTAATATTATTCTCCATCATTTTCTTTTAATCATTCCAAGAAATTTATTGTATTTGATATATTTTATGTAAAATAAATTAATTAAGTCTATATTTATTTTTCTTTTAATATTTATAAACCATGAAACCCAAAAATTTTAAAGATATTGTATATTATCATAACTATCATTTTTTAGCTCATGAGTAGCGTAATATCATGGCAAGAAGTCAAGCGAGAAGTAAAAGAAAATTTACTGGAAAAAAATATAAGCATTTTCGCAAGAAAAGAAAAAGAGAACTTGAACGCCCTCCTATAGAAACCCAAATGGGGGAATTGAAAAAGAAAAAACAGAGAACGTTAGGAGGAAACTATAAATTAAAGTTGTTCTCGACTCCTTATATTAATGTCACCGACCCAAGTTCCAATAAAACTTCCAAAGTAAAGATCCTTCGTTTTGAAAGCAACCCTTCATCAAAAGATTATAACCGCAGACACATATTAACAAAAGGAACAATTGTTGAGACTGAATTGGGAAAAGCTAGAATTACATCCAGACCTGGTCAGCATGGAGTTCTAAATGCTGTAGTAATAAAAGAGTAATTGCTTCTTTTTCGATATTTTTTATCTGAATCCAATATTAGCTTATTCCTGGATTTTAATATTTTTCACGTTTGCTTTTTTACCATCGATAATTTCAGTATTCTTACTATGACAGAATTTACATTGAAATAATTGGAGTCCAGTTAATTGTGCTTCTTCATTCAATGTGACTGTTGAGATCTTGTTACATTCCCTACATCGAATCTTTCCCGGGATAATCTCAATCTTTAATTCAGCACCTTCAGCGATTGATCCTTTTGTAGCCATTATGAATGATTGCTTAAGTAAATGAGGTACAATTAAAGTAAGTTCTCCAATCTCAAGATAGACTTCTGTTATTCTTTTTGCATTATATTTTGTAGCAGTAGCTTCTGCGACCTTGAATATGTCATATGCGAACGCAAATTCATGCATAATATTAAATATCCTATTTAATGCCTTTTTTCAATTCTTTTGCGATTTCTATCAGAACTTTTGATTTTTTTTTTCCTTTTATATCAATTAACACTCTGCCCGAGTCATCCCACCAGGTTCTAGGATATCTATAGGTATTTTCTTGCTGAACATTATATCCCAAACGTTTTGCAGCAGTGGCAATATCACTTGATTTTACTTTATCAACTGCAAATTTCCTTGGAACGCGCCTTCCTTTGGCTCGACTTCTCTTTGCTTCAAAATACTGAGGCCAATAAATTATAAATGGTTTACGAGATCGCATTGTTAGACAAGTTGAATAATAATCTAGCGAAACTATATGAATAAAAACCCTCTACATAATTTAAAAATTATGAGAATATATTATAAAGATAATTAAAGATAAATAGAGTTTATGATTTTTATTTGTAACATTCCTTTCACGCAATTTAAAAAAGCTTTACTTTTATTTTATTACCCCATTTTGTTATGGGAGGGTGGTCTAGCTTGGTATGATACTTGGCTGGGGGCCAAGTGGTCGGGGGTTCAATTCCCCCCTCTCCCATTGTTCAGATCTTCTTTTTTTTGATATATTTTTGCTATAATTTTAATAATATTAATGATTTCTAATTCTGATTAAACAATCCAAGAATTTGATTTTACAAATTTTTTAATGGATTCTATATTAAACTTCTTAATTTCAAATCTAATTTAATTAAAAAAAGAGATGATTATCAATTGGTGTTATTTTTAAATAATCCTGAGGCTACTGCCAAAGCTCTGAGCATTTTACGAAGTGGTGATAATTTTAATCTATACGTTATTTTTATGCTGGTAGCTGTACTCTATATCTATTTCAGCGAAGGAAAGAAAAAAAACTGGGGAGGAATCGCAGCAGGATTATCGCTTTATATGATTCATTGGTTCGTGGAGATCATTAATTCCATCATTCAGCATGTATCAGGGCATGCACTTTGGACGGTTCCTGCAGGCACGGCATATTTAATATTTGTTGGGGTTGGCATAGAATTGAGTTTGATGTTTTCAATTGCTGGTTTAGCGGTAAGTAAGCTGCTTCCAGATGATCCAAAGGAAGTGATGTTTTCTATTGGAAGATTCGGAGTTCCAAAACCATTAGCCATAGGAATAGGTAATGCTGCTTTAGCTTCCATTATTGAGATCTTTCTTATCTATACTCAATCCTTTGTATGGGTATGGGAATGGTGGAATGCGTTCACGGTATTTATATTTGTATATATTCCATTTTTTGTGGTAGCCTGCTATGCATATTATTGGAAGCCTAAGAAACAGAGACATTTCATTGTTTCGATGGCATTAATCAACGTGGTTTTGATAGTAATTTTTGGAATTCTTGGTTGGATATAATTAAATTCTTCTTTTATTTTTTTATTTTTTAGTTCATAAAACTAATCGTAATTTGACATAAGGCTTTAAATAGAACGAATCTATTTTTTATTTAACAATTTATCAATAATTTGTGTGATGCTCAAATGAGTGAAATTCAAGAAACAGATAAAACAATGCGAATTATGGCAATTATAAGCGGAATCATTGTATTTGTAGAATCGATTTTACAATTTTTCAATATAAGCATTCTCCTGTGGGGTGGATGGATCGGAGGACTAATTGGTGTTATTTTGGCAATATGTGTAATATTTTTAGGAATACGGCCAATACACTATACACCCGTAATCTTAGGAGTGATAGGTGTTGTATTGATTATTTTTGCGGGTTTATTAGGAGGAATTGCTGTCCTGTTAACAACGTTTATCGGAGCAGTTAGTTAAACTTAAAAAAAATTTCATTTGCCATTTTTTTTATTCTTATTTTTGTTTTTGACGAGCCTCCTTCAGAGAAGTAATATTTAATAGGAAGAATGTTTAAATTCAAATTACACATTTTAATTGTAAGTAAAATGGAGTTAAATATTGATAGCAGAATTGAATTAAATAATGGTATCCATATTCCTATTATTGGATTAGGAACATGGCTGCTTAATGGTCAAAGCGCTTATGATGCTGTTTCATGGGCTTTAGAATTGGGTTATCGCTTAATCGATACCGCAACAATTTATGAAAATGAAAGAGAAGTAGGTGACGCAATTCATGATAGTGGAATTTCTCGTGAAGAGATATTTATAACAACAAAAGTATGGAAATCTGATCAAGGATATGATAATACAATCGAAGCATTTAACAAAAGTCTTAAAAAACTAGGGGTAGAGTATATCGATCTTTACCTAATACACTGGCCTGTACCTGGAAAAAGTCTGGAAACCTGGAAAGCAATGGAAAGGTTATATAATGAAAGTAAAGCAAGAGCAATTGGAGTTAGTAATTATAATCTACATTTTTTAAATGAATTACTTGAGAATTCAAATCAGATCCCTACTATAAATCAGGTGGAATTCTCACCCTTTCTTTATCAGAAGGAATTATTAGAATTTTGTGATTCGAAAGGTATTATATTAGAAGCATATAGCCCCTTAACTAGAGGAAAAAAATTGAAACATCATAAAATAGTAGAAATAGCACAAAAATATAATAAAAGTTCTGCTCAAATATTAGTACGATGGGGATTACAGCATAAAGTCATCCAAATACCAAAATCAGGTAATGAAAATCATCTGAAAGACAATATAAATTTATTTGATTTTTACCTAAATGAGAGTGAAATTCGAGAGTTAGACAATTTAAATGAAGATTATAGACTTGTAGATGATCCTGTACTTTACATTAACGAATAAAGATATTGAAATTTGAAGATTTATTCCCTATAACTCATAAAGCGCTTTAGCTAATACTAAGGCACCTTCAATTTCTGATGATTTCCCTACTCTCGATGTATCTATAATTATGGGATTCATTCCGAGATATATTGCGCCAAAAGCTTTACCTCCTCCTAGATGGACCAAAGTGCGATAGATTAAATTTCCAGATATTCCATTTGGTGCTAAAATTAAATTTGATCCCCCCGCAACAGCTTTTTCAATTAAAATCTCATGATGATTTATTGTTAAATTAGGATACTGCTCTTTTAATCTGCTAACTAAGCTAATAGCTTCTTTAATACTTTGATCAATAATGGCGCTACGACCTAAATCTCCTTTTCGCCCCCCACTTAACACACTAATTTCAGGTTTTATATCCATTAATTTAAATATCCTAAGAGCTTGTTCAAGAAATATTATTTTAGAGTCCAAATCATTGCACTCATCAATGCCAACTGGTCCAAAAAAGAATTGATAACCATAAACAGTCTCGAGTAAAGCTAAACGATTGATTCTATATATATTAAAGTGTTCATGAACAGACTTTAGAAATTCATTTGAGCTTAAACCACCCCTTATTACTCCATCTAATTTATGATTTTTAAGACATTCAATCATCTTTCTTTCAGGGCGATCACTAGCAATAAATTTTATATTAGATTTCGATTTGACCTTGATTTCATTGTCTAAAGTTTCTTGAATATCGATATCATAACAATAGAGAGAGATATCAGCTTTATTATACTTTAGATAATTCAAAATTCCATCTATTATTATCTGGTACTGATCATGTGAAGTTCCAACTCCAATACCTATTTTAATTAATTTATCTTTAGATTTTTCCAAGAATTTTCCCAATAAAGCCATCTAACTCATTTTTATATAGAATTAAAATACATTAAAAAACATAAAGGCTAATAGAATTGTTAATGCATCATATACTCCATGAGTAATCATTACAGCAATTAAATTTTCATTTCTCCAATAAAAGAGAATTCCAAGTAAAAGGGATATGGCAAAGTATGGAACAAATGAAAGCAAGAAAGAAATCAGAAGCAGTTCTGGGAACTCAAAATATGCGATAAATATCCCTATGAGATGAATCAACGAAAAGATCAATGCTGTAGTTATAATCCCCCATTTTGTACCGATGGTTCTTACTAATCCTTTTTGCATAAATCCACGAAATAATACCTCTTCTGAGGTACCTATTACGAGGATCATGATAATTAGTAGCAAAATTAAGCTTAGAGCATCTGTATTATTAATTATCGCATCAATTTCACTACTAGAGGTTCCAAATTCATATATAATTTCTGTTCCAAATATTAATTCTAAGAGAATCTCGATAAAAACTGATGTAAATGCAACTACAAAAAGTCCTACAAATGCAAAACCTAATCCGATTAAAATTTCTTTTAAAATAGCATTAATATTATACCCTCTTCTTGTAAAACCTAAGACAGCAAACCTATTATTAAGAGAGGGGTTTTTAAGATACTTTCCAACATATAGAACTGGTATAATGATAAAGGTTAATTCAGCGAGCGAACTAAAAATAGTAAGATAAGGATTTGTCACTACATCAAATATAGTACCACTCCCTACATTAAACATTAAAATAATAAATATTAAAGCAAAAGCTATGATGTTCATGAATATAAACGCAGCAAATGGTAAACTTAACGAGCTAGTACTACTCCATAATCTACGATTTTTAAGATGAAGTATCTCTTCATCAGAAATTTTCTGGGCAGTAGTGGGTTCTGAAATATATGATGATGGTATCCTCATATGCTCTTGGACATAATAGAGATCGACTCCGCATTTTACACAATATTTTATCTTTTTCCGCTCTGGAATTTGCTGTCCACAGATAGGGCAGAAAGACCATTTTAATCCGTAATTAACGGATTTTTCTTCATCATTGATATGATTAGATTTATTTATGTCCATTAAATATCAGTTATTTACTTACTTATTACTTAATAAATACAAACGAATGTAAATTATTAATTGTTATAGGTTTAAAGTGATTCATTCAATTTTCTTTTCTTTTATGATATATAGGTATTAATGAGTAAAGTAGCAATATAATTCATTATTTTCTATTTTAATAGGATTCACAAAACCATATCTTTCAAATTGAATTGGTGTGTTCATCGGTATCTCTTTGAGTCCTATCTCACCATATCCTTTATTTAATTCTCCATTGGGTTGAAGAATGTTGACTAAAATGTGCTTTTCTTCTGGAACCCAGTGAATAATTGAATAATCGCGATTAAGTTCATGGCTATGAAAGGAAGCATGAACTAAATTTTCATCCAACTTTATTTGTATTACTTCAATATTCATTAAATCTTTTAATCGGATTATCTTTCGTTTTTTAAGGTTTTTAGCATCCCGATAAGATATATATAATACAAGTCTCCCCTCATCCACAGAAGATGTAATTACTCTTGTTCCTTTTTCTGAATTAGACGGCATTAAAAGTGGTTCCGCTTTAATTTTTGTTTCAGGGACATCTTTAATAATTAATTTCACTGGATTAGCAACAAAAAAATATCTACAAGATATTTTATCAATCAACTCTTTATTCTTTGCATATAACCAATCAACTGAAAAACTTATTCCTGCTTGAGACATCCCTAAATCTAATAAAGCACTTTTCAGAGCTTCTGGTCTTATGCCTCTTTTTTTTAATGATTGAAGACTCCATGTTCGGGGATCATCCCAATCCTGATAAATTCCCTCTTGGATCTTGTTCCTAGAATCTGTCTTACTTAATTTCAAATTAGGAAATCTTAATCGCCCATAATAGAGTAAAGTCGCTTTTTTCCAGCCAAAATGATCCCATACAAATTCTTCAATGATCCCCTCTTTCATTAAATCAATTCCACGGATAATATGAGAAATTCCTAATAGATAATCATCTATTGCCCATGAGAATTCTAACATTGGCCATACTAAGTATTTATTACCAATTCTGGGATGTTTTGCTTCTGATATCCTCATTATAATTTGGTCCCTTAAAGCAGGATCTTTCTGCTTCATTCCTGTTTTCAATCTTACTACCGCTTCTGTTTCACGATACTTTCCTTGAAGCATATTATTCCATTCCTCAAGGTTCTTAGAGACTGTTTGATTTCGATGTGGACAATCTTTTTTAACATTTTTATATTTTTCTCTAAAAGTAATTGCATCACAAAAGCATACGTAAGCCATATTATCTTGTATTAACTTTTCACAATACTCATAAAATATTCCTATACGATCGCTCTTATAATATATTTCGTCGATCTTTACATCCAACCAATCTAAACCGTCTTTGATTAATTCATATGCTTCGGGAAGTACATATTTTGCTTTTGGACTGTCTCGTAATGATTTAGGACTCCCTATAGTATCATCATAAAAAAGAATGAGTTTTCCATTGTATCGTTTTACATATTCACTATTCAACACAATCATTCGTGCATTGCCAATATGAAGAGCTCCACTCGGATAAGGTGCTAAACGCATTTTTACTTCTTTAAATTTATGTAAATCCGGTAAATCGGGTAATTCCTTTTTTTCTTCGGTTATAATTTCTTTTTCTAGAGCAGTGGGATCAAGCTGTAATAACTTTTCTTTTTGTTGTTCTAAATTTAACTGTAATATTTCATTTATGACTTCATCTAAAATTGGAATAATTATTTTTGATTGACTTCTTAGATCTTTCCTTTCAGCCATCAATTTTCCCATAACTGCCTTCTTATTCGGTTTTCCATTAAATTCAACCGCATTTTTTAATCCGTTTATCCAAAGGATCTTTTTTACCTCATCGATATTCATACAAAAATCTCGTATAGGATTATTTTATAGTGAATAGAATACTTTGAATATTACTAATCTTTCTTTTCAAAAAAAATAAATCATTGTTAATATTAATAATTACAAAAAATTTATCTAATATATTGAAAATTAGCTATTGTGATTATTCTTATGTTTTATCGTGGATATATACTTATTCGACTAAAGACAATAGGTACTGAATGGAAAGTTGTTGAAAAATTAAGCAAGCTCCGATCGACTGAGCCCTCAGAACTTTGGAAAATTACCTATGTGACTCCAATATATGGAGGATGGGACGTAATGGTTGAGTGTTCCTTTACCAAATTGCATGAATTAGATAAAATTGTCACATTTATGCGAGTTGATGAAGAAGTTTCTCCTTGGATCGAAGAAACAACTACACTTGTATCAAGCAGACCGGATTATACCAATGAAAACTGATTTATTAAATATTCTCCTTATATTTAAATGATTAGAAATAAAGTATAAGGCCTGGTAGTCCAGCCTGGATAGGGCGCTGGCTTGCGGAGCCAGATATGCATGACAGATATTACTTTCTGTTATCACTGGAGATCGAGGGTTCAAATCCCCCCCAGGCCATTTAAATAGAAAAATTTTTCATTCAAATATGATTTAAAATTTCAGAGATATCATTTATCTCAATATAATCATTAATTTTTATCTCTTGTTCAAATGGAAAGCGTATCGTCCTTTTATACAGAATCGTTTTTAAACCCGCTCTGTAGCCTCCCATAATATCCGCATATTCATCTCCAATAATAAGGCATAAACTGGGATCTTTTAAACCCATCTGCTTTATTGTATAGTGAAAAATTCCAGGATCTGGTTTTCTCATACCAAATTTCGCAGAAGTTACGACTATATTGAAAAAGTGGTATAAGTCGTACTTCTTTAATAAATTTTCAATAGTATTGTGGTTTGGATGATTAGAGAGCACCCCAATTTTCAGATCTTTAATATTAGTAAGGGTTTCAAGAGTCTTTTTTGTATTTTTAAGGGGTATCCATTGTTGTTCTTCATGAAAATGATAAAGGTCTGCCAATTCTTGATAGCGTTCATGAGACAGGCTTCTCAAACCCAATTTCTTGAAAATTGAATGAAATAAGATATGAGTTGGGAATTCCCGTTTAGTTTTGATGCTATTTTTGAAATTAGAATTTCTCTCTTTAATAAAGGTATTAATAAACAATTTTTCTGTGTCCTGATTTTCTATAACTTTATATTCTTTTAACTTCGCTACTGATTTATCCAATCCTATTTTGTAGCTTTCAAGATACTTCTTAACTGACGCATCTTTAAATTCGAATAGAGTAAAACCAAAATCAAAAATTATCCCCTTAAATTTCATGTTCCACCAAGAATATTTTTCCATCAATCCATTTAAAATTATGGTTTTATTGAGGTCTGTTAATGTTTTAATAACAAATTAATTTTAAGTTATTTATTATAAATCTAGATAGAATACTATGTCTATTGAAAAATGGCTTTGTGAGAGAGAGGCTGAAGAAATAAGGAAAAAGAAAGAAGAACTATATAAAGAATTACCAAAAGAGAAAAAACAAGATTTAAAAAAGAAAAGTATTAAAAAAATAGTTGAAAATGAGACTTTAGACCTCAAACCTGATATTTCGGATACATTATTAAGCAAGGTCATCGAGTTTAAAGATTGGATTGAGGGAAGAACCTACTTGAAAGGAGATATCGACAAGATAATCATAAAGATTCAAAATATGACCAAGAATATTGAATTGATGAAGAAAATCGATAAAACAAAATCAAGTAAGGACAGATTTAATCTCTTGAGCAATCTTTACAAAGAAATCCCCCCATCATTTTTAGATGAAAAAACCCGAGTCGCATTGAATAAAAAATTAAGAGGAGTCACAAGAACTAATTCAGATAATTACTATATAAGAAAGTTAAAAAATACTATCAGAGAAAAGTTAAATGAAGCGAAATATTATGAGATTCTTAGAGAACTATTAGAAAGTTAAAATCATACTTTATTACAGAATTTTCTAAACTTTAAAGAAAATGTGGCTCGTTTGTCCTATTGCAGGTGTTGGAACACGATTACAGCCATTTACATATTCTAAACCTAAAGCATTTCTAAAAGTGGCAGGGAAACGTGTAATTGATCATATTTTAATTAAGTTAAAAAAAACTTTTCCCCAGAATACGAATGTTTGTTTTGTTGTAGGCTATAAAAAGCGTTTAATAACTGAATACCTTGAAAAGAATTACTCAGATTATTTTAATTTACATTTTGTAGAACAAGAACCTATTGGTTATGATGGAGACATACCCTTTTTTTCGGGATTAGGAGATGCTATACTACTGACGAAAGAATATGTGAAAAATGATGATTGTTTTATTTTCTTAAGTGATAGACTTCCATTAGAAAATTATTCTTCAGTTATTCTGACCTATCATCAAAGCACCTGTGATGGTGTTATTAATGTTAGAAGAGTTCAAAGCCCACAATTTTATGGAGTAATCCTTATTGATAAAGATGGATATATAACTAAGATTATAGAGAAACCACAGGATTTTTTTTCTGATTTGGCTGTTTCTGGAGCTTATTTATTTGCAAAAAAAGTTGTTCCTAAATTATTTGATTTATTAGAGGAACAAAGTAAGAAAAAGATTGAAAATGGAGAGGAGCATCCATTAACTTCCATCATCGCTCAATTAATAGAGCAAGACGTTAAACTAAAAGCCAATGAAATGAAGACCGAAATTATTGATTTTGGACGCCCAGAGAGCTTAATAGATGGTAATCGTTTCTTATTATCAGAACTTAAACTTAGAGATCCATTATATGAAGACTTGATGGGAACGGGAAACATAAAGGATTCAAAAATAATTCCTCCGGTATTTATAGGCAAGGATGTTAATATTAGTAATTCAGTTATCGGACCAAATGTCTCTATTGGGGATGATCTTGTGATCGAAAAATGTGTATTATCTGAATCAGTTATAGGAGATGGAGTTTTTCTTAAAAAAATTATTTCTTCCAATAGTATAATAGGGGATTATTCAGTGTTAGAGGATTTGATAAAAAATAAAATTACGATTGGTGATTCTACATATATCACCACATCGAACATGAAATCATTTTAATGTAAATTTTACGTGTAAAGTCTTTCCTTATTTAAAAGATGGTTTTTTATCTTGCCAAGGACAAAGCTCTTCAAATGCTTTCGAAACTTGAAGTACTGTTTTCTCATCGAAACGTTTGCCTACAATCTGCATACCAATAGGCTTTCCCAAATCATCCCATCCAGATGGAATTGACGCTGCAGGAAGACCAGTCAAATTAAATGGATATGTAAATGTCATCCAACTGGTAATATTCAACGCTTTTTTACCTATTATTGGGAAAATTGTACCTGTTTCTAGCCATCCTGGTTTAAAAGCAGTACATGGTAATGTTGGAGTAATAAGTATATCATAATCGTTAAAATAGTGATACATTACTTCATTGACTTGTTTTCTGAGATATTGCGCCTTTCCAATGTTCATGGAATTGTTGTCTAATCCTAACCTTATTTGTGCAATTAAATCGGGATCAAAATCTTCAGGGCTTTTCGAATATGCCTTCTGTAGGTCGTATGCATAACCTATGGTAACTAATGTATTAAAAGCAAATTCTGGATTTTTAATCTTTATCTTTGCCTCTTCAACATCCCAGTCATATTGATCAAATTTTTGCACACTATTGAGTAAATTTTTCTCAACTTCTTCTGCAAGGATTTTTCCAAATCCTAAGCTTGTGGAATACCCAATTTTCAGTTTCGGAGGGGTATCCTTTAAGACATTGAAATAATCAATATCATTATCGGGAAAAGAATTGCTGTCAGCAGGGTGATTCCCTTTTAAAGCATTCAGCATTAAAGCAGCATCTTTAACGTACCGTACAATAGAACCATAATGATCCATTGTTTTAAATGCAATTCCTATGCGGGGATAGCTAGGAATACGCCCAAAGGTTGGTTTTAAACCAAAGACACCGCAACAACTACTTGGAACCCTTATCGAGCCACCTCCATCAGATCCTAAAGCTAGGGGTCCTAATCCACTAGCTACAGATGCTGCTGCACCTCCACTTGAACCACCGGAATTAGTTTCAATATCCCATGGATTTTTAGTTTCTCCAAAAATTTGATTATTCGTAAGTGCAATATGACCAAATGCAGGGGTATTGGTTTTTCCAAGCATCACACAACCTGCATCTAAAAGCCGTTGAACGGCTACATCATTCTCTTCTGGAATAAAATTTTCATACAATCTTGATCCAAAAGTTGTTCTTATCCCTTTTGTTTGCATTAAATCTTTAATTGAAGTAGGAATCCCATTTAAAGAACCTAAAGTTTCACCCCTCTTGACAAAATTATCAGCCTTTTTTGCCAGTTCTCTTGCTAAGTCAAAATTTGTAGTACAGTAAGCATTTACAATAGGATTTATTTTCTCAATTCGCTCAATTATGGCTTCTGTAATCTCAAGAGAACTCAATTCTTGAGATTGGATTTTTTCCTTCATTTCATATGCTGCTAAATAACATATCTCTTCATCTTTCATATAATTCCACTTTTTATATTTTTTATATTTGAAATATTTATGATAAACTCATATTTATACGAATACTATATGTAAAAAAATTTTGGATATCTTATCAAATCAATTAGGATTTGAAAAAATTATTTAAATTTCTCTTCACTATATTGGAGTATCATCAATGATTTATCACTTGAATCGAGACTGTTGAAGTATAAATATAAAATAATATTAGTAATTTCGCTACTTAATATTTGTATACTTTTATCAATGTTCAATGTTAGAGTGAAGGCTCAAGAGGAGTTCACTTTAAGCGTTGACACTAATGAAGAGTATATTTGGGAAGTTACCGAATTGGATCTACCAGAATTTAAGCGAATTATTGGATTTGAACCCAACTTTGAATTAGGAGATCGTATTAGGTTAATAATAAGGGATATAATTGAAGGAGCAACAGGTTGGTCCATAACAGTAGAATTCTGGGATTACAAAATGGATTGGGGACAAGTCGGGAACATAGAAGATTTACCTATGAAAAATGGTCCAGAGAATTATGATGATTACATTTTCATTTTAACGCCTATTGAAGATTATCTTAGTAGTGTTGATGAATTACAAGGACCAGAATATACAGTTACATCTAATTCTATATCGAAAGTAATTCGGGCTGACACGGGTAAGGATTATATAATGGAGAAAGTATACGATCGTAGAGGTGTCCCAATTTCAGAGACCTTTTATGAATATACCACGAGAAGAGTCCTTGCCCGAGTTGAGAGCGCTTTAACTTCAATATCATTTGGTTTTTACTTTTTAGGTTTTATTGCGGTAGCATTTACTGCAATTATTCTTATTACAATGAAAAGGAAGCGCTTTATCTTTTCTAATAGGAAATAGGAAGGAATGTATAGAAAAGGGTGTACTAGGATTTTATTTTCGCTTAGGACCTTTTATGATCCCCCGATATTCTTTATATTTAATTGTTAATATTCTGGGTGCATTAGGATATGTATTTCTTGCTATTACATATGGTGACGTGTTTATTATCAGTCCAGAGAGTTTACTTCTATTATTTTTTTTGATTTTTAGTACTTCTGTATTTATTTATGAATCGATAAAAATTTGGGAAAGAAAGCCTACCTAATGTATCAACTTTAATTAGGTTATACTTATTTGAATACTTAAAAATCGCAAAGTTATATTTGTTAAGAATTATATTTATTTTCCTTATGATAAATTCTAGATTTATAATAGAAAATTGGTGATTTTACAAATCAATAGATGAAAATATTGTCATAATTTGAAACATATCGCCATTTTGCTTTCATTTCTAATGATTTTCCTTACGCCTTTAATACTTAACTCTAAAATTGCACTATCTCAACCTCAACCGTGGTTCGAAGATCGTTCTGAATTAAATCACTTGGAATACTATTTAGAATTCTCACCAGAACAAAAAGGATATTCTACAACAAAGTACGCTATAGATCTTGAAACTATTGAAACTGAGACTGATTCAATATTAGAAGTTGATGTTACATATGATGATGTAGATTTGACAGAAGCAGGAGTAAATTTTAACTACAAGATAATGTTGGATGATCATGAACTCTTTTGGCCTAATATATGGTTCTATATCCAATATTTTAGAGATACGCATACCGAATTATTCTTAGACTTGACTAAAATTGGAGAGTCTCAAACATTTCGCGTGGATGAGACAGTTATCTTCGCTAATTATTTTAAAATAGAAGTTTATAAAGGAGTAAGTAAATTAGATTTATTATTTAACTACATGGGGGAAAAAGAATATAGCAAAGATCTTACATACAACTTTACCACTTTCCATTATCAAGCGAATTATTCGTGGGTTACTGATGGAATTTTTTGAGATTCATTAATTCAGTGGACACTCGCAGCTGACTATTATTTTGATAAAGAAACAGGAATTTTACTAGTAGAAAACTTGCACTTTCATAGATTCGATTTCAGACCTCTTAAACTTCAACTAAACTCACACGCAGACCTTTACATAAATAGAACTCTAGCAATGGTTAATTCGATGATATTAATGGATTCTTATGTGAAAATAGGAGGAAATATCAATCATACATTAGATGGCTTATATATTTGGATAGTATCTTTGGCTGTAATTATCCCTTTCGTAGCAATCGCTATTATAATAATAAGGAAGCATTTTTTTAGGCGTAAATAGTAATTTTAAGGAGTTTTATCAATGAACTCGAACTATAAACCATTGGTGTGTCGGGTAAGAGAAAGGATGTGCTTCCTTTTAAACTCTACAAAAAAAATAGGATAACTTTCAGAAATATTAGAAGTTAAAGTCTTTTTGCCATTTCTGATATCCTAGCCGAAGTAAATTGAACCTTGATTTATTTATTTTATTATCTACTTTATTTTTTGAAATGTCTTTCATCATTTCATGATATCGTTTATAATATAGGTCAGCTATAGGATTATCGTGGATAAGTTGTAAAATTGATTCCTCAGTAAAATATAGGATTAGATCGGGTACATAATTAGTTTTTTCTTGTGTTATTTCTAGCTTATCTTCATCTTTTTTAAAAAGATAATAGCGCAGTTTAAATTTTTGTTCCTTTAAAGAGTTATGATATATTTTATATTCCCAACAAGCATTATTATGAAGATGCCTCATTAAATCAGGTTTATTGGAAAAATATTGCTTTAATTTATTAAATAATGCTTTTGAGTCCATATTCCTCAAAATTGAAGATTATTTTATCTTATCGATGTATTTAGATGTACCATCATAAATATATTTTGGATATACTAGCTCTTGAGGATAGTATTTACAACCCGGTGGATATGCTGAATCTTTACATCCACCTAATGCTACAGTTATATCAGTAAGCATTGGTCTTGCATTAATATAGATATTCGCTGCTTCCAATTGTGATTTGAATTTTTCGATATGTTCCTTATTAGTTGTATAAGCAACAGCCCGCATACCATAATTACTGGTATTAGCCAGCTTTATTGCGTCATTTAAATCTTTAGCCTTGGTAATAGATCGAACAGGTCCAAAAGCTTCCTCTCTCCAGAGGAAAGGAGACTTTGATAAATCCTCACATAATTCTGGTTTGATTTCTACAAGAGTAGGTACATAAAATAATCCGTAATCTTCACCTGTATCTACTTTTTCGCCACCAGTGAAAATTTTAGCTCCATATTTAATGGCATCACTCACCATTATTTCCATCATCATAAGAATCTTTCGGCTACCTAGAGGTCCTATATCAACATCGGGATCAGTTGGATCACCATACTTCAATTTCTCAATTTCTTTTATCAATAATTCTACATAATCTTCATATATATCGCTGTGAACGATAATTCGCTTCATACTGAAGCATTGCTGTCCACTGTTAGTGTAGCTGGCCATTGCATTCCATTTTGCGACTTGTTCAAGATTTACATCATCCATAACGATGCCTGCATCATTTCCAGCGCATTCAAAAAAGAAATTTTTAAAAGGACTTGTATACATGGAAACGCCCATTGATTTATCTACGCTTTTTTTCAAAATCTGGGCATATCGTACCAGAATATCTTTTGCAGTATGGGAGGCGGTAATAGTCATTATTGTTTTAACAAGAGGAGATCTAAGAAATTCATCAACTGCCCAATTACCAGGAGCTATAACTATATCTAAAGCATCAAGAGCGGGAAAATCCATATCCTTCATCATTGAATATGCTTTTAGCATAGTTAATGGACATGCAGTAGATGGTTTGACAACAGCACCATTTCCTACTAAGTAATTTGCTCCAAGCTGATACAGAGGAAGGCTGATTGGAGTATTTCTTGGTGAGACACAAGCGGCTAAACCTTGTGGTATATACCTTATTTTAACCATTTGTTCTCCTTCAATACTAGTCAGTTGTTTTTCTTCTATAAATTGATAATACCAATCACAGAAACGGAATCCTGTGGTGACAATGTTTAATTCCCACTCTGAGTATTTTATAGGCAAACCTCCCTCTGCAACGATTAAGTCTTTTAGTTCATTTTTCTTGAAGCGTAATTTGCTTGCAAATTTGGAAAGAAGTTGTGCTCTTTCAAAGAAATCCATCTCTTTTAATTTTTCTTGATTCTTATAAGCAGATTTAATTTTTTCTTGGACACTTTCTACTGTGTCGGCTGGAATACTTTCGATTAACTCTCCAGTATACTTATTTTTAATTTCCAATTCTTTTACTTTTGACATATATAATTCTCATTAAGTTTAATTTTTGATAAATTTAGGACCTTTTAATAAAAAAAACATTAAATGCTGTAAATATCATCATCATCTTCAAGAATACCCGCCGTTTGAGCGAATCTTCCATAACCCATATCAATTAGGAGTTGTGTTCTTTTGTTCAACATAAAATCGATCCATCCTTTATTTTCATCAGGCTCATTGTAGAAAGAGCCAAGAAGTTGGGCGTAATCTGTCTTACTTTTGGTCTGAATTAGTTTTTCCACTGCTGTGACCGAAAGGGCTAGCTCCAAATCAGCATCAGTTGCTCTTCCCGGTTTAATTTCAATACCTTGACCATTTCGATACACGTTAAAAATATCTAGAGGGGACCTTGCATCATATTCTTCGATAGAATTATATAATGCAAAATCAAAATTAGATCCAGAAACTAAATCGGAAAAAATCTCAGGATATTGTGATAAAAAGGTGGTATACTTTTTAGTTAATTTAGTTTTAAATTTTTCTTGATTATGAAGTTTAGTTATTAATTGATGTTCTGTCATTTTGTAAATACCTAATTCTAATTTCTTTTTTATTTCATCCTTTTGATTCTATATACTCTTTATACCAAGCTATGGTTTTAGATAATCCTTCTCTTAAGGGTGTAATTTCATAGCCTAGTTTTTTAATAGCTTTTTCTGATGAATATGACCAATTATAGTTTATCATTTTAACAGTCGGTCGATTTATGTAAGGCATTTTTTTCGTGAATTTTGTTTTAAACTCACATAACCAACCATATAAAAGAGCTAAACTCATTGGAAAATGTCGTACTTTTTTATCACATCCTGATATCTCAGCAATTAAATTAAGCCAATCATTAAAAAGTATATTCACTCCACCAAGGATGAACTCTTCTCCTCTTAAATCATTTCTCTCTGTTATATTTGTCAAAAAATTGGCGATATCATAAACGTAAACAAAGGAACCAATATTATCTCCCTTACCAGGGCATCCCATAAAAGATCCTTTGGTTATATCTAGTATAGTCTGCCCAAATATATTAAAATCTCTGGGACCATAAGCTATTCCAGGATAAATTATCACAACATTAAGTCCTTTGTCAATATAATCCTTAATTAATTTTTTTGCTTGAAATTTTGTTTTAGCATAATCAAGGAATAATCCATCCTCACTTTCAAAAGTCTCATCTACTGGTTCTTCAGGAGTTCCACCTAACGCAATAAAAGAGCTAACGTATATTAATTTAATATCATTATTCATTGCTACTTTGGCGACATGCTCTGTACCCTTGATGTTTATATCTTCAAATACTGACTTATCTTTTGCCCACATGCGTGTATGGGCAGCTAGATGATATATAACATCAACATCATCTACTGCTTTATATAAACTTTCTATATCTCGAACATCACCATAAATATACTTTATATTTTTAAAATTCTGAAAAGGGGATAGATCACTCGATTCTCGTACTAAAAGCTTAATAAAATGCCCTTTTTCATAGAGTTTTTCAACTAATGGAACACCAATAAACCCCGTTCCACCAGTAATAAGGATATTTACCATAGTATAAAGATTAAGATATCAATAAATTATTGAAGAAATTTAGTTTTTAAATAAAAAGATTCTCATACTCTTGCGAGGTTCAAGAGTTGTGATATTTTTGAGTTGGTTTGATATGAAAACGCAAAAATAAAATAGACATAAAAGTATACTCACTAAATAAAGATGGAAGATTATCGCAAATTTATATCCCAATTAAGTTTACCATACTTAGGAACACCCCTAGAATTGATTCCATCAATTTTCGATACATTAACAGAAAAATTCTATCTAAAACGTAATTCTTCACAAAAATTTATTGATTTAGGCTCAGGAAATGGACGAATTATAATATTTTCCGCGGTAAATTATGGGGTTAAATCAGTTGGAATAGAAATTGACGAAAATTTGATTGAAGAAGCAAAAGAAACCATCAAATCGCTAAAACGTGAGAAAAAAATTCATAGGAAATTATTCAAACTCATAGAGATTAGAAATGAGGATCTTTTTACACAGGATCTACAAGAGTATGATTTTATTTATATTTATTCCTTACCTTCTATGCAGAAATCCTTAAATCACGTATTTAAAACGACAAAACCTGAAGCAATTATTATTTCTTTCAAATATGAGTTAAAAGGTTTCGATTCATATTTACAGTATGAGGATTGTTTGGAGATTAAACATGAGAATAAGGTTTGGAAAGTAGATTTCTATAAAAAGATATAAAATTCCAATCTTAACTTGAATATATTCATTTTATATTATTCTAAAATAATTATCCTATTGAACGATGTAGCGATTTAAAATCAAACTTTGGATATCAATGACTGAAATGTAAAAGATATATTATTGATATTCTTAATTTCTATATAATCCAAATGTTATATAAAAAAGAGTATTAAAAATGGAAGAACAAAATATTTCTAAATTTCTAAAATATGTATTTCTAGCTTCAGGTCTTGCCGCTTTCATATTTGGAATTACGTTTATCTTAATCGTAGAAGTTTATTATAACTTATTAAGTTGGCAAGATCAGGATCCTTTATTTGCAAGAGTTCTAGGTGCTGCTCTTATTGGTTTAGGAATTCTTCAATGGTTATCTTATAGAGAAAAAAAATGGGAAAACGTGAAGAATTTGGTAATTATGATGATTGTATGGCATGTTCTTGGTGCAATTGTAACCATATCGGGACAGTTTCTATTCAATCTACCTTTGGGGAATTTGATCCATATAATTGTTTTTATTATATTTTCTATAGCTTACCTATACGCATTTTTCTTACAAAGATAAACAAAATTTTTTTTTTTTTATTATTTCGAAATTAATATCGTGAAATCAGTGTTTCACGATCTTATTATTTCCTATCGTGCTGCATTTCCCACATAGGCAGTTGTAATGATGGAACCATAATTTTTTTTAATACTTTAAAACCTAGTCTTTCATAAAGCTTAACATTTCGTTCGGTTTCGGTTTCTAAGTAAATAGGAATCACAGGAGGGAGATTAGATTGCATACTATTAATTAAATGAGTTCCAATCCCTTTTCCTTGACTCTCGGGTGCCACTCCTATTACATAGAGATAAAGATAGGTCCCTTTCATGTTAGTTTCGCGGTCTTCAGTGATAATTTCAAAGACTTCCTGAATAAGTTTTCCAATTTTACTTCCCAGTTTCATAGCACTCCATAGGGCTCCACTCATTAAGAAGCGAAAGAAAGTGGACTTAATATAATCAGAAGGTAACCATGCTGCAATTCCTTCTAAGTTGGGAGATGAGGCTAATACTACCCCATATTTAAGACTATATTTGAGAGGTACTCCAAAAACTAACGAGAATTTATCAGGATCATCTTTTAGAATCGCTTTCCATATTGGATCTTCCTGAAATGCTAAACCTAATACTTCACATGCCCTGGAATAGTCTTTAGAAGTTAAGCGATAAAGATCTGGAATAGTTGGAATAATTAATTTGTTTTTTTTCATAATTAATTTCCCCAAATTTTTAGGAAATTAAAACTCTACTTATTTTGAATTGTTAATATTCAAGCCATTTAGTCAACTGCAAAATAAAATCAATCAAGTCTTTATTTATTGATAGTTTTTTAGGTATTAACAATATTATAAAAGATTTTTTAACTCGTTCGGTTGATTAAGAATGGTAAAAATAGAAGATATTCAGATTAACATCGATTCGCAAAAACAGGCTCAAGGATATTATGTAAAAGTAATTCTAGAAACAAATGGCAACCCAGAAGCAGAATCTTTAGGCGAAAAATTTATGCAACAATATGAAAAATTGCTTAAAGAACACGAAGAAGAAGATATTTACGATCTCCATCGATATTATCGTCTAATAATTGAGTTTAAACCTGCCTTGTTGACGATTTTGAAACCAGGTAAGGAATTTGATATGATTTGCGATATGGCTGTAAAGAGCTTTAATGGTCCTTTAGATAGGATTAGAAAGCAAATTGAAGAAAATAGACTTACTCCAACAATGAAGGGCCCTGTTATGCCAGGGAGTAGTAAAACGATGGATTTAAAGTATCTATGTACTGTTTGTAACCAGACTTTTGATATTCCCCCTGAAGTAAAAGAAAAATTGTTGGACAGTGATGAAACCCAAAAACTTCCAAAACACTGCGAAAAAGAAATGATTCTTAAGATTGTAAGGACTCAAGAAAGAGAGAAAACAAAAGAACCTGAACCGAAACTCAAGATCCTTTCTGCTGAGGTGTTGATGAGTCATGTAGATTCTGAAGAAGCAAAGACAGAATACTTAAAGCTATTAAGCGTAGGAATAGATGTTGGTTCCTCCACGTCTCATCTTGTGTTCTCGCGCCTTACTCTGAAAAGGGAGTTGAGTTTTTTTAACATGTCAAATCGGTTTAATCTTCATAATCGAGAAATAATATACGAAGGAAATATAATTTTTACTCCTTTAATTGATCGGAATACAATCGATATTGAAGCCGTTGTAAAGTTTTTTGAAGAGGAATATCAGAAAGCAGGTATTACCCCTGAAATGGTTGATACAGGTGCGGTAATCGTTACCGGTGAAACAGCTAAAAAGCAAAATGCTTTAGAGATTGTAAATCGGCTGTCTTCTGAGTCTGGAAAGTTTGTAAGCGCTTCAGCGGGTCCTAACTTTGAATCAGTTCTGGGAGCAATGGGAAGTGGGATCGTTGAACTGTCTAAACAGAAACAAAATACAATATTAAACGTGGATATCGGAGGAGGTACAAGTAATCTCGCAATCTCATCAAATGGAGAAATTGTTACTACTTCCTGTATCAACATTGGAGGCCGATTACTTGGAATTGATGAAAATTTTAAGATCTGGAGAATAGATCCTCCAACTGAAATTGTTATGAATCAGTTGAAGATGAATTATGAGATTGGTGATATTATAACTGAAGATGATGTTAGGAAGATAGCACATGAATATGCGAATTCTCTATTTGAGGTGATGAGAGGTCCAGCAACCAGTAAGCTTGCATCAGAATTAATGATGACCGATGATTTAGATTACTCTATCTCAATCGATGAAGTATCTTTTTCGGGTGGAGTTGCAGAAATGATTTATGGTCAAATATCCGAGACTTATAAAGATATTGGCAATTACATAGCCGAAGAAATTAAAAATCTAATGAGACAATTTAATGTGCCATTAATTGAACCTGAAAATAAAATAAGGGCAACAGTGATAGGAGCTGGAGCTTTCTCTCTCTCAGTATCTGGTTCCACTTGTTATTACGATGAGAACATAGATTTACCCCTTGTGAATGTACCAGTGGTACCTGCTAAGATAAATCCAAGGGAGAAAAATCTAAAAAGTAAAGTGAAACAAGCTCTTAAGAACTTTAATCTAAAAGAAGGTGAAGATATTTTTGCCTTATATTTCAAAGACTTAATTCACCAGAATGATTTAGAGATACTTGCTAAAGAAATTGAAAGAGCTCTTCCAGATTCAGTGGCAAATAATAAAATAATTATGATCATTCTTAAATTAGATGGAGCAAAAATACTCGGAATAACTATCAGAGATAACACGTCAATAAAACAAAATCTTTTTTGTTTAGATGAATTAGATTTAGAAGCGGGAGATTGGATTGATATAGGTGCTCCTCTAAAAGATGGTTCAGTATTCCCGGTTACGATTAAAAGCTTGGTATTTAATAAAGAAATTTAAAATTTTATATTCTCTATTAATCAGGGAAACATCGATTAATTTTCACTAATGCATGTTTTAAGTATTGCTTCATATAAAATCGCTCACTTGTGCAGTATTCTAGTTTCTGGTCATTAGTTAGGTCATCACAACGTTCTAAGACTTCATGGATATCACTGATAAGAGTTAAATATTCTTTTTTAGCAATCTCGCATTCATCTATTACTAAATCATGAATTAGTTGAGGAGGTAGATTAGGCTCCGCTATTGAAACCTCTCCTTTTTCTAACTTAGAATGCGCTTCTAAAGAACTTATTTCTTCAGGAAGATTGTCTATTTCTCTGTTATTTGTAAAACCTTTAGAAATGAAGAACCATCTCGGAGAAGATTCAATTTAATGAAATTATGAGGATAATAGTATTTAAAAAGAAAGAGCCGTGAAGTTTAGTATATTTAGAAATTTACTTTAAGTAAAGTAGAAAAAAAGATTTTCCATTTATCTGTGGATTCCATGTTATACGTGCTGCTTTAAGAGAAAATTTTAGAAAGACTGGAAAAGAAATGCACTTAAAAACCCTTCATCAATAATAATAACTAACTTTAGTAAAATCTATGACTTAAAAATTATTAATGAATTTTATTTATTTAATCCAAATTTTTATCTTATATTAGAAATTACTGTAAAAAATTAAACTTGGGAAAATATTCATGAGCTTTAGAATTGAGAGTAAAGAACAATTTGTCGAATTATGGACTAATATCTATAACACCGAAGGTAAATCTGATTGGTCTCATATCCTCCCATATTATGATGATAAGATATATTTTCGCGACTCTATTCAAGAAATCCGAGGTATAAAAGAATTTAAAGCTATGACTGTACGATTAGGTGAGCGATCTAAAGATTTAAGAATGAAAATAGTCAATATTGTTTTTGAAGGGAATATTATATTTTTTGAATGGGAGATGGGGTTAAGTTTTAAGAAAACACCTGACTCGAAGATATTCGGGGCAAGTCGACTGATATTGAATGATAATGGAAAAATCATAGATCAAAGGGATTATTATGATCTCTGGGGTGATATTCTCGATAACATTCCAGGTTTAGGTAAAGGGTATCGAAAGTTCATGAGGAAAGTGTTCGGGTGATTATTCTTGAATAGAATCAAATACTTGGGACGGTATAGGGTATCCAATATCATGGCAATGCTCCGCAATAGCAATGCAGAGCCATTGGAATGCCAAGAAGATTTTAAAGGACATTTAGTTGCGATAACTGGAGCAACATCTGGAATTGGATATGTCACTGCAAGAGAATATGCTTCACACGGAGCGAACCTGTTAGTCATCAACCGAAACAAGGAAAAAACCTTAAATTTATGCGATGAAATTAAACGGGAATTTGGAGTTGAATGCAAATACAAGCTCGCAGATTTTGCTCACATTTCCGAGGTGAAGAAAGTTGGTAAAGAACTTGCAAATTCCGATCTGAATATCGATGTGATCATACATAACGCAGGTGTATATTTGCCTGAGAGAACGCTCTCTGATGATGGTCTTGAGATGGTTTTCCAGGTAGACCATCTTAGCTCCTTTATCTTAAATTTCATTTTGAAGGATAAACTTAAAGCCCAGCAAAAATGCAGGATTATATTAGTGAACTCTGAGGGCCACCGCTTTGCCATCCTTGGTTTGAAATTAGATGATCTCACCTGGCAGAAGCGAAGTTATTCGGGACTCAAAAGCTATGGATCTGCAAAAACTGCCCAACTTCTTACAATGATCAAATTTAATGATTACTTCCGAAATAGTGGCGTGACGATTAACGCAATGCATCCTGGCAATGTAAAAACCAATATGGGAGAAGAAAGTACTGGATTATTCCAGAGGGTTTTCATCGAACCCTCTTATAGATCGCCAGAGATATCTGCAAAAGCCTTATACTATCTCGGGATCTCTAAGGATATTGAAGGTGTTAGTGGTAAATTTTTTAACCTCACTTACGAAGAAGAGCCCGCACCTCCTGCCTTGGACCGAAAAGTCGCAGAAAAGATATGGGATTTAAGTATAAAATTAGGCAGATTAGCATGACGACTATAAGCCATGAAATAATTATTGTAGGAGCGGGGATGGCAGGATTAACCGCTGCTGCCTACTTATCTAGGGCGGGACACGATGTTCTTTTAATTGAAAAGAACGAAACTTGTGGTGGCTTGCTAACTTCAATCCATAAAGATGGTTTTGTTTTTGACACTGGTCCTAGGTCCATTGAAAATTCAGGAGCCGTGCAACCCTTGTTAAATGGCCTTGGAATTTCACTTGAACTACTTAAAAGTCCGGTTTCGATCGGTATTGAGAATGAAGTTTTACACTTCACGTCAAGCGAGAGTATATATGAATATAAGTCCCTATTAGAAAAGCTCTATCCCGATAACAAAGAGGAGATTGCTCAAATTTTCTTGCTAATTGAAAAAGTCTTGAAAGATGCGGCCATTTTAAATGAGATTGATAATCCGATTTTCAGAAACATGAAAAAGGAATTAGGTTATCTTCTTAAGGAACTTCTTCCGTATTTAGGCAAGTTCCTTCTTGCTATTCGCCGAATAAATCGAAGGCAGGATCCGGTTGTAGATACTTTAAAAAAAATGACCTCAAACCAATCACTCATCGATATTATATCACAACATTTCTTCAAGAAGACGCCTACTTTTTTTGCCCTAGGATATTTTCACACATACCTTGATTATTTTTATCCAAGGGGGGGTACAGGTAAAATTCCAAAAGCTGTCACGCAAAAAATCATTGAATGGGGAGGATCAATTTTATATAATACAGAAGTACATGAGATCATTCCCTCTGAAAGAAAATTAACTGATATCGATGGAAACACATTTTTCTATGAAAATCTTATTTGGTGCGCGGATTTGAAATCTTTATATCGATTTGCTGAATTCCGTGATTTAGAGGAAAAAGTTTCTCGTAAAATATCAATTCAAAAAGAGAAATTGCTTTCGAATCGAGGCGGAGATTCAGTCTTTTCTTTATTCTTAGGGGTAAACGAACCTCTTGAGAAATTTCAATCGATTTCAAACGGACATTTTTTTTACACTCCATCAAAAAAAGGTTTAGGAGAAGAAACTTGGAGTAGATTAAGAAAAATTATTGATGATTTCGAATCAACTCCCAAAGAAGCCATTATACATTGGTTAGACCAATATTGTCAATTCAATACATATGAAATTTCCATTCCAGGGCTTAGAGATCCCACCTTAGCTCCAAAAGGAAAGACTGGATTAATAGTGAGCATTCTCTTTGAATATGATCTAATGAAAAAGGTCCAAGAGGGAGGATGGTATGAAGAATTCAAAATAGAAGTCGAGAATCGCATAATAGAGGTATTATCAAAATCCATATATCCAAAACTCAAGGATAAGATTCTCTTTCGTTTTTCTCTTACACCCGTCAGCATTTCAAACAGAGTAGGAAGCTCTGAAGGAGCAATAACAGGTTGGACGTTTGAAAATCCTATCCCAGTGGTTCAAACTATTCTTAAAATGACTAAATCTGTGAAAAATCCTATTCCAAATATACTCCAAGCTGGTCAATGGGTATATAGTCCTTCTGGAATACCCATTGCGATCCTTACAGGATTGGCAGCTGCCAAGAATTTA
>JAEOSU010000064.1 GCA_016840165.1 Promethearchaeota archaeon
AGATTCATGATCTCAGTGGTTCCAGTCCAAATTTCGCCAATTCTGCTATCTCGAAGTATCCTCTCTATAGGATACACTGTAGTATATCCAATACCTCCCATAACCTGCATTGCATTGTTAATGACTTTCCAACATGCTTTTGTGGAAAACTTTTTTGATTCCGATACTAGTCTTCTTTGAAGTGCTGATGGGGCTCCAGAATCAATTGTTCTTGCTGTATTTAATACTATTGAACGTGCTGCATCCAATAAAGTAATGCTATCTGCAATATTAAAATTTACTGCTTGAAAATTTTTTATGGTCTGTCCAAAAGCCTTTCTTTTAGTACTATATTTTGTAGCAATTCTTAAGCATGCTCTTGCTGATCCTAATGATCCTGCGGCAGTTGTCAAACGTTCAGGAACCATCATTTGATAGAATATCTTACCACCTGCCCCCTCTCCAAGGATAATATTTTCTTTTGGTACTTTTACATCTGAAAATTTCAAACGCCCGGCTCCACCACCTCGCGTTCCCAATAAGCCATAAACATATTCTGTGCTTACCCCTTCTGTTCGATCGACAATAAATAAACTTAATGCAGTGTGAGGATCGGCTTTTGGGTCAATATTAGTCCTTGCATAAACTAAGAAAAAATCTGCACCTTCCGCTCCCACTACAAAACGCTTTTCGCCATTTAAAACATAATAGTCTCCTTCTTTAATAGCGGTACAAGTTGCTCCAAAAAAATCAGATCCGCCTCTTGGTTCTGTAAGAGCTTCTGCAGTATACTTTTTTCCCTCACACATAGGTTTAAGATATTTTAACTTCTGCTCTTCTGTACCGAAAAAATTCAAAGCTTCCCCACAGATTATTGGAAGTGAAAATAAACAAGGAAGAGAGCTTCCTAATATTCCAATCTCTTCAAGTGCGACGACTTCACATTCCCAGTTTAACCCACGACCTCCAAATCTTTTTGGAGTTCTCATGGCAATTAGATTATATTTTCCAAGTTTTTGTAAAAATTCTATCGGATAATTAATTTCTTCCTTATCCATCTGTTTTAATAAAGAATGAGGAACTTCGTCTCGTACGAAATTTTGTACCTCCTCCTTTATCTTTTTAGCCTCTTCAGAGATAATATAATCAAACATTTTCGATTCCATTTATGTTATTTAAACTGAATAAATATAATCATAGCTTCAATAAATAATAAATTAAAATCACCTAATAATTACAGCCGCTCATTTTTTTGATTTGCTTACTTCAAGAAAACTTCAGTATGAGAATCTATATTAAGCACTAATCGTTATATTACAAATTAACTTACTCTAAAACGGATATATTGATGTTTAAAAAATTCTTTAAATACCCAAATCCATTTAAAGTGTTGATCCTAGCCACTTTCATTGATAGATTAGGAGGCTTCTTATTATTTCCCTTTTTTTCAGTGTATCTTATCGATCATTTTAATGTGACAATAGTTGAGGTAGGATTTTTATTTTTTATATTCGCACTTGGAAGTATAATTGGTAGCACGATAGGAGGTGCGTTAACTGATAAATATGGTCGTCGATCAATGCTACTTTTCGGTTTAATCTCAAGTGGTATTGGAAGTATCCTGATGGGAATAGTTAATGATTTATATTTGTTTTTTGTAATAGCAGCAGTTTTAGGTATCCTAGGTGATTTAGGAGGTCCAGCACGGCAAGCAATGGTTGTGGATTTACTTCCAGAAGATAAACGGGCTGATGGATTCGGATTATTGCGAGTAGCTGTAAATCTTGCAGCAGTAGGAGGCCCGATACTTGGAGGGCTTTTATATAGATATTCATATTTGATATTGTTCATATCTGATGCCGTAAGTAGTTTAATAACAGCATTAATTGTATTCATTGTTATCCCTGAAACGAAACCCGAAAAACAAGATGACAAACCCGAAGAATCGATTATGAAAACACTAAAAGGTTACATAGAAGTAATAAAGGATTATGTTTTCATATGGTTTCTCATTGTATCTGCTTTAACGGTGTTAGTATACATGCAAATGAACAGTACTTTATCAGTATTTTTGTGGGAAGTCTACAGTTTCCCGTTGGAGTGGTTTGGAGCGTTACTAAGCATGAATGCTTTGATGGTAGTAGTACTTCAGTTCTGGATTACGAGAAGGATTGCAAAATATGCACCTATGAAAATGATGGCATTAGGTACAATTCTTTATATGATTGGTTTTGGGATGTATGGTTTTATCTCTGAATGGTACTTGTTTTTCGTAGCGATGGCTATTCTCACTGTTGGTGAAATGATTGTAATACCTGTTTCACAAGCTACCGTCGCACGATTTGCCTCTGAAGATAAGCGAGGTCGATATATGGCTGTATATGGCTTTCATTGGTCCATTCCAACTTTATTTGGAGTTTCAGGGGCTAGTTTTATCTATTTTTTTATTGGGCCAAATTGGGTATGGTACATTGCGGGACTTTTATGCTTAACTGCTATCTTTGGTTTTTGGATACTTAATGGAGTTACGAAAAAACGGCTTGATAAGAATACTGAAATTTCGGTAGAAGAATTAGGATTAGAAATAAGAGAAGAAATAAGTGAATAAAAAGCAATAATTTAATTGAATTATCTTTAAATTCATTTTAAAAAATTAAAAGGGTAATATCGAGGGCTATATTGAAGTGTATATTTAATTTCGTGAAAGTTCAGTTTCACGAATAAATACTCATACTTACGATATTTGAGAAATAAAGTACTATCACTTAATTTTAAAACGAAATAAGGTTATAAATAGAAATCAATATTTTATACTTTTGTCTAAATTATGGGCTCTTTTTTTTCATTAATCGGAGTAATAATCATCCATTTCCATAGGATGATTATAAGAACAAATATTGTTGCTGATAAAGCCGGTAAAATTAATGTAGGAAGAAGATATAGCATTATTCCTCCTAAAATTGGAGTTATTATTTGACCAATACTGGTTAAAGAGTTAACTACCCCGAATAAACTGCCTGTTTCCTCTTTTTTAACAGTATTAGTTAACTTACTTGTAAGAATGGGGCGTGCTACTCCTGTCCCAAATGCTAAGAAGAAAAATGGAAGATAAACTATCCAGTAATTAGTAGAGAATATAAGAAAGAACATAGCAAATATCATTGTGAAAATACCAATTACTAGAGTTTTATTTTCACTTAATTTTTTCAGTATGGTATTTATCAGAACACTCTGAAAAATAACCCTAAGAACCCCAATCCAAGCCATATAAAAGCTTACTTGTTGAGGGGTAGCGTTAATTTGCATTTCAGCAAATAGAGGAAAAGTGTTAATAAAAAGCATAAAACCAAAATTATAGATGAAGAAAACTATGATTAACCCCCTTATCACAGCAGATTTAAAGAAATATTTAGCTTCTTTAATAGGGATAATATCTCCGAACTTAAACTCTAGTTTGTCTTCCCTTCTTTTTAATGATTCAGGTAATAAAATGAATACCAAAATGATTGAAAGCAGACTTATTCCAGCAGCAAAGAAAAAAGGAGCTGAAAAATTGATTGATAATAATAAGCCTCCAATAACTGGACCAAATATTAATCCTGCACCGAAGACTGCACTTGAATAACCGAAAGTTTTAGTTCGATATTTAGGATTGGTCACGTCGCTTATATATGCTTGAGTAACTGTCATATTACTTCCCAGAAGGCCATCTACTAATCTTGCGGCAATTAATATCCAAACATTACTGGATAAGCCAAGTAATATAAATCCAATAAATGTACTTATTTGACTGAATAACAATAATGGCTTTCTTCCGTATCTGTCGCTAATTTTGCCTGTAATTGGACTTGCAAAAAGTTGGCATATACTAAAAATACTAAGGATTAATCCTATTTCAAAAGCATTCAAGCCTAAAGATAACCCAAGAAAGGGGATTAATGGTAACACACTAGTAAAACCTAAAACTTCTGTAAATTGGATTAAAAAAATTATTAAAAGCCTTTTTTCAAATTTTTTTTCTGAAAGTTTAGGTTCCATTTTAATATTTCTTCACAATTTTGCAATAATTAAACTAAATTTAGCTACACTAAGAAAAATTGTGGAAAAGTTAAGTCTTAGCTTAATAAATTATTAGTATCAAAATCATTTTATTTTGAAAAAATTAAGAATTAGAGCAAAAATACTCTGGTGAATACTATTTTCAAAGTATATACTTTATACCTTGTATAACCTAAGTTGCGTTTCACAAACATAGTAATTTTGTAAAGTTAATTGAATGGGAAAGAGGGGACTTGAACCCCTGGCCTCTTGGTATTTTGCACAATCAAAAATATTGAAAGTGTTCCGAACCAAGAATCATACCAAGCTAGACTACCTTCCCGAAAATAAGCTTAGATAATAAAAGTAAAAATAAAATTTAAAAATTTATAAAAAAAATTAGTAGGTTAGATTTCAAAAATTTCCCTTGCCTTCTGCTCATTAATTTCATTATTAACTAAATCCCACACTTCACCGTAGAAAAATTCCTTGTCATCTTTAACAATTAGGGGTAAACTCTCTACACAAGCACTCATATCGCAATATAAGCTATTGAATGTAGGATTCTTCATCAATGGGTCATTAAAATCTTTAGGATCTTGATAATCTAATACCTTAAATTTTATATCCTTATCATTTAACCAATTAATTAGTTTTTCACAGAAAAAACAACTTTTTTTTATAACAATTTTATAATTTGCCATGATTATGATCGTTCAAAATAAGTAATTAAATTTTTATTTTATATTTTGAAAATTAGGGTTTGATCTCATTTAAATATTAATTTCTTGAATTTAGGAGATTTAGTTATATAATGGTAAAATCTTTTAAAATTTAGAACTCGTTTTTGAAATAGTATAAATATAATTCTCATTTTTAAAGAATTATGAATGAGTTCTTTTCTATTTATACTTATACGCCTTGGGATAAACTCAACGATGATAAATTAACCCAAATTCGAGTTCTTTCTTTAAAAAGTATATTTAAAAGTTTTCCTGTGATTGAGCCAGCATTTTTTGATGATTTAGTTTCAAATCTTACTAAATATCAGCATTATATTAGAATAAAAGCCATTAAAAGAATAGTTGGACCTAATAAGGAGGATTATGATATTAGTCCTTGGATCTTTATATGGGGAATGGATTCTGAGAGAAGAATATACCAATTTCTGCTACAGAAAACCAAATCTGAAAATAAAGATTCACAAGCTGCATTAGTTGCTCTTGCTCCTCCTGAATTAGTTAAATTATTCTCTGAATATCATGAAAATGTGATCTTAAGAATCTTAACTCTTTTAAATAATCCCGTTGAGATAAAATTTCTTTTCATTCTCACTCCTAAAGGAAAATCCATTGCCGAAGAGCAACAACTTCTCTATGGGAGCAAATCGGAACTCGATAAATTAAATTTTGTAAAAAAACTCAAACAAATGCCGAATATTAGAGGAGAGTGGTTTCCTTCTTTTGATCCAAGATGTCCAGTGTGTAATGGAATAATGACTGAGTTAAAAGATTATAAATTAGGTTTTAAAAAACTAGTATGCCCTCAGTGTGGATATGAAAAAAAGAATTAATTATAAATAAAAATATGATGATTTTTATAAAATAAAATAATCTATATTAATATTAAAAAATTAAGAGGAAATAATCAAAATGTTTATCGCAAGTCTTGATCTTGGTACGACCGGAGTAAGAACATTTATTTTTGATATATCTGGAACTGTATTAGCGACAGATTATCAAGAATGGGAGAGTTTTTATCCTATCCCTTCATATGTTGAGCAGGATGCAAATTCATGGTGGAATTCGCTTAAAAAAACCATCGAAGCAGCTATTAAAAAAAGTGGCATTGATAAATCTGAAATTGTGAGTTTATCTGTGACCAATCAAAGAGAAACTATTGTTCCTATAGATAAAGAAGGTAATCCTTTACATAACGCATTAGTATGGCAAGATCGCAGAACTACAGATCAAGTAGAATTCATCAAAAAGAAAATTGGTGCTGAAAAAGTTTACAAGACTACTGGTTTAACTATAGATCCTTATTTTTCAGCCACTAAGATATTATGGTTTAAGGATAATAAACCCGAAATCTATAAAAAAGCGCATAAGTTTTTGTTAGTTTCTGATTTTATATTATTTAAGCTGACTGGTCAATTTTATACGGATTATTCTAATGCATCTCGGACTATGTTGTTCGACATTAATAAGTTAAAATATTCTGATGATATTGCATCTGATTTGGAATTAGATTTAGATAAAATGCCTGAACCCTTAAAAAGTGGTAAAGATATAGGAGAAATAAATACCGATGAAACTCTTTTTGACAAAAAAACCTTGGTAATTACAGGAGCGGGGGATCAACAATCAGCAGCATTAGGAGTGGGAGTTACTTCCCCAGGCACGATAAAATTAACAACTGGAACTGGCAGTTTTATGTTAGCATATTTAGAAAAACCTAATTTTGACCCAAAGAAGCGTGTATTATGTAGTTGTCATGCTGTTCCTGGTGCTTGGGTTCAAGAAGCAAGTATTTTTACTACTGGAGCCTATTTAAGATGGTTCAGAGATGAAATTGCCTATGAAGAGTGTATTGTAGCAGAAGAACAAAATCAAGATCCTTATAATATTATATCTAAAGAAGCAAATGAGTCTCCTGTGGGTGCTAATGGCTTAATAACAATCCCGCATTTAGTAGGAGCTGGAGCACCTCACTGGAATCCTTATGCGAGAGGAATTATCTTTGGATTGGCATTAGGGCAAAAAAGGAGAGATATTGCTCGTGCTATTCTAGAAGGAGTTGCTTTTGAAGTAAAGAAAAATGTTGAAGTATTTCAAGAATTAAATATCAAACCTGTCGAATTAATGCTAACTGGGGGAGGATCCCGATCTGATCTATGGAATCAGATAATTTCAGACGTTTTAGGGATTATATGTGTAAGGAATGTCATTGAGGAAGCTACATCGTTAGGAGCAGCAATACTAGCGGCTTCAGGTGCAGGAATTTTCCCGGATATTGCCAAAGCAGCCGAAAGCATCTGTAAGATCGACAAAAAATGGTTACCAGATACAGATCGTCATTCAAAATATGATAAGTTATACCGGTTCTCTTATGATTTATATAATCTCTTGCAATCAGATAATATTTATACTAAATTCCAGGAAATTATACGGAACAAAGAGTAATTATAAATCATACCAATTTAACCTTCTTATTTTTTATTTAATATTACAATATTAGCTTAAATAATCAATTTTATATATTCTTATTTTTATAAGTTCGTTAAATATAGATAAAGAGGATAGAATTAAATGATAGAAAATAAAAAATCTGACTATACACCAAGACAAAGGGCTGCAGGGGAATTATATTATATATTTATTGTTGCTGCTAGCATAATTACCATTGGAGGTATTGTTTGGTCAATCGTAGACATGTGGATGCCAACAGGAAAATTAGGAGCATTTTTAGAGTTAAATTTAGGATATCAAATAGCGATTATTGCTGGATTTTTAGCAGGATTGTTCTTTATATTGATATTTTTCTTCGGTCTTTTTAGAAAAGGAAGCATTCTCGTACTTAAATTTTTATTTAAGACTCGACCTATTGAAGAGCGATTTAAAAATAGATGGGATGTTAAAATTGCAGCTGGAGGACTCTTAATAAGCATAATCGCGGTCATTGTAGGATTAATATATGCTTTAATTAACGATCTACTTCTAGGTCCTGGTAGTAGCGCGCCGTTTTCGAATCTTCTAAGCACCTTCACTTCGGGGAACTGGACATTATTTATTGGTATCGCATTATATGCTGGCATTGCGATTACACTATTCATGGTTTATTTTTGGAAAAATGGTTATTATTTGATTTTAAAAATAATGGGTACCTTAGAAAAATAGATCCATTCAAACAAATAATTTTTTCTCAAATTTAATCTCTTTTTTAATTCAAATCATTAATCTTGTGCTCTACCTTCATTTTTATTAATCAACATTCTTACTTTTACTCAATGCCCTTGAAGGTTGGAATTGTTTTTAATTATCTTCAGTTACCAGATGTATTACAATATCCATTTGTGATTAATAAAAGAACAGATGATATTGTGATCAAAAAAGGCATGTTTGTCTACACAAATTCTTTAGAAGGTTTTCTGATTGGCATAGTAGAAAAAATCGTACTTTTAAACGAATATTTTTCAGATGCCCTTACCATAAAAGCCTACAATAATAATAGCAATCCCAATATCCTGAAAGGGCTTTTTCCAAGTGATGATTTTGAATATGCAATAGCGATTGTAAGAAATTTAGGAATCATTGAATTTTCGGCAAATTCAAAGGATTCTATAGAGAAAATTTCAAGAATGACATATCCTGCAAGCCCCGGAAAAGAAGTTTATCTAATAGAGAATAAAACACTTATCGATTTTATTGGTTTAGATGAGAAAAAAGGTTTAAATTTAGGCAAACTTAATTCAACGGATATAGAAGCCAAAATAAATATGGATCGATTGTTAAACAAACATTTTTCCATACTTTCTATATCAGGAGGAGGAAAAAGTTATTTAACATCAATTATTATCGAAGAGTTACTTACTCGAAATCCTTCCTATGGAACTCCAGCAATAATTTTAATAGATGTACATGGAGAATATACATATTTAAAAAATGTCAACAAAATCAAAAATAAGGTAAAACTCATTGATATGTCATATTTTCAAGCTTCAGTGCCTCAAATGAGTCCCTATATATTCCGGAAGTATCAAGAGCAAATTTCACACGTTCAGATTAGGGAATTAGCTAAAACTATTAAAAAATTACGTGAAAGAAAGGATAATAATGGTATTTATGGAATAAAGGATATTATAAAGTCAATTGAAAATGATTCAGATGGAAGTAAATCAACTAAACAAGCTTTAATAGGCTGGTTATCTGAATTAGATAGATTAACTATTTTCGGTCCTCAAGAAAATCCAACTTTAAATAATATCGTAAATCAAGGTGAATTAATTATTTTTAACCTTGAGAAAGAAACATCAATTCGAAAAAAGCAAATTCTAGTTGACTATATCTGTAATCGTTTATTTTATTTAAGAAGATTGCAAAAAATTGCTCCTTTTTTGCTTATTATAGAAGAAGCTCACCAATTCTGTCCTGAAGCAGCTCATTCTAAAGCGTTATCTAAAAGTATTATCGAAACTATCGCACGAGAAGGAAGAAAATTTATGGCCTGTCTCTGTTTGATTAGTCAAAGACCTAAAAAGTTAAGTACAACGGCATTATCTCAGACTAACTCCAAACTAATTCTCAATATAAAGAATCCTTATGATCTTAAACACTTAATGGATAGTTCGGAAGCAATCACTAAAGATTTTACCGATATGATTTCAAGTTTGGGAGTTGGAGAAATGCTTCTAATGGGCAATGCAGTAAATTACCCGGTCTTCGTAAAAGTAAGAAAAAGGAATTTCAAATCAAATATGGAAACAATAATTTTATCAAAAGTCTGTTTAAATTGGAAAATTGAAAATTAATATGATTGAATTATAGCATCATCTTTAATATTTTGATTACGCTTATTATAAACAATCATTTTCTTATTCTTAGAGACTCGAAAAACGTTGATAATATTTAAAGATTCCAATTTCATAAAAATTTCTTCAAGATACAATGAATTTACAAATGGAAATTCCTTCTTAAGGAGTTCTTCGATGCGTTTATCCAACATCTCGCCTTTATTTTTTATTAAAATATCAATAATAGAATTAATAACGGGTTTTTGATTCCAACGGTGTGCTTCTATAATACTTCACCTAAATAGTATATATAATCTATTTTTAATTAATTTTTCCTATTAAATAAATAAACGATCTTCTTTAGACTTTTCAATAATTCGGCTCTTTAGATTTTTTCCGAATTGCTCGAACCATTTTATTAGTTCTGGTGTGATGGTAGGATGTAATATTTCCTGAGCTTTATTAAAATGATCACTATTAACTTTTCTCGCTCTTATATTTTCTCTAAGAGCAATCATCGCGGCCTCACGGCATAAGGTTTCAATATCTGCGCCTGAATATCCTTTTAAATTTTTACTCAATTCCTTGATATCAACATCACTACTTAAAGGCATATTTTTTGTGAATATCTTTAAGATTTCGAGTTTACTTTGCTCATCTGGAGGTGGGACTAAGAGTATTCGATCAATTCTTCCCGGTCTTATTAACGCTGGATCTAATATATCTGGACGATTTGTAGCAGCAATTACTATAATATCTTTCTTTATTTCTAATCCATCAAGTTCTGTTAAAAATTGAGACAGCACCTTTTCTGATACTCCTGAATCCGACGTATGTCGACCTCTACTAGGTGCTATGGAATCAAACTCATCAAAAAATATAATACATGGCGCTGCCATTTTAGCTTTACGAAAAACTTCCCGTATCGCTTTTTCACTTTCACCAACGTATTTTGATAATAGTTCTGGACCCTTAATTGATATAAAATTTGCTTTACTTTCATTAGCAACGGCTCTCGCCAATAAAGTCTTTCCACAACCTGGAGGACCATATAATAATATTCCTTTAGGAGGATTTATGCCCATTCGCTCAAAAATCTTAGGATTCGATAATGGCCAATCAACTGCCTCAATTAGCATCTGTTTTAAATCATTTAATCCCCCTATACTATCCCACGTCTGATTAGGTACTTCAACAAATACTTCTCTAATTCCTGAAGGTAAAACTTCCTTAAGGGCTGTTTTAAAATCCTCTAAAGTGACTTCTATAGAATCCAATAACTCAGGATCAATATTATCGGATTCTAGATCAATTTTTGGTAGATATCGTCTTAATGCTGACATTGCTGCTTCTCTCGCTACCGCTGAAATATCCGCACCAACAAAACCATGTGTTATGTTAGCAAAGTTTTTTAAATCAATTTGTTCATCTAACGGCATATTTCTTGTGTGAATTTGAAATATTTCTCTCCGACCTTTTTCATTTGGCACTTTAATTTCAATTTCTCGATCAAATCGTCCAGGACGCCGTAAAGCAGAATCCAAACTATTTGGTCTATTAGTAGCTCCAATAACTATCACTCTCCCCCTACTATGTAATCCATCCATTAACGCTAATAATTGAGCTACGACTCTTCTTTCGACTTCTCCGGTGACAGTTTCTCTCTTAGGGGCAATAGCGTCTATCTCATCGATAAAAATGATTGAAGGGTTCTTTTCTTCTGCTTCAATAAATATTTTCCTTAATTTTTTTTCAGATTCTCCATAGAATTTACTCATTATTTCTGGACCATTGATAGAAATGAAGTGCGCCTCACTTTCATTTGCAACTGCACGAGCTAACAAAGTTTTACCACATCCAGGAGGTCCTCTAAGTAGAACTCCTTTCGGAGGGTCAATACCTAAGCGTTTAAATAAAGAGGGATGCCGAAGTGGTAACTCCACCATTTCCCTTACGCGCTGTATTTCTCTGTCTAATCCACCAACATCTTCATACGTGACATACTCTGGACCACCCTCCTCACCTTCAGTAATATGCTCACTTATATGTAGATTAGTCTCTTGTTCAATCTTGCATATCCCACTCGGTTTCATACTAATTACTTTAAAAACTATTTCCCTGCTAATACCAATAGAAATGTAAATATAATCATCAATAGTTGCGGGATAATTATTCAATTTACGCTTAACAAATGTTTCAAATTTTGGATTGGTTTTAAGCTTTATTTTGGATGGTGCTAATACTATACTCTGAGCAGTTTGAGTTTTAATTTTTCTAATATCGATCATATCATCGATAGCAGTTCCGGTGTTCTTCCGAATTCTGGGATCAATACGAATTATACCTAATCCCTCATCTTGAGGATAACTTGGCCAAGCAATCCCTGCGCTTAATTTCTTTCCAAATAACGCAATGACATCACCAGCCTGCATTTTTAATTGTTCCATAGTTTTACGATCAATACGAATAATATTCCGTCCATAATCTCTTTTTTTAGCGTTTTGAACACGTAAAGATACCTTTTCCGAATCAGTTTCGAAAATCTTTTCTTTCTCATCACTTTTCTTATCATCTGTAGGGGTCATATTATATCTTCACTATAAACCTAAGTTTTCTTAATTATTTGAATTATTAATTTTGTAAAAACTTTTCTCTATTTTTGCTTAGTTCTTTTTAAAGAAATCATCTAAAGATGCTTGTCTTTTGGAAAGATCTTGCTTTTTTATTTGCTTTAAAGCATTCTTTACTCTTTGAGAGGAGAAGTTATGCTCTTCAATTAGTAGCTCTTCAACTTTATCATAATTAATTCCCCTCCATTTTGGCTTGGTATAATTCTGGTTCACATTTGGCTTTAAAAAAATCTCCTTAATCTCATTAACAATATCTAGACTAATATCTATAGATTTATTCCTAATGGTTATATTGTTCCTTATAATATTCTCCAATGATCCGTGTTTTTTTATTAGATCTAAGGCCGTATGTTGCCCGATACCCTTTATGCCAGGATAGAAATCAGTTCCAATTAATATGCCCATTTCAATTAATTGTTCTCGATTAATATTAAGCTGTTCTAAAAATTTTGATAATGAAATATACTCGATATCCACACTAGTAGTGGTATCTTTAACTTTTCTAGTTCTAGTTATTGCAAAGTTACGGATTAACCGTTTAGCACCAAATAAAAGGGAATCATAATCTTGGGACCCGCATGCCCAAGCATCTCCTTTACTAACAAGGTAAGCGGCTTGAGCTTCGCCTTCAGAATCTGCTTGAATTACAGGTATTCCGAGATATTCAATCAACTTTTTACTTTCTCTGATCATACTTTCATTTAGTGTGGATGAGTATTGAGCATATCGCATTGCTTTTTCGAAATCTTCCTTTTCTTGGGCCTCGACCATTTTTTCGCGAGCCTCCTTTTTTCCTTTCTTTCTTTCTCTTATTGTGTCCAATTTCAATTCTGAGGGCGTTCCATCAAAAACATAAATAGGCTTTATATTATGTTCGAGAAAGTTAAGAGTCCTATAAAACAATCCAGAGAGGTGAGAAGTCACATTTCCTTCATAATCTTTCAATGGAGTGCCATCTTTTTGCCTAATTATAGCCAAAAATTGATAAATAGTATTAAAGGCATCAATTGCAATTTCCTTATTGAGTAAGTTTTCAAAGGATATTACTTTTCTTGTTTTGCTTACCAATTCATTTATTTTTGTGCCCATTCTTTATCTTTTACCTTATTATTCAATAATTATGTAGTATTATTCATTTATATTTTACACGTTATTTTATTCCCTTTTTTTAGGTCTTCTTTTTAATTTTGACCCACAAACCTCACAATACTTCAAAATATTCTCAGTAGAATATTTTTCTTTACAAGATGGACAATAAAGCTCAAATATTTTTTGATTTTTTATTCCCTTTTTGAAGATTGAGTTGAATTTTATATTCATCTCCGAACAGAGGTTCTGAACTGTATAATCATTTGAATATAATGTGACTTCTTCTCCAGAAGTCTCCATTAATTCTAACGCTAAAGCGATTAATTCAATATCTGCTTTTGAAAGAGCATTAACATCACCTGTGATTTTAGAAGCATCTAGTGTTCTATTTATATACTCTTCTTTAGGATCTCTAATAATTAGTTGTTCTTTGTTTACTGCTACTTCGATCCTATTGATGATATTTCGATTTTTGTTTTGATACTTTAATACTTTAATCTCATCAATGATTTTATGAGTAGTATACATTTTTTCTTTAAAGATATTAATATCTATTCCTTTCAGGAAGATATTTGTATCAATAATGAGAATTGAAATCTTCTTCTGGGCTATCATCTAAAGGAACTCTTATTGTACCAATGATTTTTTTCCTTAAGCGTCTAAAATAATTATCACTGAGACTTCTAGAAAACCGAATAAAATTAGAGTGTGCGTTAGCTTTTCGGATTTTTATAACTGTATTAGGAGATACGTTTCGAAAAGATTTTTGACCGTCAATAACAACATCCGCGTCTAATCGATGTCTTAATAGTTTAATTTCTACCTCACTTTCAATGGGCAAAATGATTGGTTTTAAACCAGACCGCGCAAAACTATTTAAAGGGGTTAGCTGCATGATATCTAATGAAGCATTGACAATAGACCCTCCCGCACTTAAGTTATAAGCTGTTGAACCCGTGGAAGTAGAAACAATAACCCCATCTAAATAACTTCTATTCAGAAAAACACCATCTATCTTTACCGATACTAGTAATACTTTAGTACTCTTTGAGGATATTACCAGAACTTCGTTTAATGCATTATCCAGCTTATGCTCCTCATTGTTTTTAATGATATAGGCTGCGATTTTACTACATCTTTCTAAAATATACTCCTTTTTAAGTGCTCTTCTTAAATCATTAAAAATCGTTCTTTCATTAGATTCATCTAAAAAGCCCAGAGAACCAATATTAACTCCAAGTATTGGTGGAGGATTCACTTGAGGTAAACTATTTGCTACTCTTAAAATAGTTCCATCTCCTCCAATAGAAATAATAAATTTTGTGTTTTGAGAATTCATCTCAGATAGATCTTTTCCACTATGAGGTAAAATTTTAGGGGAAATTCTAGTTTCTAAATATACAACTTCACCTTTCTTTACCAAGAATTCAAAAACTTTCTTAGTTAAATTAATAGCCCTTTCTGAATCCATCCGACAAGCTAATGAAATCGCTTTTTTTTCCATTTGCTCTAAAAATTAATATAAAATTTAATTTAACTTAAGGAAATTTTATTTAATTATATTTGTCTTAAAAAGAGATAATTGGATATTAATTGATGATTACTCTATTGATAAGGGTTTTTCCCGCTAATTGCCAGTATTCAACTTGAGCTAATGACATTTTTTGTGGATTTGCTCGTAAATCATTTAATTTCGCAACTAAATCGTCATCACTGGGCCATTTAACATCCATTGAATGATAAGACTCAAGATCCATGATATTTATAAGTGCATCTTCTATAAAATTAACTTGAGCTGTGCCTTTAATAATTTCTGGAACCTCGACCATATGACCAGACGGTATAGTAAGAGATCTCTTATTACTATCAAATACACCAACACAAACAACCCGAACTTTAGCGTGACCATGTTTTCCAGATTTGCTCCTCTCAGTTGATTTTATTACACATGGCTCTTCATCAACCATAATATACTGACCACTTTTTAATTTCTGAATTTCTGTTCTTCTAATACTCATTTTTAATTATCACTTTTTTAATTCTAATCTATATTTCTTTTTGGAATGTTTTTAAATTTCACTTAACTTTTTTATATATTAATATCTTTATTCAAAAAAAAATATTAGTTTTTGACAATATTAGTTACTTAAGATTAAAAGTTACTTGTGATTTTATCATGGTTCTCGAAAAATTAGGGCGCTCTTTAGAACAAGCAATAAGAAAAGTCCGAAGATTGCCAATTGTAGATAAAGATGCTATTAATGCATTGATTCAAGATTTACAGCGAGCATTATTAAGTTCAGATGTGAAAGTTGAGTTAGTTTTTGAGATGACAGAAAATATAAAAAAGGATGCAATGAACACAAAACTTACAAAAGCTAAACGAAAAGACTTCATTATTAAGCTCGTTCATGATGAACTTATCAAAACTTTAGGTGGAAAACCTGCTCCCATAAGATTAAAATCTGGAAAGAGTAATGTAATCCTTTTAGTTGGAATCCAAGGCTCTGGAAAAACCACAACCGTTGGAAAGCTCGCAAGGTTTTATAAAAATAAAGGTTATAAAGTTGCGGCTGTAACAACTGATACATATAGACCTGGTGCTTATGAACAATTAGTTCAGCTTACGAATCAAATTGATGTAAAATGTTTTGGTAATCCAGATGAGAAGAATGCCATTAAAATTGCTGTAAAAGAAACTAAAAAAGCCATAAATGGAGGATACGACATAATTTTGGTAGACACTGCTGGAAGGCATAAGGAAGAAAAAGAATTAATGCTTGAAATGCAAAAAATTGAAAGTGCACTAAAACCAAATGAAGTTATTCTCGTAATAGATGGGACTTTAGGACAATTAGCTTATTCTCAAGCAGAGGAATTTGCCAAAGCAACTAATATTGGAAGTATTATAGTGACCAAATTAGATGGAACCGCAAAAGGAGGTGGAGCACTTTCCGCCTGTGCTGCGACTAATCAATCAATTAGATTCATAGGTTTAGGTGAAAAAATTGATGAATTTGAAGAATTCGATCCTACTTCTTTTGTAGGGACATTATTAGGTATTCCTGATATTGAAGGATTAGTTAAAAAAGTACAAGAAGCAGAGGTTGATATCGATCCAGATATGGCAAAGAGAATGATGAGAGGAAAATTCACCTTAGACGATCTTTATTATCAACTTAAGTCAATTAAAAAAGTCGGAAAGATGAAGAATATTCTTGCAATGGTAGGTGGTGGAAATATTCCCGATGCACTAAAAGATGATGCGGAAAGAAATTTAGAAAAATGGGAGATTGTATTAAACTCTATGACAAAAGAGGAAAAGGAAAATCCAAAAATCATTAAAAAAACTAGAAAAAGAAGGATTGCTATAGGAAGTGGATCAGATTATTCCACTATTAATCGCATGTTAGATCAATACAATCAGATGAAGAAATTTATGAAAAGATTTCTGCAAATGCAGAAGAAAGGAAAGGGAATGCCTGGAGTCCCCGGTGGAATGGCACAGTTTTTGAATAAAATGGGAAAAGATTTTAAATTCTCTTAAAAAGTATATTTTTTGATCAAATTGACGGAATTCTTATTAATTCTTGAGAATCTAACAAATTACAATAAAAAAGATGTCGATCAAGGAAAAATTCCATCAGATGTCTACATTATTTGCTCATGCATAAGAAATGTTTTCTGTCTTTCATATTCAATTAGAAAGGATAACATATTTTACCTCTTTATTACGAAACGCAATTTAATTATCAAATTAGATGGAAAAAGACTAAAGTATTTAGGTCCGGATGAACGCTCCCAGTCTTTGCTCCTCAATAAAGCATTAAATCTCTCCAATCAGACATATAATATGAAAAATCAATTAGATTGGATCAAATCTACTCCTGGAATTTTTATTCAAAACTTTCCATCAGAAAAGAGTTTAGTAGATATTCTTATTTCAATAACTAATAAAAATTTCGCGATATTTAATGGAAATAATATCCTTTTTACTGATTTCATAAAAATATCTCCAAAAAACTTGAAACAGCTAGAGAGATCTTTCCTCATTTTTCCTTCTTATCTCAATAATCATAATAATTTTGAAATATTTTATCAATTAAATGAGAAAAAAACAATTTTAAACTTTAAAATACCATATATTAAATCCATCGAAGATAAAATTTTATATATTAATTTTCAAATAGATAGACTTAAAGAAAAGAATTTACTCGACTGATAATGATTCTTAAGAATGCAAATATTTACTACAATGGACAATTAAATAAAGGTGCCATTTTAATTCAAGATGGAATCATTAAATCGATATATAAAGAATCTGATACCAATAATTTTAACTTATTAAAGGAGAGTAATAAGGATAAAATTGAGATTGACTGCAAGGAACGATGTATTTTACCCGGAATGATAGATATTCACTCACATTTACGGGATATGGGGCAATCTGATAAAGAAACGTTCTATTCAGGAACAAAAGCCGCAGCATATTCAGGGATCACAACTGTATTCACTATGCCCAATACAAAACCACCAGCAATAACCGCTAAACAACTGAGTAAATGGAAAAATAAGGCAAAAAATAATATTTTTATTGATGTAGGATTTATATCTGGAGTTCCTAAATCTATAAATGAGGATGAAATTAAAAAGATATTAAAACTTGGTATTGTAGGTTTTAAAATATATCCTTTAAAACCGCTAAACGGAATTGATTGGACTATAGGCAATAACATTCAAAGACTTCTTCATATTTCTGCTAACTATCAAGTACCAATATTTATACATGCAGATTGGCCTTTGAGAACTGGCGAGGAGGAATATTTAAAAAAAGAATATTCTAAATTACCTTTTCTGAAACTGCATAATAAATTGCATCCAGAAAAAAATGAGGCAAGATATGTGAATTTTATATTAGATAATTATATGGAATTCATAAAAATAAGATCACCTCAATTTTTTAATCCCATTATTCATTTCTGTCATATTAGTTGTAAAGAAAGCTTTATTGAAATCAAAAATTTTATGGAAAAAACAAAAGATCTCTCTAATATATATGTATCATTTGAGGTGACTCCACATCATCTTTTATTATCAAATGAGATTAATTTAAAAAATGAAGCTATAGGGAAAGTTCTGCCTCCTTTAAGAGATAAAACAGAGCCAACTTATCTTTTTAAGCAATTAAAAGAGGGAAATATTTCCCTAATAGGGACAGATCATGCTCCCCATACTATAAATGAAAAATTAACAAATAAATTCAAGGCACCTAATGGATTCCCTGGATTTGAAACATATTCATATCTACTATTGCAAAAAGTACTTGAGAATGAGATTTCTTTAAAAAGATTTGTTGAAGTCTCGTCTGAGAACCCCTCACAAAAATTTAACCTTAAAAACAAAGGTTTTATCGAAGAAGGAAAAGATGCTGACCTTATTATAATAGATAAAGTCAAAAAACATTCAATTACTTCACACAAATTTAAAACTAAAGCAAAATTTACACCCTTCGAAAATTCAGAAATATCTCATAGACAGACACAAATTTTGATTTGGAAAGTATTTTTACGCGGTCAAGAGATAAATTCTGAGAAGATAAGACCAAGCGGAAAAATAATATAAAAAACATATAAAAGGGTAAATATAATAATATTAAATTAAATTTAGATCCAAGTTAATGATGTCCGAAAACGATAATTTTAGTTTAGAAGATGGTACAATACTCATAAAATTTGCTAGAGATAATATACAATACTATTTAGAGAATGACAGGAGGATTCCAATCCCCGAAGAGATCAAAAAGAGATTTTCAGAAAAATATGGTGCATTTGTCACCCTTAATCGTATAGATGTCCAAGGAAATCCATTAAGAGGATGTATTGGGTATATAGAACCTGTATATCCCTTATTTGATATTATTCACCGGGTTTCAATCAGTTCCGCTTTAGAGGATCCTCGATTTCAACCTATAACTAAAGATGAATTAGATAAGATAGTAATTGAATTATCAATATTAACACCTCCCAAATTGCTTGAAGTTGATGATCCAAATGAATATTTAAACTTGATCGTCATTGGGAGAGATGGTTTAATCGCTGAAAGGGGTATGAGAAGAGGTTTATTACTACCTCAGGTACCAGTCGATCATGGAAGGAACTGGGATGTAGAGACTTTTTTAAAGCATACCTGTAATAAAGCTTATCTCCCGAATGATGCTTGGAAAGAAAAGGATACAAAAATTTATTCATTTCAAGCAATTTTATTTGAAGAAGAAGAACCACATGGCGAAGTTAAAAGGAAATATTTAGTATAAAAGCTCTCAATTTTTTTCGTGAATTGTTATGAATAATCCAAAAGAAAAGATCATATCAATTGATATATCGTCAAATTCTATAAAAATAGGCTTAATTTCGGATAATTTAAGGGTAGACTACTTCACTAGACAAGATCTTAAAATATATAATGAAGATATAGACGGTTTTGCGAAAAGAATCGATATGGATGATTTATGGCATAAAATTAAAATTGGATTTAAAGAGATTACTAGAAGATACATATCAGATAATATTAAAATAATTGCGATCTCCACCTGTGCTCAAAGGATTGCTAGTGTTTTTTTGGATGAAGCCGGAAAAACTATTTATGGAGGACCGAATACGGACATAAGAGGTATAGATTCAGGCTATTTAATTGAAGATGCTTTCTCTGAAGAAGAATTATTTGAAATAACAGCACATAATCCCTCAATATTATTTTGCTTAGCAAGGTTATTATGGTTCAAAGAAGAGGAGAAGGAGAGTTACGATAGAATTAAAAAAGTATTGATGCTCGACGATTGGATAGCGTATAAACTTACGGGAATTTTCTGTACAGATTTAACGTCTTTAGCAGAGTCTCAATTAATCGATATAAAAAAAGCTAATTGGAGTTCAGAGATTATAGAAGCGTTTAACTTAAATTATGACCTTTTTCCACCAATTGTAGATTCGGGTTCTCAGATTGGGTATTTAAAGCCAGACTTAACTCGAACCTTTGAAATAAATAATGGAAATATCCCTATTATTAAAAATGGAGCAGATACTCAAGCATCTTTACTAGGAATGGGCGCGATTGAAAAAGGAGATTTAGGGATTAGCATGGGAACCACCACTCCATTACATCTGGTATTAGAAAAACCCTATATTGACCCTGAATTGACTTTTTGGACGTCTTTTCATTCAATTCATAATAAATGGATTCTTGAATCTCATGCAGGTAACACTGGCTCGTTATACAATTGGTTTAAAAACTGTTTTTTAAATAGATTTTCAGAAGATTCAGATGCTCTTATAGACACATTTCTTAAAAAATCAAAGCCCGGCGCATTATCAACCTTTTCTTATTTAGGTCCTGAACTTATGAACCTTAAAAATCAAACTTCAATAAAGCGAGGAGCATTCGTATTTCCTCCTCCCATGATGATATCAGATGTATTGCCGGTGTTAGATGATTTTGCTCGAAGCATTATCGAGAATATTGCTTTTGGAATCTATGAAAATTATCAAGCACTCCAGAAATTTCAAATTTCAAAAGTATTTTGTGCAGGTGGCATGAGCAAATCAAGAGAAATTTTGAAAGTTCTCGCAAATATATTAGGTACAAATCTAATTATTCCTGAATATAAAGACTCCTCATTTATAGGAGCAGCTATGAGTGCTCTGAAGACTTTACAATACTATGAGAATTATAAATCAATTATTGATGAAAATATAAAGTTTGAAACTATAGAAAATGATGCTTCTCTTATAGAAAACTATTCACAAATATATCTACAGTGGAAAAATATTAAAAATAAGATTGATAATTTGTAATAGCCTTTTTATGATATTCCATATAATTAAATTATATTATTCTATTCTTTGAATTAAATCTCAACTAAAGTTATTGGTGATAATAGGTTGTCTTTTAGCAATATAAAATCATGTTTGAAAGAAATAGAAGATCGATATAATACCAATGAAAATGTGAAAAAAAAGTTAGCTAATTATGATGAGCCAATTCAAATTACATTTCTTGATACAAATCGCTCAATCTTATTGCTAATTAATAAAGATCAAGGGATCGAAATTAAAGATAACTTTAATGATGAGAATGCGGCTGTGAAGATTGAATTCACTTCCGAAAAGGTGATGCTTGATTTATACAATAAAGAAGTCGGAGCTGTAAAAGCATACTCTACTGGAAAGATCAAGGTTGTTGAAGGAAAAATTCGAAATTTGATGAAACTTAAAAGTTTGATGTTTTAATTAGTTATGAATCATTTTTTTGTTTAATTCATTTTGTATAAAAAAAATTTGAATCATTTAGAATAATAGAGGTAAAAATAACATGAAAGCATTAATAACAGCTAGTCTAACTAAAAGTTCTTTAAAAGAGTTAGAAAAAATTATGGAAGTAACCTACGAGAGCTGGAGAGATACAGGAATTATATATTTTGATGCTAATGAGTTACTTGAAAAGTTAAATGGTTATGATATTTTTATTACTGCTGTTGATGATTTAAAAAAAACAGAGTTTTTTGAGCATACCGATTTGAAGCTAATTATAACTTGTAGAGGAGACCCTTTTAATTTAAACATTGAAGCTGCTAATAAAAAAAAAATACCAATCCTCTACACTCCTCTAAGGAATGTTGATGCTGTTGCGGAATTAACCATTGGATATATGATTAGCTTAGCAAGAAATGTAACAAAGTTAGATAGGTTTTTGCATTCCGAGGACTTTAGTATAATTGATTTTGAGGATTGGATTGATATTTATAATAGATTTATGGGAACAGAATTAATAAATAAGAAAGTTGGCATTATTGGTTTGGGAGAGATAGGTCGTAGAGTGGCTAAAATTACACAATCATTTGGATGTAGAAACCTAATCTTTGATCCCTATGTAAACGAAGAATTTGTAGCAGATTTTGGAGAGAAAGTAGATTTAGACAAACTTCTAAAAGAATCTGATTTCATTACGATTCACGCAAGAGCTACAGATGAGAATGATAATTTAATCGACGAAAAAAGGATTACGATGATGAAAGAAACCGCTTACCTCCTCAACTTAGCAAAAGGGAGTCTTGTTGATTATGAAGCGCTTTTTAACGCTTTAAAAGAAAAAAAGATTGCTGGTGCGGCTTTAGATGTATTCCCTCTTGAACCAATCGATGAAGATAACAAATTCCTACAATTAGAGAATGTCATTGTGAGTCCTCATCTTGGAGGAAACACAATTGAGGTCATTCAAAGACAATCAGAAATGATCCTTAAAGGAATCAAGGCTTGGCTAAATAATGAGATTCCAGCTAATATTTTGAATCCCGAAGTATTAAACCTTCATACTAAGGAAAATATAAAATACGATAAAGATCTATTTAGTAAGAAAAAAGAGATATTAGCTATTTGTAAAAAGCTATTAGAAGAAGGACATGTTATAGGATCCGCAGGAAACGTAAGTATGCGTGTATTATATAATAAACAAGAACTTATTTTAATTACTCCGAGCAATGTAAGATATGATACTATGAAACCTGAAGACATTTTAATAATAAATTTAGAGGGAAAAGTTATTGAAGGAGAGAGAAATCCATCTGTGGAAAAACATCTTCATTTAGGTATCTATAAAGCTCGTGATGATGTTAATGCTATAATACACTCTCACGGTATATATTCGACAATATTAAGTACTTTAAAATTATCTTTACCTCCGATCATTGAGGAGTTAGTACCATATTTAGGAGGTGAAATCATTTGTGCTGAATATGGTGAAGCTGGTACGGAAGAATTAGCTCATAGTGTAGTGAAAAGTCTTGAAAATAAAAATGCGGTTTTACTCGCCAACCATGGAAATATTTGTTGTGGAAGCCATTTAGATGGTGCTTATATGGTTCTTAGATATTTAGAACGAGGTGCAAAAATATATTACTTAGCTAAGCTATTAAAAGATCCAACTATGCTTCCAGAAGATACTATTGATTATGAGAAAGATATTTTCGAAATTTTTAAAGAATCAAAAAAAATTTAGTAAATCCACTAAATATTATTTAAATTTTCTTTAATTAGTTCAAATTTTCAAGATTTATAATGAATATAATAAAATTAAGCAATTATAATTAAATTATGAAAGATTATTAAGGAATATTACTTGACTATTTAATAAATCTTAGAGGGAAAGCCTCACAATTAATATCTTAATTGCGTGAAGACAAAGGGTGAATTAAACGATGGAGATAAATGGTGTTATTGTTCCCTCTTTGACCTTTTTTGACGAAAATCAAAATATAAATAATGAAGTTCAGAGTCTTTTGATAAAACATTTGCTCATAAATGGTGCTGATGCTATACTACTTCTCAGTCTGATTGGGGAAGGCTTACTATTTTCTGACGATATCGAGCAAACATATAATTTAATTGATCTCACTTATGAAGCAACTGGAAAAAAGACACCAATTCTTTTAAATATTCTTGGAAATGATGAAGAAAATAGAATTAGTAAATTAAATGAATTCGGAAAAAAATATTCAAACTTAGCTTTTGTCCTTCCTCCACCGCTTTATAAAAAATACTCATCTTCTGAATTGATTTCTTACTTTGAAAATATCTTTAGTTCAATTAATATAAAAAATCCTATAATACTCCATAATAATCCTATTAAGTTTCATGAGAACGAATTGACTCCTGAAATAGTTACAAAAGTAAGAGAATTTTCAAATATGAGAGGGCTCATCGATGATTTTGAAAATATTAACTATGCCAAGTTTTATTCTTCAATCATAAGTGATAAATTTTCAATATTTTGTTCTAATGAAGGAAACTTTCAGAAATATTTCCAAATAGTCCCTCCAGAGCATCATAAAACAAGTGGTATTGTTCCGAGCATCAGTAACTTGGTTAATTTATGCTCTAAAATTTACTATTGCGCATTAGAAGAGAAGTTATTGGAATTACACCAATACCAAGATGATTTAAATGACCTTCACACTAAAATTTATGATCCAAAAATCGATCTAGGAAAAGTACGTAGGGGTTTAAAGTATGCATTTCTTTATCTTTATAAAGATATATTATCTACTCCATTAAAATATAATTATAATATATCTCCTGAACTTCAGAGAGATTTAGATGACATCACGATAGGAAGAATTAATGCAACTATTAATTATTTAATTAATCAAAAATATATTTATAAGCTATATTCGCTAGGTAAACAACAGATTTATCAGCTTAATGATATTATAAAAATTTTTTCCGATGTCAAAGTTTTGCTAAATCAAGGGAAAATTAAAAAAATAATTGGGCCTTATTCCGCAAACTTTAATACAATTTACCGAGTAAACTTTGAGAAATCAAAAATATTATTTCGATTTCGGACTTCAGAATATTTTAGATCAGAAGAAATGATTAAAGAAAAGCTCATATTCCCCTTATTAGATGGTACCATTAATAGTAGCGTATCTAATTTTCGAGAGATAATAAAACCCTTTCTACGTTCTAATAAAGGGGAGTATATTTTTAAGGAAAATAAACCACCTATTATCCCTGTAAGCAACTTATTATATTATGATGAAACTAAAGAAAAAATCCCTTATAATTTCAGTATTCAAGAATATATACGCGGGAAATCTTTAAATGAGATTTTAGGGGAAAGTATGAATTTTTCAAAATCTAAATTTTTGAATCTATTTTATAATATAGGTGATATTTTAGGAAAAGTTCATAGTATAGAATTTAATTATTTTCAAGAAACTTTATATGATATTGCTAAAGAAGGAACAGATAATTGGTTAGATATTTTTGAACCACAATTACATATAGAGATTCAAGAATTAAGAAGAAATAAATTTGACATTGATAAAGAACTTTCCAAATATTTCAAAGAACATGAATCGCTTATAATGGATGATCAAACTCCAGTTTTAATTCATAATGATTTTCAACTAACTAATATTATAGGAAAAGAGGAATCAGGCAAAATTAATATAACAGGGATAATTGATTTTGACGATTGGAGTATTGGAGTGAAAGCTCAAGATTTTGTAAAACTCTATTTTCTTACATTTAATGTAATCAATAACCCAGATATTCTAAATTCATTTCTAAGTGGTTATAAAAATCATCATACCATCGAACCGGATTTTGATAACAAAATTAAGCTTTACACAGCTTTTTGGTTATTAAGAATGTTAAATTATGAATCATTGAAGAAAGAAAACGAGAAACCTCTAATCTCGAGATCTTACTCTAATGAAACAGCTTATTATCTAGAAGAATTAAAAAAAATAATATCTAATTAATGATTTATTGATATAGAACGCATACTATTAAGGGAAAATTCCACGGAACTTTATCGCCGCTATAAATTAAGGATTTTACTTCATCCGAGGCTTCAATATTGGAATGATCTTTAAAAACTTTCCAAGAAAGTTTACCGATTATGCCCTCATCATTTAAAATATCACTAAAATTTTCTTTAATCCCTGCCCAGTAAATCCTTTTTTTATCCATTATTTCTTTTAAATCATTCAACTGAACTAATTTCTCCAACACAATATTCTCACTTACATTTGTAAAATATTTAGAGAATTTGCTTCCCATTTCATCGGGAGAACCTAAATTTCTATTATATAAAAACACTATTCCAATCGATTTCAATTCTATCCCATCCAAGTTAGTTTTCTTATTTATACAAATTGGGAAAAAATATTATAGGTTTAGTTTATAGAAAATAAATAATATCATTCAAAGATTTTAAAAATTAATATTCTACCAAAATGCTTTTCGAAATCGGTCTATAGTTTCTTCTAAACTTCCCTCAATTTCCTCTTCAAACTTTTTAAAGATGCTTACATCATTGTCCCAATTCTTTAACATTTGCGGAGGATACAATTTAAAGAACTTTTCAACGATTTCTTTTAATTCTTCCATTATTTTTTTTTCTTTTATTTTTTTAGAAGAATTTGCGATGAATATTAGATTGTTTTTTTTTAATAGTGTGAATCTCTTATCATGTAATTCAAAATTTGATAAACCATCTTTTACAACCTCTTCTGCAAACGAATTTAAAGCAGAAAACAAGCTTCCAAATAACTGATCATCAAAGTTTTCATCATAAATACGATGATATAATACAATTCCCGCTTCTGTTAAAATCCAAATATCCTGCAGAACTTTCACTAGATCACACCAATTATCATTAGTAATTTAAAATATAAAATAAAAAAAA
>JAEOSU010000065.1 GCA_016840165.1 Promethearchaeota archaeon
AGCTATTTAATTGCTCAGCTATTCGATTTAATCCTGTCTCTTTATTCTCATTTTTATCCTTATAATTATAGGTACCGGGATGAATTACAATATAATCTAATTTTAATTGTTCTGCCTTTACCATTTCGTCAAGCATAGCGTTATACGATTTTGAAAGTTTTTCTTCATCAGAAGTAGCAAGATTGATTAGATAACTATTATGCGATATAATAGGCCAAATTGAATCTTCGAGCTCCTTTTTCTTTTCCAAAAAAGTATCTATTTCATCTTGTTCTAAAGGTTTCGATGCCCATCCTCGAACATTACGAATAAAAACTTGAATTGATTCACATCCAATTTCATGGCCTCTCTCTAAAGCCATATATTTGCCTCCACTGACACTCATATGTGCCCCTAATCTCATTTTATTATTCGCCTTCAAGGTTTTTGATCTATAAAATGAAAATAAATTTTTAAGCTTATATTTAATGAAAAAGAGGTAAAATGCTTAAACTATAAATTCTTTTCAAATTATGAAAAATTGTTAATTGTGGAAAAAAATGGCAATAAAAGCTAGGGGAAGAGCCACTCTTCGCGTAGTCGGATCGGCAATAATCCTAATTGGACTAGTTATATCGATTTTTTTAAATTACTTGTTCATTAAAAACATAATTTTCAATCTTATAACCATAGCAATATTGTTACCGTGGTTATTAATGTCTATTTTACTGAAATTTGAACTAAATTTCTTTAAGAATAATCTAAAAAATGGAATTCTAGTTTTGATAATTTACTCGATTTTAATGTTTACAATGTTAATAATTTGGAGCTGGTCAAATATAGTGATTATCTTAATAGTTAATTTTCTAAATTTTTTATTATTGATTTGTTGGCATTTCTCATTGTCCATATTCAAAAAAAAGAAAATAATTTTCCTTATAAGTGGATTAGGGTATACAATAGGTATAATTTGGATAAGTGTAATTATGTTATCAGAAATTCATCTTATCTTAACGATTAACATGATAATTATATTTTCAGGATTGATCTTGATTTTGGGTATTGAATATAATTTACAAAAATTAGGATATTTGAATTATAACTAGATTTGAATTTACCCTTAATTTAATTTCTCATTAAGGTGTCTTTTATTTAGCTAAATAGATTGATATCCCTTATCACCTCATCTATAATTATATTTATTAATTTACTTGTATTCAAAATTAAATTGAGAATAAAGGTGATTTCTAAGTTGAATAAAAAATATTGTATAAGTTCCGAAGATGTATTAAAATCTGCTTTAAGTATAACAAAAAAGACCAAAAAAGATTATCAAGTTGGAGATTATGTGATACTTTTATTTTCTAAATTATTGTTGGATTACTTATTCAAACAAACAAATATGCAGTCTAAGGATTGGCTTACACCGTATCACCCATATGCATCTAATCAAATTTATAATGGAATATATGACGGTATAACGATTTCGGCTATAATGCCACCTATGGGAGCATCTCCTATCGCTTCAGTGGCAGAAGATCTCATAACATGTGGAGCTAAAACTCTCCTTTTAGTTTGTGGGGCGTGGGGAATTGCCAAAAGAAGCAATATATTAGACTTTATCATTCCAACCCATGCTGTGGGTCCCGATGGTACATCAATGTACTATGGGCGAATAGAAGGTGAAGAAACACCGGTTAATGAAAAAATAGTTAAAATATTTGAACATGAAACATGTAAAAGAACAGATAGGTACCACAAGGGAAAAAATTTTTCAATTGAAGCATTTTATAAAATTAACTTAGCCCAAGTCAAAAAATTGCAGACAAAAGGCTTCGTTTCAATCGAAAATGGAGAACTAAATACATTAATTACGGTTTGTAAAGAAAAAGAAATAGGATGTGGGGCAATTTTTTATAATTATTTTAATCCTCTTGAAAAGTGGTCTATTCCTTGGTTACAAGATGAATATAAAAAAGCTGTAGAGCTTGAAGGAGAAATCACTCTTGCTAGCATTAAAAAACTAGCAAATATTTAATAATGGCCATATTGAAACAAAATAATTAATATTTATGATCTTCTAAGCGCTTCCAAAACTGTTTTAGCTCTTCTTTCTCAAAAGTATAGGTTAATTCCCTCGGATGTGATTGTTCGTCTCTAAAAAACTCTGGAACATCGTTTAATTCTGAACTTATACCTGCTTTATTATTAAATTCAAGTTCAGTTCGTAGTATCTTCTCTCCAATCTTAATTACATCCTCCCGAGTTAAATTTAATCCATACATTGCATTAAGAGCATTTGCAACTATCTCCATGTTCTCATAGCTGGGTCCAATGAAATAACAGCACCCGACGGAGTCTAATATAGCTGTATATACTTGTAATTCAAAAGATAAGTCAAGTTTAAATTTATTATCTATCAATTCTCCATAATCTTTATGCTGACTTGCCACTCGCCCAGCTATAGCTGCTCCGCTTGTATGGTCTGCTCCCATAGGAGATGTTGCGAATGTTGCGCCCATCGCTTTAAATACTCTCGGATCGTAAGCGGAGATTCCTTGTCCTTTGACATGAGGTACACGATCAGCCTTTAAGATCTTACCAATATTTTTTACACCGTTCCCATATAATATTCCATTTTCTGTATTATATCTAATTTCTTTATCCAAAATCTCTAAGACTTTATCAGCATCACCCCAAATAATTTTCTCTGCATCCATAGCTACTCCAATCGTTCCTCCAAATTCTATCGTATCTATACCTACATCATCGCAGAAATGATCAATTTGAGCCAGTTTATCGATATCATTTATCATTAAGTTAGAACCATTAAGCGCCATTGTTTCATATTCTAAACTTGAAGTGACATGATTTCCTTCTTTATCGACAATTAAATTAGAGCATCTAATAACACAAGTAGGTGAACATGCTAATTTCTTTTTTCCCCCTCGAGAGGTCACAATCTCATGGAGTCTTTCTCCCGAGATGTTATCAATCTCCGTGTAGTATCCTCTTTTAAAGTTTTGAGTTGGTAATCCACCATAACTACTCATACCTTTCATCATCATGGCGGTTCCAAAAATCGAAAATTTCTTTTTAGAAGATGCTAGAGATTGAGCAAAAGGTTTTGATACTTCTCGAAATCGTATTAAATCATATACCTCTACCTTTGAAACGTTAGTAGGAGCAATTACAATAGCTTTTATCTTTTTTGAGCCCATAACCGCACCTAGTCCTCCTCTTGCAGCATGTCGAGAAGGATAGCCCTCAAGATCATTTGCTGCCACAGAAGCCCCCCTCATCATATATTCTCCTGCAGGGCCAATCGAATAAATTCCTATCTTTTCTCCATATATACCCCTTAATTTTTCATGAAGTTCGTAGTTTCCTAACCCAGTATATTGTTCACAATCTACCAAACGAATTCCCTCATCATCAACCAGAATAAGATGAAGAGAAGTTGCCTGATATTCTAAAACTATAGCTCTAATCCCATGACGAGCTAACATCATTGCACCACGACCACCAACATTTGCCTCCTTTATACCATTAGTTAAAGGACTTTTCGCACCGACAGATGTTCGAGCAGAATTAGGAAAGGGACTCCCTGCTAAAAGACCATTTGCAATAATAAGTTTATTTTCAGGTCCTAATGGATCACATAGCGGGGGAACTTCATCATGCACAATTTGAGAGGTTAATCCTCTTGAACCGAGTAAATAAAATTTAGAATCCTTCTCAATGGGTTCAATTTGAATATTTTTTGAATATAAATTAATTCTTACTATATTCATAAATAAGGTATTGAATGGATTTATTTTATTCTTATCATAAAGAATCAAAAGAGGTTATAAAAAATTTAAAAAAAATCCTCTTAAAATTTGTCATAATGAATAATTGTCTCTAAAGGAACTCTATTTCTTACCTCTCCTTTCGGTTTAGCAGTATAACCTAAAGGAGTCAACCCTAAAATACGATATCTATTTGGAATATTCAATATATCTTTAATTTTTGGTTCATTAAAGTAACCAATCCAACAAGTAGCTAAACCTTCTGCGGTAGCAGTTAAGATAAGATGTTCAAAACAGATGCCAAAATCTACTGGATAATACTTTTCTCCACTATTGTTAATACCTGATTTAGATTCTGGTATTATTCCTACAATAAAGATAGGAGCGTTAACAAACTTTTCAGTTTGTCCAATTGCCTCCCACACTGTTTTTACTAACTCTGGATTCTTCACTATCACATATTCCATGCCCTGCCTATTTCCCCAAGTAGGAGCTAAACGAGCAGCATTGATGATACGCTCTATTTGATCATCAGAAGGTATTTCAGTGGTATAAAAGCGATGGCTTCTTCGATTTTTAATAACTTCATAAAAGTCCATTTTATTCTCAATTTTTTCTATAATTCTTATTGACTTATTAATTAAATTTTTACTAGCTTTAATATCATAGTGAACAAAATCCCATCAAATTCCCAGAAATCTTTAAAATTATTGTAAAAATTTTAAATTTGAGACAAAGATTTATAAATGTGGTTTGGATAATATATTCTTATTAAAAGTCTAATAAAGTCTTCTTTTTCATAAATACTTTTATAATGTGAAGATATGACTATCTACAGCACTGTATTTGGGATATAAAATGAACAATAATTATCGTGATCTCATCAGAAATAAAAATATTGATTCTACTCAAGATAATTTGTTAACCAGTGAGTGTTGTGAAAATCCGTGTATTGAAGAGAGAGATGGAAATAAAGTTTGTCTCAATTGTGGCTTGATCGTAGCCAGAACCTATGTTGGAAATGAGCGTCGCGCATATACAGTGGAAGAAATCCAAAATAGACGCCGGACTGAACCAAGATGGAGAGATTTTGGACCCAGGACGATGTTACCCGCGACAAAAACCGACTCTAAGGGAAAATCTATCGGACCTAAGGAACAAGCGCTATTCTCACGCTTATCAAAGATTCAGAACTCATTAATCTCCAGTATTGAAAGAAATTTCTGGGAAGCAAAACCGAAACTGAAAATGCTAACTTCCAAATTGAATATCCCTGAATATATTTCTGAGACGGCATGGAAAATATATAGCATTGTAGCCAAGAAAAAGTTAACCATGGGACGATCTATCAATGGATTTATTGCTGGTTCTCTCTATGCTGCGATTCGGGTTCATGATTTTCCAAGATTATTAGATGAGGTATGCGAAGCTTCACTTACTCCAAGGCGTACGGTACACCGAAGTTTGGCAATGATTATACGGGAAGTATTGCCTCAATTAGGACTACGTTATCAACCCATTACTGCTGAAAGTTTAGTATTCCGCTTTGGGAATGAGCTTGATCTCCCAATGCATATCCAAAAATTTGCGATCGATATGTTAAGAGAAGCTTCAGAAAATGGGCTTAAGCGTACTGGTAAAGACCCAAAAGGGTTAGCGGCCGCATGTATCTATATCGCTGCAAAAGATAATAGTGCGCGGAAGACCCAGAGTTTAGTAGCGGATGTAGCGAAAATCACGGAGGTAACACTACGCTCTCGAGCGAAACAAATTAAAAGCAAGTTATCTATCAAAGTTTAATTTTTTACTATTTTTTCTACTTTTTAATTTAAATTTAATCAAAGTGAGTAAGTCTAAACTACAGGAATTTGAAGTAATAAAACCGATTACTGCTTATGGTTGAAGTTCTGTAAAAAAGAATCGTAATGAATTATGATATTTTTCTTCAACTTTAAGC
>JAEOSU010000066.1 GCA_016840165.1 Promethearchaeota archaeon
CGATTTCCCATAAAGACTATCGGACTGGTTTAGAAATAGTTAAGCAATATCTTGACCATTTCATATTCCAAGTTTATAATAGCTACTATAAAGTGGACTATGTAATTACTAAAGAGGATCTCGATCAATTCATTGTTGATATGACTCATACAAAGGGCTTTCCATATAATTATAAGCATTTTAACGGATTTGTTGAGTTATGTAGAGGAATTTCATTTCATGAGGATAATTTGGAGCAGACTATCAAGAATGCATATAAACAATTAGAAGCGCTTCATAACGCAATAAAAGATTATATTTATTCAAATTAAAATGAGGCCCTACTTAAATATGACTACTCAAACTGAAGAATCGGAATTTAATGAAGCTTTAGAAAAACTTATTTTCCAACCAAAAGAATTAAAGATGATCGGTAAAAGTATGACTCAACTGCTTAAAAGCGAGATTAAACCTGAAGAGTTTAAGAATATTTTATTGGAATCACGAGCACGTATCTTAAATGACATAGTTGAATTAACAAGATTTTATATTAATTTTATATTCTCAAAATTTTCTCTGGAGAAGGACCCCAATCAATATCAGGAAGAATTAAACGAAAAAAATGCTCTCTTACAAGATATTGCTGAAAGATTATATCAAATAAGTGAGAGCTAAGCTTCGATCATATAAATTAAATTTTCTTATCCTTTTTCATTAAAAAATTAAAAAATTTTAAAATACTAGACAAAAAGGTAAGTTTTTCTTTAAATAAGCTCAATTATTTAGGTTAATGATTAAAAATGATCACCCAAGAAATTCTTAGCTATCCTGTAATTCCACATCAGAAGCTTTTTCCAAATTCCATTGATGAATTTTTAGAGCTATTTATAGGAATATTGGATCTTTCCACCATTGAGGAGGGAATGAGTCTTGATTTTGATATTGATACTCGTTTAGATAATCAAAAAATAAGTCCTATTCTTCGCTTGGCAAAGCCAGAAGATGCGAAAGTTATAGCCGATATCTGCAATGAAGTATACCAAGGCACATATCCATATAAAAATTTAATGGATGAGCAAGCGATAGACATCATGATTCGTAGCCATAATCATCATTTTATTTTGTTTCTCGTTGATGAGGAAGTAGTGGGTTGTTTCCGTTGTGCTTTAGATTTCAAGCAAAAAAAAGGGTATATGGGTGGTTTTATGCTTAAAAGTCCTTATCAAGGGATAATTGATGTTGTTAAGGCAATTATTGGTTCTTACGTATGGATGTGGACCACGTTTAAGGATCGGATTTTAGTTTGGTACTGTGAGAATCGAACGGCGCATGCCGCTTCTCAGTATATTACCGCGGTATGTGGTATTCATACAATCGCAATTTTCCCCAATAAAGATCGATTTTTCCATGAAATTGAATCAGATGTCATGGGAATTACATATCAAAACCACATTTTAACTACTATGCGACCAGATAAAAGCCCTCAATTAATCGAAAATGTTATTGATTGTTTCCTATATACAGACAGCTTGTACAATTTAGGAAACTTTCGAATTGATGATAGTGAAGTCGAATTAGACATGAATAAAATCGAGATTTTAAGAGGAAAAGTTATGGTTTCAGTCTCAAAGGATGAACATAACTATCACTATGTTTCTTTTTCTATTCCAGAAAATCATACCTTCTTTAAATTCTTACATACACCTCATATTCAAAACTGTGAAAAAGTGAAATATAAAGTGGCTTCATGTGAGGATTTTTTTGTTTTCTTGGAATATTTTTATCATTATATGAAAGAACATGAAATCAGGTATAGTGAAATATTCATATCTGCATATGAACATCAATTTCAGAAGTTAATCAACGCCTTTGGCTTTAATGCTAGAGGTTATATACCTTGCTGGAAATATCATGAGAAAGAGAATTATTTTGAGGATTATATCATCTTTAATATATATCACGGCGAATTGAGCAACCTTGACCTACTTCCAGAAGGGCTGCAGCTGTGTGAATTAATAAATCTCAAAAAATCTGAAAATAAAATCACAAGTACTTAATAGAAAAAAGAGAAATTTATTTTTTGATATTTAATAAGTCCAAATTCTCTAGAATCTTATTTTTATTTGGATCATGATTACGAAAGTGTATTATTGACTCTAAAATCTCTTCCATAGTGCATCCTATGGATTCTAGAAAACGCTCAATTCCCTCAACATTAAATGTCCCTTTAAATATGGATTGAGCAATCCCTTTATATAATCTCAGCCATTTTTTGCGATTAATCCTGCGACTCTTATCATCTGGGGCTTGTCTTACAAGTTCGGCATATTGTAACACATAGGTTAAACCACCGTAGCGATAAAAGTCATACATCGCTGCTGCTTTTACCACGTGACAATTTGTAAGAATGGGATCTGCTTTCCCTTTTTGAATAAGACCCTTTTTCTCAACAATTTCGATAATAGCTCTCTCATCATAATTCATAACATGGTACGGTAAAAGAATTCTTGGCATATCCTTAATCGAGATTTTATCTGAATTTAAAAAGCAATTTCTATCTTTTTCTGTGAAGGGTGCTAGATCAATGAAAATTGCTTTCCACTCATTTAATGCCTCTTCTCTGGGAACTTCATAGAAATATCGCTTAATCTGATCAGGTGAGTAGCCAAAAAAGACATAACGGATGTTTCGCTTTATAGCTTCGTTAACAATGATACTATGAATTAAATCACTACATTGATCACATACATTCACGGTTAATGAAACGCTATTCGATTGATGGTTAAAAAAGAGCCAACGATATAATCTAGTGAATGTTTTTGAGACATCATCAATAAAAATATGATGTTCTTTCAAATTCATTCTATTCAATGTGTCTCTGATATTTTGTTTTGCAATATCTGTCATAAAACCGGTATCAATAGTAATTGCTAACACGTTTAGTCGAAGTTCATTAATTAAATAGTCCAATAAGGCAGTTGAATCCTTTCCACCAGAGTACCCTAAAACACAATCATACATTCGATTTCTTTTAGTTTTCTGGAGCTTTTTTATGACTTGTTTCCAGTCATTATGCATTTGTTTCTTCTTTTCAATATCAATTTTTACTTTCGACCAGTTGGCATTTTTATGGCTAGGGTTGCGGCAATAATCACAAAGTCCTTCTTCATCCAATTTAAGTCCTAAAAAGCCATCCGGGATAATACAATTTCTACAAAAATGTTCTCGTTTAATCATTCGTTCATCATACAATTGATTTTAATAATGATGAACAACAAAATTCTTGGATCTTTATAAAGCAAAAAATCTTCTTACAAATTTTTCTTTTAAAAATAACCATCACTTTCTTTTTAACATCATAAAAAAGAAAATTTTGGAATAGAAAATAATGCAACAAGTTAGTCACAGAAAGCAACCTTTAGATTTTAAGGCTCAG
>JAEOSU010000002.1 GCA_016840165.1 Promethearchaeota archaeon
CAACAACCTTAATGTTTGTTTTTTTAGTTTACATTCAGTCTGAAATTAATGGTTGACTAATGATTAAGAATCCAAGTTGACTTATAAAGTTTACTACTAGAAATTTAATTATCGGTTATTTCACGTAATGATTGAGATTTTTAAAAATTATATAATCTTTAAAAAGAAATATAACTCTAACATTGGTAGTTATCATCTTTGACCCTCCAATATAATCTTTCCCCTATTTCAGTAAGTCTAAAGGATCTTTTTACTGGTATTATAAAATTATTATTTATTAAATGATTTATTAAGTTATCAAAATTAATTTTACTATATGAAGCATCTTGTATTATTACATTTTTAATGACTGTGGGTTTATAAAATTTAAATTTATCAGGACCTCTTTCTCGTTGTTTAAGATACATGCATAACCCACAGACTTCATATTTATATGGTTCTAATTCGGGGAAATCATTAATCCAACTGATTATATGTAATCTTGGAGGTTCTAAAATAAATTCACTGGGTTCTACTCCTTCAGATAGATCTTCTTCCATTATATCTTCTCCATAATCTGTGATCCGAAGAGGTTCAGGCGTAGGAGTTGAAGGCAATACAACGGGCTCTGGAATAATTCTTCTTTCTTCTATTCCTCGATATGAAAGATTTTTTATTTCTATTAAAAAACTTTCAATACTCTGCCCCAATACATCTTTTAATAGTTTCTTTGCCAGTAGAATATCTTTAATAGGGTCATCTCCTAATTTTTTACCTGAAATTTCTTCATAGAGCGCTATTAAATACAAAATATTTTCTTGATTTTGGGTTAATGGTGGTCTTCTTATACGAACTGGAAAATTATGTTCCAGTTGTTTTACTTTTTGTTCTGCATTTGAATCAAGACCTTTACCAGTGATTATGAAGTATAATAAATCTGTATATCCTTCTTCAAATAGTTGTAAGGAAGATTTAATCTTATCGAGAGATATAAATGCATTTCGTCCATATACTTTAACTTGAAATTCTACATATCTTCGATATTCTGCTCCTAAATTTCCTAATAATTGAATGTATACATCTGGTTTTCTCTTTTTCCCAGTTGAGGTTTTAATTATGGGATTGTTCTTAACATCTGTAACTGTAGGTGGGTTTTCAAAAGTTAAACATTTCCAAGCATTTTCAAGCCCCAGTTCAACCGCTGAAGAACGTTCAGAGTTTGTTCGATATCTTTGAGGATTATTAAAAGCTTCTCTGATATATTGCCAATCAAACCTTCTTAAATTTTCAGGATCAAAGGTTTTATCATCGTATTTCAGGACTTCTCGCATAGATTCGAATCTTGACTCGAATTTAGGAATTATTTTATTAAATCTAAAATCAATCCATATATCTCTAAGAAAATGTATAGATTCGCGTAAATCCCTCATTTTGTAGCGATATATATATTCAAAAAGATTTAATGAAAAAGGATAATTCGGTTCCATTAGGAATCGCTCTGAAGAATAATTTTCCCAGAATCTATTCATACGATTGACAAAAACTTGTTTAACATCTTCAATACTAAGTTGTATTAACGGTAAAGTATACATGAATTCAAGAATTTGACTTTCGAGATCAGAATTTGATTTAATTACTTGATCAAATTTCGCCCAATCTGTGGTCGTAGAAATAAATACAAATAAAATGTAGTTCAATGAATTTCTCAATCTTATAAACAATGATCCTAAATGAGAAAAATAATCTTCGGCTGATTCTCCACTAAATTTTGCAGCCTCATCGATACCAATTAATAATAAAGGTTCCTTTTTTGTTAGGCATGCATAATATCGCATTAAATTATCAAAAAAAATTATTAATTCATCATTACTCCTAAATAACTGATTGCTCGCAGTTAAAATTAATTCTAGATAATCATCAGGATCATTCTCATCTAAAACTCTAATTAAATTTTTTATCATTCTATTATCTGCCCTTTTTAGTTCATAAGTATTCCCATAAACCTCAGATTTAAATTTCTCACGAAGTTCTAATTTATTGTCAGCATAATAATCCTGAATAGCTCTGACTGCTGTATATCCTTTTCTCATTAATGGTCTGATTATATCTCGAATTTCCACATGATCAAAACGAAGCGGTCTATTCTCAGAATCCCATATAATTTCAGATAATTTTTCTGGATTATTCAAGAACATTTTATAAACAAATAAAAAGGCAATATATTCAGGTAAACTTATGTCTATACCAACCTCAACTTCAAAACCTGGTCTTAAACCATCCATCATTGGAATCCAAATATCTCTGAAATCATTTATTTTATCTGGTATTACAAAAAATGTCGAGAAAATGTCAGTATTCCTTAAAATATATTGAGTTCTTGGGCTTTCATCAATTCTTTCAGATTCTATAGACTCTTTCAAATAATTAAAAAGAGTTGATTTACCAACACCTCCTGGCCCTTCTAATCTTACAGCACGGCTTAATCTATGATGAAATACAAGATTTAATTGTGCCTTTAATTTCGTTAGTTCTTCCCTTCTACCAACAAAATCAGACACGCGTTGATTTGGATTGTATTGAGCCAATCCAAATGGATTTAAATTAGTCTCAAATATAATTTTATTTAATCTAACGCATTCTCTCCTTGTTGGCCATCTTATATTTCTCTGGATATTCATTATTTCTTATATTAAACTATTTTTTCACTACCTTCGAATTATTCTCCCAATATTATCATGAATCCTTAGCTTAGAACCTCCTTCTGAAACATCAAAAAGCTCTTCATCAACCAAATCATCAATAGCTTTTCCTAATTTTTCTGGTGAATAGTTTTTAAATTCCTTTATTTGGTATAGCTCATCAATTGTCATTGATCTCCCTGGTTTAATCAAGGATAAAATTTTTCTTTTTATATTTTCATATTCATTACCACTTAATCCTTTTTTTTCAGGTTTCAATTGCGAAATTATTAATTCAACACTACTTATTTTGTCCATAATATATTTAACTTGCTTTTCAAGTAAAACCACTCTTGTAGTTAATGTTGATCCTTTTTTAGTTGGTTTTCTCTTAATGGGCTTTTTTGGTTTATAGTATTTATTAAATAGTTCTTGTAGTTTTCCTTCTCCTATTCCAGAATTTGCAATTTCTTTTATTTTATCAGCTTTCAATCTACCCTTGAGTTTAATATTACAATCTTTAGCTAATTGAACCAATTGATTAACCGATAATTCTTTAAGTTCGACCATTGAAAACATCCTTCAAATTAATGACTCATCTTTTATTAATTTATAAAAAAGTAATAACTTAATATATGAATTTGGGTTAACTCATGGTGCCTTTGTAAATATCATAATTTTGATCAAAAATCTACTAATATAGCAGAATTAGTAAAAAGATTGATGGAATTGGGGTTGCAAGTTTAAATAATAGGAAGCAAAATGCTAGACAAATATTAGCAGAATAAATTAGATCGATTTAATAATAAAGTTTCCTATAGCAATTATAACATAAAGGATAATGTTGATCTGTGTTATAGTCTTTTTCTCCGCATTTATGGCAATATTTTCCATGAATTGGAAAAAAACTCTTGAATTCATTATAACAATCATAACAGAGCGGTTTAAACTTATTAAATGAAATTTCTTTCAAGCAAAGGATACAAAATCCTTTACCTTTCGTTAATTCCTCAGTTAATTTTTTCTCTACTTCTTCTATTTTCTCTTTTGGTTTATAATTATTACTTTTCGATAGGAGTTTCTCAATATAATACCTGATATTCTCAAATTCTTTAGGTTGATTTTTCTTACTTACTTTTACTCCGACTTCTTCATTGTTTATAACTGAATATAAATACATATTCAACGAAGTAATTAATACTTTTGATTCATTACAATATATCTTTGAGTGAAGATTAGGAACCAAATATAAATTACATCCTTTATGAATGAAAGGTTTTAAAATCTCTTCTGGATTACGCTTATATCTTGAATCGGGAAGTCTGGAAATGAAGTTTACTTCAACTTTATTTTGAATTGCGAGATTAATTGAATTGATAAATTTTTGGTATGAGTCATGGTTCTTGATTTCAAAATCAATATAGGGACTAATTAAATATAAAAACTCTTTTGAATTTTCAATCAGTTTTTCAATCTGACCATAAATAATATTTGAATTAGTTAAAATTTTCATTTTTATGAGTTAATATAAATAAGTAAAACTCCTATATTCATAAAATAACATTTCAATATTATAAGTTTTTTTAGTAATCAAATTTAAGAAGTTTGTAATATCAAAAGTAAATTTATAATACAATATTCTAGACTTTTCTCAAAATTTAAAAAGTTTATAGTAACGTTCCCTATCTTTTTTTATAATTTTAATTATACCCTGACGCTCAAAATGCTTTAACCTTATTTGAAGAAATCTTATATCATACGTATCATTAATATTCAATTTTTTACTGATTTCTGTAATATCTTGCCAATCGTCATTAAGCACCTCAAGAATTCTATTATAATCATAGCTTTCCGTTTCATCAAGGTCATCTATTATTAATTTTTTTTTCAATGGCTTCTTCTTTATGTGCTTTTTTTCAATTGTCCCCTTATTTTTACTCACTCTTATATTGTAAGTAAATCGACAATTAGGAAAACTTCTACACCCGAGAAAAAGTCCATATTTCCCAGTTCGTTCTGTCATCGAATTTTCACATTGCGGACATAAAATATTCTCTAAGTCATCAAAGTTGAGAGAGAATTTACACTCTGGATACCCATTACATCCAAAAAATGGCCCATACTTACCATTATAGATTGCAAGTTTATTGCCACACAGGGGGCATTCACTTGGATATCTTATTTTGCCATCTTTTTCTTTAATCGATAATTTTTCGCTGTAATCTAAGACATCAAGGGTGAACCTACAGTTCGGGAATCCGGAACAACCTAAGAATTTGCGATTTTTTTGGAAGAATTCTTCCAAAGGGCTCCCACAATCAGGGCAATTCCTTGGCAACTTAACGTTATGGTTTGAATAATCCATTGTTAATTCCTTAAATCAAAAATATATCGACATTCGGGAAATCCAGAACATCCAACAAAAGGTCCATATCTGCCTTGCCTGATTTCTAATTTTTTACCACAATCTGGGCATTTAAGTTCAGCTTGATTA
>JAEOSU010000007.1 GCA_016840165.1 Promethearchaeota archaeon
AAAGCACAAGCAATAATTAATAATGTTTTCGATCAAATTTCTTCCCCATGGAGGGGGATAGGAAGAATTATGGATGGAGGTTTGGCAATTAAAAATAAATTTAAAGAATATGATGCGGACCAAAAATTTGAAATAGAATTACCTAAATCTCAAGATATCCCCCCTGGATGTTCTTGCCATCTTGTAATGGTTGGGAAATTGTATCCCTATGAATGCAAACTATTTCGAGAGAAGTGTACTCCTTTAAATCCCATTGGACCTTGCATGGTTTCCATGGAAGGCACATGCCAAATCTACTATAAGTATCACAAAAATTAAATAGTTCATACTATAATTCATATCTCATAGCTTATTTTTCTTAAATAATAGATTTTTTATGGAGCAATAATTCTTTTAATTAATTTGAAAAATAACCTCACTTTTTATAGGAACTAATATTGAGTTTACGGAGAACTGTAGAAATAAATATAGTTGGAATAGTCCAAGGATGTGGATTTCGGCCTTTCCTATTTAACTTAGCTCGTTCATTAGAGCTAAAAGGATTCATACTTAATCGAGGAAATGCAGGAGTTAGATTACAATTACAAGGAGATGCAAACTTAATAGATCAATGTATCGAAGAGATAAAAATAAAAAAGCCGGACATATCTTACATAGAATCTATATCCTTAAAGGATGTTAAAGGTGCCCCAACTTATGAGCATCTCGAAATTAGACCGAGTGAACAAGGAAGGGGGATAAGTTTAACTCTTCCGCCCGACATTGCAATTTGTAATGATTGTATTGAAGATATGAAAAATGAGGCACTAAATAAATATTACAATTACCCTTTTATCGCATGTGCGGTTTGTGGTCCTCGCTTTACCACTGTGAAAGAATTACCATATGATAGAGAGCGAACTACAATGATAAAATTTCCTTTCTGTAAAGAAGCAGATCCAAGGTCTTGCATAGAAGAATATAATGATTTTGACAATCGACGTTTTCATGCTCAAACTTTTGCCTGTTCTGTGTGTGGACCAACCTACACTCTTTATAATAAGGCTAAAAAACCGATAGCTGAGAATAAAATAGATCAAATTTTGGATGAAACTACAAAACAGATATTAGACGGAAAGATAGTAGCAATTAAGGGAATCGGGGGAGTGCATCTGGTTTGTTTGGCACAAAATGATGATACTATAATTTCACTACGCGAACGTAAAGGAAAACGTAAAAATAAGCCTTTTGCATTAATGGTGCCAAATATTCGAACAATAGAAGAGGAATTTCATATTTCCAATAAAGAAAGAGAACTTTTAGGCTCCTTTAGGAGACCTATTGTATTATTGGAAAGAAAATTGAATTATATCGATTCAAAAATCAGTCAATATATTGCTCCGGGATTAAGCAACGTAGGAATCATGCTTCCCTATTCGGGAATTCATTATCTCTTATTTGATAGGGTAGGAAATATCCCTTTAGTTTATACTAGTGGAAATAAATCAAGTATTCCTATGAGTCTAGACAATGAAAAGATATTCACCCAATTAGAGGATCTTGCTGATATGTTTTTACTTCATAATCGTCCAATTTTCCAAAGAGCTGATGATAGCGTACTTCGAATCCATGAAACGAAAGTTAAATTAATTAGGCGCTCTCGAGGTTATGTTCCCGAGTATATTTCTTTACCCTTTGAAGTTTCACTTCCAGCAGCATTAGCTGTTGGTCCTGAATTAGCGGTAACTGGTGCTGTGTTGCGAAAAAATCGTATTTTTCCTACTCAACATATTGGAAATGTGACTCATTTAGAAACCTATAATTTTCTAAATGATGCCATATTTCACATGAAAAATCTCCTACAAATAAAAGATGAGGAGATCCGATTTATTACATGTGATGCTCATCCAGCATTTATAACCACAAGATATGCTAAAGAATTAGCACAAAAATTTAATGTTCCTCTCTTTCCCATTCAACATCATTATGCCCATGCTTTAGGTTTGATGGCTGAAAACAAAATCCAACCAGAAGAAGAGATTATTGCAATAACTACCGATGGAGTAGGTTATGCTGAAGGTAAAAGAATAAACACCATCTGGGGAGGCGAAATATTACGTTGTTCATATTCGAGTTATGAAAAATTAGACTCATTAGAAGCTCAGCCTATGATAGGGGGTGATCGATGTACGAAATATCCAGCTCGTATGCTCGCTTCGATCTTACTTAAAAAATTAGGTGTAGAAGAAGCAAGAACCTTTTTCCAACAGCTAAATATTCACAGGGACTTGGAATATAAAAAAGAAGAATTAAATGCAATTATCGCCTTGTGGGAAGACGCCAATGGAATATTTCCGCATAAAAATATTCCTTTTACCAGCTCTACTGGAAGGCTTTTTGACGCCGTATCATACCTACTTGGAGCGTGCTCAATAAAAACATATCGCGGTGAACCAGCAATGAAGCTCGAAGCCTTAGCTTCACGAGGACATCCTGAAAATGTGCCATTAGATCTGGAAGAGCATTATCTTAGAGATAGCTCAACTATGATTTTAGATATCATCGATTTACTCAATGATAAGAGAATAAAAAGGGAAGATATTGCTAGTAAGTTTCAAATAGAAATCGCAAAAATGTTTGCAAAGGTAGCGATCTCGGAAGCGAAATTTAAAAGCATACCATATATCGGTCTAACTGGGGGAGTAGCCTTTAATTATTCTTTTTCTACCACAATTAAAAACGAAGTAGAAAAAGCAGGATTCGTCTTTCTCGAAAATAACTTAATACCTCCTGGTGATGCTGGGATCAGTATAGGGCAATTGATTGGTGGTATTTTTCAGTTTGGAAAATAAATTTAAAAGCCAATTAGCTTAATACTAAAGTATAAAGCATTGTATATCCCAATACGATAATAAAATGTAAAGATGCAAAAAAAGCGCCATTCTTTAAAAGACGTTTGTAGTTCAAATTGACTACTTTATATTTTTTGGCTAGTGTTAATGTGAGCATATCACACGCTGAGCCTTGAGGTAGAAAATTGCCTGCTAAGTTTACCCCACTAATAAAAGCGATAATAATGGGATTAGGAAAGATACTTTCACTAACTATAACCGAGAAAATAGGAAGGAGGATAATGGTTACTGGCGTTCCAGCAAGAAAGGCTGACATAAGTGAAGATATCCCCAAGGTAATTAAAACGGCAAAGAAAATGTTATCACTAATAATATTTTGTAAAATTGTGGAAATGAATTCAGAAAAGCCAAATTCTGTCAAAGAATTTGATAGGATGAACAATATTGCAAAGATTATGATGATTTTCCATGAGATATCACTTTTGATATCAGAAAAATTAAGTGTCTTCCTGTGAATTATCAGCAATAAAGCTGCAGCTATTATCGCTACAAGAGAAGGAGCAAATCCAAAAAACATAAACACAAATGAGCTCAGAATGATTATACTAGTAGTTATAAAATGCTTTTTATTCTCGATTACAATTCCAGGATCTAAAAAGGATAGTAAAATTTTTTTATTCTCCTCAGTTGGGGTTTCTTCTTTTTTGAGAATTAATCTATCTAAAAGAACTATAGTTAGAATTAATGTAATTAGGAATAAAATTCCCATATTCGTAAGATATTCACCAAAACCCCAACCAAATTCTTCACCTATGATTAGATTCTTGAGACTCGAGATTGGGGTAAGTATTGCACCAATATTAATTGAGATAGTCATTCCCATCATATAAGTTCCAGCGGGAATTTTAAGTATTTGACAGGTTCTGAAGATAAGGGGCATTAAGATAAGGGAAAGGGTCATATCCTCAATAAAGGCGACCAAGATGGCAGTGAATATACATATCATATAAAAAAACAAACGGTTATTCCCTTTAGTAACATGGATTAACTTGACAGCAACGTATTCTAAGATACGATCTGATGTAGCATAATAGATGATTATTTGCATCGCGAATATAAAAATTAAGGTACTAAAATTGATGAAACCTAATATTTTTTGCTCTTCAAGACCATAGACACTGAGCATAGTAATAACTGCCACAGCACCTATAATTAGGGCTATTGGAAAATAATCAATTCGATCTTGGGAAAAAAAAGCCATTAAAATTGCGAATAATATTAATATAAAAATAATTGCCGGTGCGTTCATTCAAAATAACTAAATAGTTTTTATTATAAAAAATATCTTATTCAATACTTAAGAGAAATATAATTTGATACAATTAATTGCTTTTATAGATTTTAAAGCTAGTTCTTATCAGATTAATAAATTTATTTAAAAATTTTGTTCGGATTACATAAATAGTGGATAGATTATGGGAGGTCTTTTTGGTGTTTTTTCGAATGGCAATTGTTTAGAAGAACTCTATTATGGGACCGATTATCATTCTCATTTAGGAACAGTAAGAGGAGGTTTGGCAGTAAAAAACGCGGGTGGTTTTCAAAGATTCATCAAGAATATCACCTCAACCCAATTTCGCAGTAAATTTAAAAACGATATCCAAAAAATGCACGGTAATAAGGGAATAGGAGTTATCAGCGATTATGATGACCAACCACTCATTATAAATTCACATTTAGGAGTATTTGCCATATCTTCCGTTGGAAAAATTAATAATATAGAACAGCTTGCAAGAGAGGTACTTAAGAATGGTGCTCATTTCTCTGAAATGCATGGTGGCGTAATCAATCCAACAGAGATGGTTGCAACTATAATAAGTCAAGAAGAGACATTTGAGAAAGGAATAAAAGCTGTTCAAGACTTAATAGATGGTTCATGCACGATGCTAATTCTTACCGAAAAGGGTATCTATGCCGCAAGAGACAAATTTGGAAGAACACCCTTGGTATTAGGTAAAAAAGATTCATCCTATGCGGTTACTATGGAAACGTGTGCTTTTCCAAATCTTGGATATGAAATTACACAATATTTAGGTCCAGGAGAGACAGTCTTAATTGATGAACATGGTCCAAAACAAGTAATTCCCCCCAGCGACCGATTACAAATTTGCGCCTTTTTATGGGTATATTATGGCTATCCCGCTTCTAATTACGAGGGTATAAATGTTGAGGCTGTTCGATATAGATGTGGTTCCTTTTTGGCTAAGGATGATGATATAGATATAGATTTAGTAGCGGGCATCCCAGATTCAGGAACAGGACATGCATTAGGATATGCAAATGAATCTAAATTGCCTTTTCTACGTCCATTTGTTAAGTACACGCCAACCTGGCCTCGGAGCTTTATGCCTCAAGATCAGGCAATTCGGGATTTAGTTGCAAAAATGAAACTCATTCCTATCAAAGAACATATAGAAGGTAAACGTCTCTTATTTTGTGAGGATTCCATTGTAAGGGGGACTCAATTAAAGAAAACAATACAGCGTTTATTTCACTATGGAGCTAAGGAGGTCCATATGCGTCCTGCTTGCCCGCCTTTAGTTTATAGTTGTAAATTTTTAAACTTTTCTCAATCGCGATCTGAGTTAGATTTAGCCGGTAGAAGAGCGATAAAAGAACTTATAGGACAAAATATTGAGGATCCTTCAGAGTTTATCCATCCAAATTCTGAGAAATATGAAGCAATGGTTAATATTATTCGTCAAAAATTGAATTTAACCAGCTTAAAATATCAAAAACTTGAAAACTTGGTTAAAGCTATTGGTTTACCAAAAGAAAAATTATGTACATATTGTTGGGATGGGATCGAATGAGAATTTCATGTTCTACTTTTTGCGATGGACTCCTCAATTTCTCTTAATTTTTCAACTGATTTTAAAGGATATTTACCCGTTAAGCATGCCCTACAAAGTTTATTTTCATTTTTCATGATCGCTCGAGACAAATCTTCTTTTGTTTGATATAAGAGGGAATCTGCACCTATATGCTTCTGTATTTCCTCTATATAAGATTCACCATATTCTTCATAAAATTTTGCGGCAATTAGCTCGTCTTTCGTGGGAAAATCGATTCCCATATAACAAGGACTAATGATAGGAGGACAACTGATCCGTAAATGCACCCGTTTTGCACCACCCCGGTTCTTTAATAATTGCACTATTTGTCTCATTGTGGTACCCCGTACTATAGAATCATCTAATAGGATGACATCTTTTCCCTCAATAACACTCTTTATTGGATTTAGTTTTTCTTTTACAGCTGCTTTGCGCCTACTTTGTCCAGGGATTATAAAAGTTCGCCATATATAACGATTTTTCATAAGACCTTCTACATATGGTAACTTTGCTTCTTTTGCATAGCCTACAGCAACACTTCTTCCTGAATCAGGCACAGGTACTACGATTGCATTCTCTCTAATATTAGGATCTTTCAAAATTGGATCTTTTTTTGCTAAATACATCCCTAAGCGTAATCGTGCCTCTGCGACAGATACACCATCAATAATAGAATCAGGACGAGCAAAATAAACATATTCAAATTGACATATTGCCGTTTTATCAGTTTCTAATACCATTTCAGAATGAATATCTTTTTGATGGCTAATATGGATAATCTCCCCTGGTTTTACATCTCTTAAGAAGATACCGTCTACAGCATCGATGCCACATGATTCTGAAGAAACAAAATATAAATTTCTTTTTTCTGTTTTTAATTCTCCAATACATAAAGGTTTAAAGCCTAATGGATCTCGTATGGCATAAATATCTCCTTCCGAAGTTAAAATAATGAGTGAATAAGAACCATCTAAGAATTTACTGGTTAATCTCAATATCTCAGGCCAATCTTCGGTACCAATTGAAAGAGAAGCAATTAATTGAGCAATCACTTCAGTATCTGTATTTGTAACAAAAACTCTTCCATTATCTTCAAGTTTTTTCATAAGTTCAGTATAATTGGGTATAGTACCGTTAAATGCTAGAGAAAACTCAATTTCATTATTTTTGAAATGGAAAGGTTGTAGATATTGGGGAGAATTATATTCTTGTGCCCCTGTAGTAGCATATCGATTATGACCAATTCCTACATTACCCCAAAGCCTTGATAATACTCTATTATTTAAGACTTTCGATACTAAGCCTTTTCTTTTATAAGTGTAAATATTTCCTCCTGTTTCTATGAGTGAAATTCCCGTAGCTTCTTGTCCCCTATGTTGAAGGGCTATTAAACCACTATATAATATTTTTGAAATAGAAAATCCAATATCATCACAAGCAACACCAAAAATAGCGCAATGTTCCTTTGGTTTATCTCTCTGGGATTCACTACAAATTTTTAGCGGCATCATATCCTCAGTTTTAGAGAGATACTTTCATTATCTACTATAACTTCAAGTAATTTAAATGATTTATATTTTTTAATAATTAGTGTAATTAAATATTAATAATTTGAAAGAAAAGTCGTTTAAAAATCGGTATGAGTAATAAATATCTTGCATTTGCAATTTTAATTGGTGGAAAAAGCACTCGATTTGGTGCTGATAAAGGTCTATATCAGCTTAAGGAAAAGCGTCTAATTGATTACCAACTCGAGGTATTAATACAATTTGAAAAGGATATTTTTCTCGTGGCGAATAATAAATCCCAAGTTCAATCATATATTGATAAGATTGACTTTCGATCTATCACAGGATTCATCGTTGATGATTATGATTATAATTTAGAACGCAATATTCGATCTCCTATGTTGGGACTTTATTCTGCTTTTAAGGAATTAAAGAAATTAAATTATGAAAAACTATTTGCCCTCTCGTGTGATAATCCACTTATAAAAAAGGAGGTAATCGAATTCTTGATTCAAGAAGGAAATTTTTATGATTGTGTTATTCCCCAATGGAAAAATCAATTTACTGAGCCTTTATTTGCGATTTATCCCATAGAAAAAGCTTTTCAAACTACTTCAGATTGTATTAAAAAACGAAAATTTAAACTCACTTGCATCGTTAGTGAAGATTGGAATACCAGTTATATCCCAATCGAAAACTCAATAAAAAATCTAGACCCACTTCTGTTATCCTTTCGAAATATGAACACGAATGATGATATAACAGAAGTAGAAAAATTATATTAAATGAAAAAAATAAAAAGATTTAATTTTTATCTCATAGGAGAATTAATCTCGTGGAAGGAAAACGCTAATTAGCCCTAACACTCCACCTGCAACTAAAAAGTACGTTCCTAAAGCTACATCTCCAAGACTTATAATAAATGGAAATATGCCTCCATAATGTTCACCACTGAAAAAGATAGTAAAAACTGCTGTTGTTGGACCTAAAACTTCTGTGTAGAAGAAGAGTAATAGCATCGAACCGATAACTAGTGGAAATAATGAAAAGATAAAAGCTAAAGCTCTACTTTTTATACCCAATAATTGAAGTACACCAGAAGCTAGAAAGACGACATACAATACAGAGAATAAATATATGAAGATAACATCCCAGCCTGTTAATAAAGCAATTGCATCTGCATTTCCAAAGAGATCAGGTAAATTCATAATGAATCCTATTCCAGACCCTGCAAATGCACCAGATACACCATAAATTGCAAAGACATAGGTCCCCAGTAATGTTAAAAGCCCACCAAATATTATTAAAATTTTACCAGTTTCCATAATTTTAAACCTTTTTTTTAATTTTCGTTAAAAATTGTAATTAGATGAATAATTATCGTTATAATATCATTCCTTCTATATAATATTATATCTATTTTATAATAAGTTAAGAACTTATTTTAAACAATAGAATTATTCTCAAAGAATCTAATTTACTTATATAGAATATGTATTTTATAAAAGCAATCTTTTAAAATGTATAATTCTAATCCTATTTAAACCTAAAAATAATAATAAATCTTTATAAAAATCATAGATTTTTAAATGTATTAGATTAAATACTAATATTATATTATTTTAGAGCAGCAGAAATTATAACTATAATCAAGGATATTTACGATGAGAGATATAATCATTAAAAATGGATTAGTTTACGACCCTATTAACGATTTAGACGGCGAGAAAAAAGAAATTCATATAAAAGATGGCAAGATCGTTGATAAAGTAAATGGGGATGCAAAGATTATCGATGCTTCAGGTATGATCGTTTTACCGGGAGGTGTAGATATTCATTCACATATATCAGGAGCGAAAGTAAATTCTGGTCGGGCATTTCGACCTGAAGATAAACTCCCAAATTATAATGATAAGAGAACAAAATTGACTCGTTCTGGCACTGGGTATTCGGTTCCCTCAACATGGTCGACTGGATATAGATATGCAAAATTAGGATATACCACTGTTATAGAACCAGCTATGCCATTATTGGAAGCACGTCATACTCACGAAGAATTTAACGAAATGCCAATTATTGATAAAGCTGCGTTTCCTCTCTTAGGAAATAATTGGTTTGTTATGCGATTTATTAAAGATAAAGAATATGATAAGCTTGCGGCTTATGTTGCGTGGGTATTAAAAGTAACCAAAGGATATGCGGTAAAAATAGTAAATCCAGGAGGCGTTGAAAATTGGTGCTGGGGTAAGAATGTGGATTCTTTAGACGATCACGTTCTACATTTTGATGTGACTCCAAGAGAAATTATAGAAGGATTGGCAAAAGCAAATGAAAAGATAGGTTTACCCCACACAATTCATGTCCATTGTAACAATCTGGGACATCCAGGAAATGTAAAACATACTCTGGCAACTATGGATACTGTAGAAAAAATAAATCCTCAGAATCATAGAGATTCCATAATGCACATTACTCACTGTCAATTTAATGCATATGGAGGTACCAATTGGGGTAATTTTGAATCAGCCGCCCCTGAAGTAGTTGAATATTTAAATTCACATAAACATATAACAATAGATGTAGGGCAAGTTATTTTCGGAGAAGCTGCAACTACTACTATGACAGCAGATGGTCCATGGGAATTTGCTCTTCATCATCTCGGTGGAATGAGCCCATGGGGTGCAAAACCAGGCGTTAAATGGATTAACGGGCAAGTTGAAGGTGAATCGGGTTCTGGAATCGTACCCTACTTCTTTAGTCCAAAAGTCGCAGTAAATGCGATCCAATGGGCAATTGGCTTAGAGTTATTATTATTGATGAAGAATAAATATCAAATATTTTTCACCACTGATCATCCGAATGGTGGTCCATTCACAGCATATCCTAAAGCATTTAGGTGGTTAATGGATAAAAAAACACGGGACGATATCCTCTTAAATCAATGTTCTAACAAAGCTGAAACGCAAACACACCTTAAAGATATCGATTATGAGTATTCAATAAGTGACCTATGCATCGTTACTCGAGCGGGGACCGCAAAATGTTTAGGTTTGAAAGATAGAGGCCATTTAGGAGTTGGAGCGATTGGAGATGTCTCGATTTTTAAATTAAATCCAGAAAATATGGATGGTCATGCAATTGAAAAGGCATTCACCCAAGCAGCGTATACTATTAAGGATGGCCAAATTGTAGTGAAAGATGGAGAAATTATGGCTTCACCAATGGGTACATTACTCCAAACAGAAGGTAAAGTAAAAGAAGGCGATATGGAAGCCATGCTTTCTGAAGTTAAAGCTTATTGGAGAGATCATTATAGTATCAACTTTAACAACTACAGAGTTCAGGACGTTTATGCTCCTAAAGTTAAAATGGTTAATGGAACCTAATTTTTTATCTCTTCTTTTTATATTTTATCTTATAAGATTTTAAGATCAAAAAGCAATATTTTTTAGTTTAATCTACGACCATAGCTTAAATTTAGAATGAATCAATAAATTAATACGGGAGATTATCCCTATTCTATTAGACACTTTATTTTCAAATTGATACTAAACTTTATATTTTTTAATCTCTTAAGAAGGATTAAGCTTTTCATCATCATATTTATCTAATATCATGCGATTTATTAAAGAAAAAAAAGAGTTTAAGTCTTCACTTGAAGAACTTTTAAAAAATGTCATGGATGATGTTAAGGAAATTCAAGCTGCTCAAATAACCGCTGATACGGGACAAGCTCTTGCCTCTGCATTGCCGTCTGACGTCGATGATATGCGTTTTGCTGCAATAACTGCCGCATTATGTTCTCTTAGTGAGAGAGCTATTTCTGAAATGGGTTTAGGCGAACTGGAACAAGCCTATATTAAAGGAGATAAAGGATATGTATTAGTACTTCGGGCAGGAGAAGATCAGGTTCTAACCGTCACAACGACCAATAAAATCAAGCTCGCTCCTATCTTATTTAAACATTATAAACACTTCGATAATGATGATAATCTTTTAAGTAGTGAAGCTTCTCTTTAAATTACTCTAACCCAATTTCTTTTGGTGTAAGATTATGAAATTGCTGTACTTTTGGGAGAGTCATAATCCTATAGAAATGATATTTAAATCTCTGGAGTAAATTCAGTTTTTTTGGATATTCCACTCGATTATTCATAATAGGTTGTTCTCTGAAATTCTCTGTAAAAAACCCTGACTTATAGAATCGCCTATAATATAAATAGCAGTAAATTAATTTAAGATATTTTCTTTGAAGGGGGGTAACTTGACTTTGAAAAGAATTGTAAGCTTTATAAATTATCTTTCTATCTTTCCAATGAACTCGGAAAAAGGTATCCGAATTATAGGTATAAAAATAATATATTTTTTTTGGTAAATATCTTTCCTCTATTTTTTTTAGTGCAAGGTAAACTAGTCTTCCTGTATTTAGATGATCAGGGTGATGATCAAGAAGATACCAAGGATCAGGGGCAAAAATAATATCAGGTACATCTTTCTGAATAAGATCTGAGATCTGAATAATTGCTTTTCGATTTATAGGAAGATGACCATCTATATAATCTATAGGTATTAATTGTGTTTGGTTATCGGTATAATTAGTAAATAATTCAATACTTTTTTTTAACTCGTGAATCCTAATCTTTTTAAGTCGTTTTCCTTTGAAATCAAGTTCATGAGTACCAAATTCACTATTGGTCATGACGATCTCAACCACATTAAATCCTAAGCTAAGTGCTCTTACATAAAAAAATGGCATACCAAATTCTACATCGTCTATATGAGGGGAAAAGATAAATATCGTAGGTTTCTTAATGTTAGGTGTCATAAAGTCTCATAAATGTTTAGTTTTCGTTTAGATAAAATATGGCTAAGTAATTTTTTTATCTTTGATATCAATACCTAAGTCTCGTAATTTATCACGAATTTTATCGCTAAGGTCAAATATTTTTCTATTTCTAAGGTCTTCTCTTGTTTCTTGCAATATCTTAACTAAAACTTCTATAGTTTTCTCGGCCTCCTCAGTATACGCTCCTGAAAACTTAGAAATCCTAGATTCTAAATCGGGAAAAATTCCAAATAAAGCATCGAGCTCATCGATAAACTTGAAAAAAGTATCTTTAAAATTCCGAGATATTGGCTTTGCTTCTTGAAGAATGATTCTATTTATTTCTCTAGATAATGATAAAAGTTCTGCTATTGCTTTAGGAGTATCTAAATCATCATCTAGGAAAGTTAAAATATTGGAACGTGCTGTAGAAATAGCATTTGCTAAGTTCTTGGTCGCTTGAGTCTCTTCATTTGAAACATTACTTTCATTGATTTGTTTTATTGTGTTAATTAAGCGATTGTATGACTTTTTCGATTGCTCCATGTTTTCTAAAGAATAATTGATCGAACTTCGATAGTGACTGGTTATTAAAAACCAGCGTACCACCATTGGATCATATTCTTTAATTATTTCGGAAATGAGAAAATAATTTCCCAGACTTTTCGACATTTTCTCATCATCCACATTTATAAAACCATTATGAACGAAGTAATGAGCAAAAGGTTTTCCCGTATAAGATTCTGATTGAGCAATCTCGTTTCTATGGTGAGGGAATTTAAGATCCTGCCCACCCCCGTGAATATCAATTGTTTCCCCTAGAAAGTTTAAAGCCATAGCCGAACATTCAATATGCCAACCAGGCCTTCCCTTTCCCCATGGACTTTCCCAATACGGTTCTCCTTTTTTCATCTTTTTCCATAGGGCAAAGTCCCTTGGATCATATTTGTCCTGCCCATATGCCGTATCCTGATCTGTCGAATAATCATCTTCCTCGCCAATATCCTCATCTGATACATTCTGCATTATTTGGTGATATTTTGGAAAAGAATTCACCGCAAAATAGACGGAGCCTCCTTTTTCATATGCATTTCCCTTTTCAATTAGTTTTTCAATGAAATGTATAATAAATGGTATGACTTCTGTAGCTCGCGGATTTTTCGTATCTTTGAAAATATTTAACACATCCATCATGTCTTCATATTCTTGGATATATTTCTCAGCAATCTTTCGATAATCTTGATTTAATTCATTGGAACGTGCGATAATTTTATCATCGATATCAGTATAATTCTTTATTAGCTTTACCTCAAATCCTTTGAATCTAAAATAGCGATGAATAAGATCCAAAGACACTGCAGATTTCATGTGACCTAGATGGGGGCTTTCATAAACGGTTGGACCACACCAATAAATTTTAACCTCATTTTTCTTAATGGGTTTAAAATCTTCCTTCTGAAACGTTAAACTATTGTAAATCTGCATAAATTATCACTTGATTGTTTTTAAGAGCCAGTGATGGGATTTGCACCCATGATGGCGAAGCCAACGGCTCTGCAGGCCGCCTCCTTAACTATTCCCGTCAAACTTATAAAAGCTTAACCTCGGATACACTGGCATTATTATAGACCAATTCAGCAGATTTATGCCTAAATAAGCATACTCTGCTCAACGACATGTATATATTGAGCATGTTAAAAGCTTAGATAAAGTATATGAAATTTTATGATACATGTTGATGATCTATTGTTATGGTATAAGATATATAACTTTGCTTAATAATTTTAGATTACCTAAAAAATTTTTTGAAATTAATATTTAAAAAAAGAGAAGATAACAAAAAAATTAGTTAGATATACATTCTTCACAGCAGGAACCATCTTCACAATAGTCACATTTGCTATAATCGAAGTCAAAAGGAAGGACAAAATCATTAATTACATCTGTGACAATATCCATATGTACACTTAAAACATTTTTATTTTTTCTGAAGTGACGATTGATGATTTTATCTAAATGATTTAGTTTTGTACTAGCAACAAAGACACTTATATTAGATGAACCGCTTAATCGAAAGGCATTGAGCATGTACGGACATTTCTTTACTAGATTAATTATCTCTAAGGGTTTTAAGGTTTGTATTTCTACTCTTGCAAGAATGAGATCCATTGTTTTAACGTTAATCCCTGCTTGAAATTTCAGCACGCCAGAATCTTCAAGCTTTCTGATCCTCATCCCAATCGTGGGTTGACTTCTATTCACTCGCTTAGCAATTTCTGTATGAGTGAGTGTGGGCTCTCTTTGTATTAACTCAATAATATTTTTATCAATTTCATCAATTTTAAAGACTTTACTCTCCATAATTTTGACCCTCAAAAAGTTTAATTAAGATTTAAAAAATATTATCATTTCTTATTCATTATTAACGATATGCCGATATATAAATATTTCCATCTAGCGAATCATTATTCATAAAAATTGATAAAATTGCATTTGAAACTCGTTAAAATCAGTAAATATCTATAAAAAATTAGACAAATCTTTAATAGGCAAAAGATCGCATTTTATACATATTATTGATTTATAACGGTATAACTATATATAGTAATATGAAATAGGTATTTTTTTCATGAATGAGATTAGTGGCTATATTAGTGATTTCTTAAAGGCTCTTTCTGACCAAACTCGCTTAGATATTTTATTTTTGCTACAAAAAGAACCAAGAACTTCCGCTGATCTTCAAGAACTTCTAAAAAAATCTCAATCAACTATTTCACAGCATCTTAAAATTTTATTTGCCAATGAACTCATTAGTTATGAAAAGAAGGATAAAGAAAATTTATATTCAATTAAAGATGTTCAAACCTCTAACTTTCTCTCTGAAATAAATTCATTTGTTATTCAAAAGAATAAGGAGAAGTTGGAAGATTTTATTGACTCGGATCTTAGAGATATACTGCCATAATTCATTTTTTAAGAGGGACTATAATAATGAAAGAAAACGCTTCTAATGAAAATGACAGAAAAAAGATGCTTTTAATGGGCTTGGATAAAGGTGGTAAAAGCTCTATAGTTTTATGCTTAAAAGGAATTAGGAATATTGCATCCTTTAATCTATTAAATCCTACAATAAGAATCAATAGAGAAAATTTTAGATCATATGGTTCAGAATTAAATATATGGGATTTTGGAGGTCAAGAGCAGTTTCGAAATGATTATATCATTAATTTTAATAAGTATGTTTTGGGAACTGATAAAATTATCTTTGTAATTGATATTCAAGATACGGAAAGATATTCTCTTGCGTTAAACTATTTAATGGAAATTGTGAAAAAAATCCAGGAACAGAAAATTAATCTCGATTTTTCTATATTTTGTCATAAATATGACCCCGATATAGAAATGACCAATAAAAATTTTGATGAAAGTAAAGTAGATACGTTTATCGAAGAAATTAAACACAAAATGCCAACAAATTTTCAATATGAAATTTTAAAGACTTCAATTTATACTGTCTTCCAAAAAACAAATATTCATTAGCAATTCAATCTAGTTTTAAGAAAGAGTTAAATTTTTTGGCAGAGATGATGGTAATTTATGGTTGGGAAGGAAATAAAGAGTTCCCTTCTTAGTTTGACATCTATCATTATCGAATACCTCATTTTTAGCAGCTTATTATTTCTAATATATCTTTCAAGCTTTTATAATTACTTATTATTCCATACAGTAGCTGAGCTTTCTGCTATCATTATTAGTATAGGAATCTTTATAATTGGTTGGAATTCAAAAGCATACCTTAAAACATCCTTCTTTCTCATTATTGGCGTATCTTTTTTATTTATTGGAATCATAGATTTAGTTCACACGCTAGCTTACGCGGGAATGAATATTTTTATTGATTTTACCTCGAATTTACCAACTTCACTTTGGATTGTGGCAAGATACTGGCAAGCGTTGTCATTATTATTAGCATTAATACTATTTAATAAGAAAATCAACTTGTATTATTTGGTTTTTTTAAATTTCATTTTTCTGATAATTTTAATGGAAGCTATTTTTTCAGGTATATTTCCTCTTTGTTACATTGAAGGCGTTGGCTTAACTCCTTTTAAAATTATTAATGAGTATATTATCGATATTATCTTTATTATATCCCTTATTTGGTTCTACATCTTAAGAAAAGAATTTGATAAAAAAATTCGTGTTTATATCATAATTTCTACCATCTCTACGATTTTATCTGAAATAGCATTTACCTTTTATATTGGAGTCTATGATTTTTCTAATTTAGTGGGACATCTACTTAAAATAGTGGCGTTCTATTATATGTATAAAGCCATAATTAAAACGGGAATAAAAGAACCATATGATCTACTATTTAGGAAACTTAAGTTAAGTGAAGAAGAATTGAAAATTAGAGCAGAAAGGCTCGAAGATATGGCAAGTTTCCCTTTGGAAAACCCAAATCCCGTTTTGAGGGTAAATGAAGCTCTTATTATGTCTGCGAATAAAGCAAGTCAAGAAGTTTTTAATACTGAAGAGGGAAACTTAATTCCTAAAACTTTGCAACATTATATTGATGAATGTTTTAGCACTTCAAAAAATATGGAAACCGAAATAAAAATAGGTGATGCAGTATATACATTTTTCTTTATGATTAATGAAGAGAAAGGATACGTGAATATTTATGGTTTAAATATTACTGAGAGAATAAAAGCAAAACAACGCTTAGAAAGATTCGTAGCAACTGTCTCTCATGAGTTACGTAATCCAATATCTGTTTTAGTTACCTCAACAGAGTTCTTAAATAGTCACTCTGATGAGCTTACAGAAGAGATCATTCAAAAACTAAAAGAAGGTATGACGAAAAATATTTACTTGCTTAAAGATCTAGTAGATGACATTCTTATGTTATCAAGAATCGATGAAAGAAAAATTACTCTGGATTTGAGTGAAGTTAAACCCTTTGAGATCATCCAAGAGATATTGATATTAATGGAACCAATTGGAAATCGAAAAAATATGACGTTTAAGGTTAATATTGACCCAAATTTGACCATCTATGGTGACTCTAAGCGTTTGGATCAAATATTTCGCATTTTTATTGATAATGCAATAAAGTATTCTGCAAAAGGTAGTATGGTAATGATTGAATCTGTGGATTTATATCATGGGCAATTAAACAAACAAAACATTGATGGAGTACTATTTTTTATCGAAGATACAGGCATTGGTATCGCAAAGGATGAGATACCTAATTTATTTAAACGATTCTTTAGATCCGATAAAGTGAGTGATATCCCTGGAACTGGTCTCGGATTGAGCATAGCAAAGGAATTGATTGAACTCCATGGAGGTTCTGTAGAGGTTGAAAGTGAATTCATGAAAGGAACTAAGTTTTCTATTTTTCTTCCTAAAAAAAAAGATTATAAATAGGATGTTCGAAAAATTATAATAGTAAACGATCGTTAAGATCAAATCTTATTATGAAACCCAAGATCCTTGTAGTTGAAGATAACCCTGATTTGTTATTTAATATTGAATTAATTTTAAAGAGTAATAAATATCAGCCTATAACCGCAAAAAACGGGAAAGAAGCATTAAAAATTCTTTCAAGTATAGAGCAGCCCCCAGATATTATTATTAGCGACATAATGATGCCAGAATTGGATGGATATGAGTTCTTTAAAGAAGTGGTTAATGATCCTCGATTGAATAGTATTCCATTTATTTTTCTTTCTGCTAAAAGTTCTCATCAGGATATTAGATTAGGCAAGTTGTTAGGAGCAGATGATTATATAACTAAACCTTTTGATGAAAAAGATTTATTAGCAGTAATTTCTGGGAAAATAGCAAGGATAAATCGAGCTAAGTTGCTAAATAACATATTGAAAGAAACTGCCAGTTTAGAAAAGTCCGAAAAGGATATAAAAAAAACAATAGAAGAAAATCTATATATTTTAATAGCTTTATGGGATGATAAATTTGGTCCAAAAGTTATTGCTATATATCCTAAGGAAAAAGAGATGGAATTTTCTCTAGATAATCTTGCTAATCAACTATTTTCTGCTTCGATATCAATCTATGGTCATGAAAAAATAACTAAGTCAGAAGATTTGTTGTTAAATCTAAGAAATTTGAAAACAGATGCTTATTTGCTATTTGATTCCTATCCAGATAAAAAGGAAAGATTTGGAGAAAAACAATATATGATTGCAGCCTTAGCGAATAAGATTAATTTTTTCCACTCTTTAGAAATTAAAAAAATCTTTTACAAGATATCAAAATCTATCAAACAAAAAGATAACTACGATTTAGCTTCAAATTGGGATATGATCCATCGAATATTGCAATCAGAAGTAAAAATAATTAGATAGAATGTTAAAATTGATAGAGATCGGTTGACAGATAGCGCTCTCCCGTATCACATACAATAAAAACTATATTCTCTCCCTCTCCAAATTCTTTAGCTACAACATTTAAAGCAGCCCATGCGTTAGCGCCCGAGCTAATCCCTGCAAATATCCCTTCTAATTCAGCGAGATTTCGTGCGGTATCAACCGCATCTTGATAGGATACTTGAATAACTTGATCATAAATTTTTGTATTCAGCGTATCTGGAATGAATCCCGCTCCAATACCTTGAATTTTATGTGGACCTGGTGACCCACCTGAGAGAACAGGAGAATCTTTCGGTTCAACAGCGTAAACTTTTAATCTTTGTCCCACACGATCTTTTAAAATCTCCCCAACCCCAGTAATAGTACCACCAGTTCCTACGCCTGCTACAAATGCGTCAACTTGTCCATCGAGGGCATTAAAGATCTCTTTTGCTGTAGTTCTTCTGTGGATATCGGGATTAGCCTTGTTTTTAAATTGTTGCGGAATAAATATATTATCTTCAACTTGAGCTAGTTCTTCCGCTTTTTCAATAGCTCCTTTCATTCCCTTTTGCTCGGGTGTTAGCATCACTTCTGCTCCATACGCTTTAAGAATCTGCACACGTTCCACAGTTACGCCATCTGGCATAATTAAAGTCAATTTATACCCTTTAGAAGCACAGACCAGAGCAAGTCCAATTCCCGTGTTTCCAGAAGTTGGTTCAATAATTTTGGTTTCAGAATTGATAATGCCTTCCTCTTCCGCTTTGATTATCATATTCATAGCTATTCTATCCTTTATACTGCCCCCCGGATTGAAATATTCTATTTTTCCAAACAGATTCGGTTTTAAGTCTTTTGAAAGGCGATTTATTTTCACTAATGGGGTATTTCCTATTGTATCTATAATATCTTTATAATAATTTACCATTTTGCTTACCATTTTAATTTTGAAGACTTTTTTTTAAATTCCACTTCCATACTCTCCGTAATAAATCTCAATATCATCTTGTTTTTTATCTGAAGACTTATTAATTAGATTCTCTAATTCTCTAATCCTTCGATCTAAGCTAGAGACAGCTAAAGCAACAGGATCTGGTAAGTCGGCATGTCTTAAATCAATTTTCTGGATCTTCTCATCTATTTTTTCAACTATTCTTCCTGGTACACCCACAACAACACTATTTGGTGGAACATCATTAATTACTACAGAATTAGCACCAACTCTAACATTATCTCCAATCTTAACGGGACCTAAAATTTTAGCTCCACTTCCCACTACTACATCATTTCCTAGTGTTGGGTGCCTTTTTTCCTGCTTTAAACTAGTACCACCAAGCACCACTCCCGAATATAAGGTGACATTATTTCCTATCTCAGCAGTCTCTCCTATCACAAGCCCTGCGCCATGGTCTATAAAGAAATCACTCCCAATAACTGCTCCCGGATGAATATCAATAGCGGTTAATTCTATTGCAATATCAGAAATGTAGCGTGGGATAAAAGGCATGTTTAATAACCAAAAAAAATGTGCTATTCGATAAAATAAGACTGCTTTAACTCCAGGATAACTAGATAAAACTTCAATTAAAGAGTGAGCTGCAGGATCTTTTTTTAAGGCGGCATGTATATCAGAAATAAAAAAATCCAAGATCGACTGTAAATCAGTAATTATCTGCCCATGATTAAGGTCTTGAATTTTAAATTCTAACCTTAAAATACATTCAGCACAATATGGTACATCTTCACTGGTTTTTGTCTTTAGACTTTTACCGCAATTTAAACACTTAAGAAAGTTATTAAATTCCATGATTAAGTGGTTAATTTATTTTTAATAGTATTATGTTTAATATTTAACTAAAAATAGAAAAATCATATAAATTTAAGTTTATAATTCATAACTCCATTTATATTCCAATGGATTAAATAACATTAGTTTTGAATATTGATAAAAAAACAGGTTAAAATTGAATATGACAGTCGACTGGGAACAAATTAGGAAGGAGTTTTTCCCTGCTTTAAGGGAACATACCTATATTATGGCAGCTTCCGCATCACCTATGAATAAAAAAGCATATGAAGAGGGATTAAATTATTTAAATACTATGTTGAGACATGGGGATATATATTACGAGCAATTTAAGGAACAAGTTGATAAAAATCGAGAAATTATAGCGAACTATATCAACGCAAAGCCTGAAGAAATCGCTTTTGTTCCAAATGTATCTGCAGGTATGAATATAATTGCTCGAATCTTAGATAAGGGAGAGTTTATTTATCCCTCAGTTGAATTTCCCGCGTCAGTACACATATTTAAAAGACTTGGTTATCCAAATAGAAAAATACACCCTACTAATAATAAATATCTTATGGAAAACATTAAAAAGGCAACCTCAGGAGATACTAAAATGTTAATTCATAGCCATGTTCAATCTTTAACCGGATTTCGACAAAATCTGAACGATCTAAGTGCCTTCTGTCTAAAAAATTCTTTACTAAGTATTATCAATGCTACTCAATCTTTTGGCTCATTTGAGATTGATGTGAAAAATGACCAGATCGATGTTATGATAAGTAATACGTTAAAGTATGTTGGATGCGGTTATGGAGCGGGAGTTTTGTATATAAAGCGAGATCTGCTTAACGAAAAGGAAATCCCTTTTTCTGGTTGGTTAAGTGTGAATGATCCGTTTTCAATGGACAATGAGAATATAAAAGTAATTAATCAAATCCGTTATATGGATACTTTTGGAGGATGTCCAAACTACGGGGCACTCTTAGCATTAAAAGGAAGTTTTGATTTAATTAAAGTGCAAATAGGGAACGGAGATATTAATAAAGGAGTTAGAAGAATACAAGAGAGAATTTTAAGGTTGACAGACTTGTTTATTGAAAAGTTAATGGATTTCAATTTTAATATTATAAGTCCTTTAGAAATTGAATTTAGGTCAGGTATTATAACAATTGAGCATCAAAAAGCAGAAGAGATTTATGAATATTTAATTAAAAATAATATATATGTAACTTTAAAAAAATTTCCTAATACTAATAAAAATACGCTAATACGATTTTCATTTAATTATTATAATAATGAAAAAGATATTGATAGAGTAATTGAGGCTTTTAAGAAGTATAAGTTATTATAAAAATACTATAGAGTTTCTTTTAAATTAAGTAAACCAGAAGAACTTGATATTGAGTGGGCTTCAAAAATCTATTAGCTATAGTGCTTCTTTTAAAAATATCTCATACTATCTTTTTTCTGGAAATGATATATTGAACTTAAGCCTTGTATAATCCTATAATCTCTGCAGAATCAATAGTATGTTCTTTGACTTTTTGCATAAAATTTCTTTTATTGATATCCTCTAGTTTTTCAGTGTTCAAAGCAAAAACACGGAAGAAATATCTATGCGTCCCCGATGGAGGAGCAGGACCCCCGTATCCCTTTTGACCATAGTCATTTTTTAATTCTGCTCCTGGAATAGGGCCTCCTTGGGGTATTTCATTTACATCTTGTGGAATATTACAAACTAACCAATGTATCCAATCTCCTACAGGAGCATCGGGGTCATTACAGGAGATTGCAAAACTTTTGGTATCAGTAGGAGCATCTTCCCATTTAATATGAGGTGAAACATTCCCTTTCCGATAAGAAAACTTAGCATTCAATAATTCATTATGTTTAAAGTCATCACTTATGAGTTTCATGAATACCAATTAGAATAATTAAATATATAATTATTACGAATAGTAATGACAAACCATACTATTTACATAACATATAAATAAAAGTATATTCTTCTGGGTTATAGAAGAATATAGATTTTTGTTTGCAAACATAGATTCATTCCAATTTTACGAAGTTTTATGATAATCGACCAAAAAAAATTAGATAGTTTAGGAACTCAATATCAGTTGTTTATGGAGATTTTGGATGACTTTGTCCTTATTATTGAGCCAAATTCTAAATTCATCATAGAGTCGGTTAATAAATGCTCATTATTAGAAAAACTAGGTATGAATCCTGAGAACTTAATTGGTAAATCAATATTTAAATTTATTTCCAGCGATGATGAGAAAAAATTACTAAAAATATTAAGTAAAAGCATAATAGCTGGTGAGAAGGAAGACGAGATACGTCTTAAAGCTGCTAAAACGGACTGGATTTGGTGCAAAGTATCTAAAAAGCAGTTTAAGAATGAAAAGGATGAAAAACGGCTTTTTGTGATAATGAGAGATATCACTAAAAGGAAAAAATTAGAAGATGAATTACATTTTAATGAGGAACGATTTAAAAAGATAACAGAAACCATCCCTGAAATTCGCTTCTGGAAACTTTTTAACCCTAAACGATATGAAGAAGCATTACAAAGTTCTTACGAAATGCTCCAATTAGTTATGGAAAATATACCTCAGTATATCTATTGGAAAGATTTAGAACTAAATTACCTCGGGTGTAATGATAATTATGCAAATTTAATTGGAATTGAACACCCAGAAAACATTATTAACAAATCTGATAAAGATTTGCTCATTGATGAATTTCAAATAAGTTTTAATAACGAAAATGAAAGGAAAGTTATTGATACTAATAACCCCAAATTCCGTAATAGTGAGTATTGGACTTTAAAGAGTGGAGAGAAAATATGGGTCAATGTAAATAGAATTCCTTTGAATGACTCTGACGGGAAAGTTATGGGTGTGTTAATTACTTTTGATGATATAACAGAAAGAAGAAGGGCAGAAGAGGATTTATTTAGACAACACGAAAGACTAGAAAGGATAATGGAGACTAATCCAGCAGGCATTATTTCAGTTGATAATGAAGGTAATATTGTTTATGCTAATTCTCAAGCTGAGAGAGTTCTACAATTTCCTAAAGATGAATTAATTAAGGAGAAAATCTTTACCTCGCTATTTAGATTTGTTGATGCGAAAGGGAATGATATACCAAAGGAAAAGCTCCCTTTTCAAGTCATTTCCCGTACAAAAAAGCCGATATTTGATTTGAATCTATATTTAGAGTTACCGAACAAGAATCTCATTTTATTATCAATTAACGGAACACCCCTAAAAAAAGATGACGAAATTGAAAACATAATTTTTACTGTAGATGACGTAACAGAACGAGAGTTGGCTAAACAAAAAATTAAAGAATCAGAGGAAAAGTATAGGGATTTATTAGAAACCTCTTCAGTTGGGATTATAGAAATTAATATTGAGAATGAACGAGTGTCTTATCTTAATCCTAAGTTATTAGAATTAATCGGATATCAAGAAAAAAAGGATATTTATAAAAAATTTATTGAGGAAATTATTCATCCTGATGATGTAAAGAGACTTTTTCGTAGTTCTGAAGATAAAGAGTTAGAATTTCGTATTATATCGAAGGATGGAAAATTAAAGTGGCTGAAAGGTAAAAAATCAAATCAATACAATGAAGCAGGGGAAATTATAAGTTTTCGATTATGGTTAGAAGATGTTACGGAGAAAAAAATGTATGAGGAGCTAATCTATGAGTTGAATATAAACTTCTTAAACTTCACTACAAATATTCAAACCAATATTCAACTACTCTTAAAGACTTGCTTGAAATTGTTAAATGGGGATTTTGCGATTTATGTTAATAAGTATCAGCATGAAAGCGAGAAATTAAATTGGATTATTACCACGAGAGACGATGTTGAAACTATGCCCGAAGCTGAATTTACAGAAAAACTGTTTGTAAACGAATTATTTAATGAAAAGCATGATTTTCCCCAGATATTCAATGATATTGACAAATTGGAATACGCTCAAACCGATAAATATATAAAAGAGAATAATATTAAGCATGGCTATGGTAAATTAATAATGTCGGGTACCGATCTAAATGAATGCTTATGTATAATGTATAAAGAATACCCAACTATTACCAATCAGAACCAACTAGTATTGTTTCTTATATGTGATGCTATTGAGATTGAACAAAAGCGTTGGCAGGTACAACAACATTTAGAGGAACAGAATAGAACTCTAAGTGAAATCAACAAATTAAAAACAGACCTATTTTCAAGAACCTCACATGAACTTAAAACTCCATTAATATCAATAAAAGGATTTACAGAATTATTATTAAAGCTCCATTATCAAAAGTTAGACAAAGAAATTGTGTCTATCTTAGAAGAAATCCAAAAAGGGAGTAAAAGATTAGAAGATTATATAAATACAATCGTTGAGAGCTCAAA
>JAEOSU010000067.1 GCA_016840165.1 Promethearchaeota archaeon
GTGTGTAATCTATAATAAAAATAAAATTGAAAAACTGAATAATCTTAAATTAAAAATTAGAATTAAATTTTTATATAAACAGTCAGAGTTCAATAGGATTTAGAGATCTACTTCCTTTGATACTGTTCTTTTTTTAATTTTAAAATTGCTTTATAAAAAGCCTAATATTCTTTTTTCTCTTAGAAAAAGAAATCTGTTAAATCATGAATATCTAATAACTTTTCTACCGTAAGATTAGCATGAGCTTTTAATTCTTCCAAATTCTTGTTTTGTGATGTTTTTTGATCTTTCCAACAGAGGGTATAAACCATTCCGAGATATTTTCCATAAATTATAACACCATCTTCAAAATCAGCATCATTATCAAGGTAAATTGTTCCGAACGTATTTATGTTATCAGTTTCAGTCAAGAAATCAATTAATTGAGAATAAAATTTTGAACTCATGAATGCCCTATCTTGTACATTTGATAATTTATGTTCAAACCCTCTTCCTCCTCTCCGAGGTACTTTCAAATGGTAAAATCTTACAGTTTGATCTAATTCATCAATTTTACTTTGGACATCTTCAAGTAATTGTTCATTTTGTGAAAAATCTCCTTCAACCTTATCAATCTTTTGAGATCCTCTATGTCTTCCATTATTATCTATAAATGCTATAAAGGGAGGACAATTTTCTCCTATAGGATGATTTCTTATTAACAAATTAAAAAGACCAGACTTTTTCTCGTATTCTATTTGCTTTCTAAAACTTTTTTTGCAATATGGACAAATGAAATTTACTGTTATTGTCTGATCTGAATTTATCATATTCTTACAAATCCTTGATCAACTGAGCACTTTTAAACTTTAACAAAAGGAAAAGTAAGAACTAAAAATAGATCTCATTGAATAAACCTGAAGCGAATATTCAATAAAGAAAGCTTAGAAAATCTTCTGCCTACTCTTAAATTCGTATATTCTTTTAATTGCATCCAATTTTTCTGTATTATTTAGACGGGCTTGATCGATTGCTTGTTCCAGTATTTCTGCACATCCTATCATCCTTTTAAGGTTCACAGGGTATGGGATTCCATCCTTACCTCCTACAGCATAAGAGTATTTAGCAGGATCTTTCCAGCTTGGGGCCTCCCCCCAAATAAATTCTGATATTAGTGCCAACGCCCTAATCATACCAGGACCTAACCCCTTGATTTTTAATAATTCAGTGTAATCATTTACTCCTAATTTGTTCACCATATCGACACTTTCCCATTTAAGTGTAAAGGGAATAGGCATATTCAAGTTTGGAATTTGTCTTACCTTCATCCTGTCTTCTGTTTTTATAAAGTCAACTAAAGTAGTTTGGTTTTTATCTTTTAGTTTACTCAGGTATCGCTTTATTCGATTCGACCCTTCTTGGATCACTTCAAGTGATGTTTTTCTACACTTTCTACTTTCACTTGATACCATATTTAAAGCTTTATCTTTTACAACTTCAGAACTAATGTTCTTATGAGGATTATCTAAATAAGATGTCAACCCTTCAGAGAGCCAATGATATCGTCTTGCCTTCTTAATATTACCATCGAGACCTTGCTGAATTATTCCCCAATTATTTTCAGAGACAATCATTAAATGATGATATAAATTAAAGCCATCTTGAACTGCTGCATTATCAATTTTAGCTACTAATCGACTAGTCTCACTTAATTCTTCAATATCATCAACACTATAATCTAAGACTTTTCCTTTATCTTGAAGATGTTCCCTAACTTTTGTAGAATTCTTGCCTTTTCCCCCTGCTATTATTAAACCATGATCTTGGGGATTAATAATCTGTTTTAACACACCGCCTAAAACTGTAGTACAACCGCTTGAATGCCAATCAAATCCTAAAATACATGCTAATCCTTGAAACCAGTATGTATCAGATAACCGTCTAATTATTCCATCTGGTCCTTCCATATCATATAAAATTTTTAAGATTGGTTTTCCTAAAATTACCATCCTTTTTAAAAGCCAACCAGGAGCTTTATAACTGTGTAATGGAAGTGTCGCTATACCTACTTTACTCATCGAATTACATCCAAAATCCATTAAACTATTAAAAGTAATTTAATGATATGTATTAAAATGAGTGATACTATAGGATTATTAATTTTTTATTGTTTGTGTAAAGGTCAAATAAATGGTAAGAGCTAAAAGAATAGTATTGATTGGCGCGGGAAGTGCTGCATTTGGACCAGTCACTTTAATGGATATAACTTCGAGTAAAGTTTTATCTGGATCTACAATAGTTCTCCATGATATTAATAAAGAAAAATTAGAAAGAGTTTATGATATTGTTGTTAAAGAAAATGAAATTGGTGGGAATAGATTTACTATTGAACAAACTTTAGAACGAAAAACTGCATTAAAAGATGCTGACTTTATTATTTGTTCAATTGAAAATGGGGATAGGTTTCTATTACGACGGCAAGATAATTTAATTCCTCGGAAGCACGGTTCTACAGAGATGATGGCTGAAAATGGAGGTCCTGGAGGATTTTTTCACTCAGCTCGTCAAATTCCTGAACATATTAGAATTGGACAAGATATTATGAAGTATTGCCCTGATGCTTTTCTAATAGTTTATTCCAATCCAGTGTCAAGAATATGTTTAGCACTTAAAAGATCTATTCCGGGATTGAAATTTGTTGGTCTTTGTCATCAAATTGAACTTTTAACAAAATATCATTTATCGGATATGTTAAATAAGGAAATAACTGAAATGAAATTAACTCTTGGGGGTCTAAACCATTTTGGATTCCTATTCGGATTGGAAGATTTTTTAACAGGAAATGATTTAATTCCCGAATTTAATGCAAAATGTATGGAGTATTTTCAAGGTAAATGGGATAGATTTCATTATGCTGATCTAACATTTGAGCTATATAAGAGAACGGGTTGGTTTTGCTATGCTGGAGATAACCATGTTTGTGAGTATTTACAAAATGGATCTCAATATACTAAAATTGAAGATATCTTAGAATGGTTGGATAAAATGGAATCTGGAAACAAATCAGTAAATACGTGGTTAAAATTATATCATAGAAGACTTGAAAGGGGGAGATATCCCCGAAAAGGCGTAATGTTAAATATTCAGTCAGAGGAACGAGGGATACCAATTATCGAGGCAATTACTATAAACAGTAATTCATATGAAATGGCAGTCAATATCCCTAATAATGGAATTATTGATAATCTTCCCCAAGATCTTGTAATAGAATGCTCTGGATATGTTAATAGAGATGGTATTCACGGAGTAAAGCTTGGAAATATTCCTAAAAGTGTTGCGGCGTTATTACGGATTGAAGCATCCATACAAGATGTGTGCGTTGAAGCAATTTTAAAAAAATCAAAAGACCTTGCTATTGCCTGTCTTGCTATGGATGTTAACTGCAAGAGTTTTGAGATGGCAGAAGCTATTTTTAATGAAATGAGTGCACTTCAAAAAAAATATTTACCTAATTTTAAATAAGACTTCAATATCATTCTATTCAAAATGAAAATTCCAATAATTTATTTTTCAGCTTCCGGAAATACAAAATACATAGCAAAATTGATTGAAATGGGATTTATTTTTGCTAATCTTGAACCTGAACTAATTCCAATTAATACCCTAAAGAAGAAAAAAATAGATTTTGAAGAAATAGAAGTATTTGGGGTTGGAGCTCCTATTTATGCTTTAGCATTTGCTCCAAATATGCTACAATGGGTAAAAAATTTACCAAAAGCAAGAAAAAAACTTAAATTCTTTTTATTTGATACGAATGCTGGATTACCTGGCGCGCCAATTAAACAAGTTAGAAATTTATTGGAAAAAAAGAATTATAAATTCATAGGTGCTATTGAAATAATTGCTCCAACAAGAGATTCTGTATTTGAATCAAGAGCATTTAAATATGTTAACTGGTCAAGAAACAAAATTGAAAAGGTCTTCCAGTTCGGAATTAAACTTGCTAAAATTATCAAGACAGGAGAGGGTCAAATAGATTGGTCTAATCCTACTTTATTCAGCAAATTATTTAGAGTAATTTTTCAGAACATTGAAAAACCTTTTTATAAATATTTTGGTCGATTTTTTGGATTTTTACCTGAAAGATGTAGTAATTGTAGGACATGCGAGAAAGGTTGCCCTACTGAAGCAATAACATTCAACAATAGACCTATTTTTAATTATCAAAAATGCATATTGTGTTTTAGATGTGCAAGAAATTGTCCGACCAATGCTATTTATTTCAAATTATTTCCTAACGTAAGATATTTTAAAGGACCAAAAACCGTTCGGGGTTATATCGCTCCGGATCAAATATTGAAAGAGTATCAGAGAAGATTATTTACTAAATAATTATTTATTTCCTACGATTTTTTTTGCCTTCTAAAATTGCCATTGCCATCTCTATTACTCTATTAAAAGGTTCCTCACAGTCTTCCCTTAAATGTAAAGTAATAGCTTCTTCAGGGCAAGTTGTAGCACATAAACCACATCCAAGACATTTTTCTCTTGAAACTACAGCAGTATCTTCTAATATTATGGCTCCAACAGGGCATCGGTCAACACATGTTCCACAACTGGAGCATACTTCATCATCCACAATAGATTCGAACAGAGCATTCATAAATTTATGTTTATCAAATCCCTTCTGTGTTATTCCTTTCATTGATGCGCAACAACATGGGCAACAGTTACATATATTAGAAAGATGTTTAGAGTTAGCTCCAGCATGAACTAGACCAGCATTATCAGCTTGTTCGATAATTTCAATTGCCTCATCAGCAGATATTTCACGCCCTATTCCATTTTCAATATAATATTCTGCTGCCACTCCAAAACTTAGACATGTTTCTATTGGATAATCACATCCCTCGCCATTTAACTCTGCTTCTTTACGACAGATACATTCTGTAACTGAAATTACCCTGGTGTTCTTTATGCTTTCTTTCAATTTATGATAGGGGTAAAGAACAGTATTATATTCAATTGTCTCTTCAATTGGAACCACTTTAAATCCAGGAACATTGCTTAAACCCATTTCTTCTTGGTATGCAGTATCATAATATTCTTTATAATATTTAGCAAGTTCTTTATCTATCTTTTTGACAGAATATTCATATAACCCAACCATAAAAGGAATAGCATTAAATAGCGTTTTATTATCTCGTCGAATACGAAATATTAATCCTTTTTTAGCCATTATTTCTAGTTTTTCCTCTAATTGCTTTTTGTCCAATCCAAATTTTTTAGCAATTTGAGAAACACTATTAGGCGTCGGGGTTAATAATACAGCTATTTTTGCCTCTTCTTCCGTAAACAACCTTTTTAAGATTTTTAATTCAACTCGAGAAGGTGTTTCAGGAAAACCTAAAGGGAATTGATTTAAAAATTCTCTTAATTTCAAGTAGACATCGTCAGACATTAATATTACCTAAACATAGGTTATTATAACTGTAATTATTATTTATTTAATTAAATCTTTTTCAAATAATACAACTCCGAATGGTTCTCCCTCATAATAATAAAAACCTATTGTTTCAACAAGGTTTGCGATATCGGGATGGCAAAAAACTTCAAAATAATTACTTTCTTCATTTTGAATTTCTCTATAAAGAACTGCTTTGATAAGTTCGAAAGCTATTTTCGGATTACCATATACTATTAACCAAACTTGATGTTCGCCGGGAGATTCTTGAAGAACAGTTCTTTTGAATTTAATCTTTTGAACTATTGCATCAGAATCGTGTACATACCATTCACCATCATCATCTGTTATGTAATTTAATGGAGTATAGGACCAACCTAAGCAAATCTCATTTCCAGGACCAATATCGAAAGATTTATATATTTCTTTAGCTTTTTGGGCTGAGATTTTGTTAAATTCAAAGCTTGAATCTCCTGTTATTTGAATCTCTTTTTTTTCAGCATCTAAGACATTTAAAGATTTTTTTCTTCTAAATCCGAAAAATTTAGCTAGTGCATGTGACCCTAAATTTTTTGAGGATGTATCATACTGCGCCACTTTAGCATTTACTTTATAACCATAATCTATTGCGTATTTTATCATTTTTCTTCCAATCCCTTGTCGTTGATATTCTACTTTTACCCTCCCTCCTTCTAACCAAGCTAAATAATTATTAATTATTTTTACACGTCCAAAACCCACCATCTCTGATTTATTTTCAACTTTAAATGCCCCATAGTTCAAACAGTTTTCATCTTTAAGCCAATATTCAATTACTCCAGGAATATAATCCCAACCTTCCCAAATATCTTTGCTAATATCTTTTATAGCTTGAATATCTTCGAACGTTAATTCTCTAAAGTAAATTTCCATTTAAATCAAACAAATAATTTTAAATATAGGACTAACAATAACAATACCATTAAAAAAAGTTAATTCTAATTAAAAAAATTTCTAAAATTGATCAAAAATGACCGAAAAAATAATGGAAAGCAGCCCATATTCAGAAAAAATATGGCTAAAATCATACGATAAACATGTCAAACCTGAAATAGACATAGAAATCTATTCTTTAGCAGAAATGATGAGGAGAACTGTTCAAAAATTTCCTGATAGTCTTTGTTATGATTTTCAGGGGGCTCGCGCGACTTTTCAAGAAACTGAGAACTATATTAAAAGTTTTGCTAACTTTCTTATTGAAAATGGGGTCAAAAAAGGAGATCGCGTTGTAATAAACTTACCAAATATTCCTCAATTTATTGTATCATTATTTGGTACTTTCTATGCTGGATGTGCTGCTTCAGGGATGAATTTCCTTTTACAACCTAATGAAATAATTTATCAATTAAAAGATTCTGGAGCAATTGCAATTGTGACACTTGATTCTTTTTATGAAGAAAAGGTTAGACAAGCAATTTTAAGTGGAGAAACTGATGTGAAGATTGTTATTACAACTAATGTCGCTGACTTTTTAGATCTAGAACCTAGTATGAAAGAACAACTAATTAAAATAGGAAAAGTTCCATTTGGAAAAGTAGAGCCTATAGAAGGCGTTAAATTAGCTACTTTTAATGAGATATTAGAAAAATTTCCAAGTGATACGATTCCTGATGTAAAAATTGAACCAGAAGATGTCTTATTACTTCAATATACTGGTGGAACAACTGGTCCTCCTAAAGGTGCTATTTTAACCCATAAAAATTTAATATCAATAATTCAAATTGTAAATCATTGGTTTGAACCTGCGCTTAAACCAGGAGAAGATGTTTATATCTCAGGTTTTCCTTTTTTTCACTTAGCTGGTCTGCAATTTTGTATACAAACTGTTGCTCAAGGGTGTATGCAAATTTTAGTACCAGATCCGAGAGATACGAACTATATGGCTGGGAAAATGAAAGACTATGAAGGGAAAGTTTCACTAATGTATAATGTTCCAACCCTTTATATGATGCTTGTTAAGAATCGAAGATTTAAAAAGCTAGATCTCAGTTCAGTAATAGGTTATATTTCTGGTGCAGCGCCATTTCCAACAGAAAGTATAAATGAATTTGAAGATGCAGTTGGTAAGGAAAAAGTTGTAGAGGCTTATGGCATGACTGAAGCATCTCCAGGTGTTACAATGAATCCATATTTAGGGAAGAAGAAAATAGGAACTGTTGGAGTTCCTTTCCCTAATACTGAAGTAAAAATCGTAGATGTTACAGATCGCCAAAAAGAAGTTCCTTTAGGAGAACCAGGGGAAATAGCTATTAGAGGCCCCCAAATATTTAAAGGGTATTGGAATAAACCTAAAGAAACAGAAAATGCACTTCAAAATGGATTCTTCTATAGTGGTGATGTTGGAGTTATGGATGAAGATGGTTATATCACAATAGTTGATAGGACTAAGGATATGATTATTGTTAGTGGCTATAAAGTTTTTAGTGTAGAAATAGATGATAAAATGAATAAACATCCAGCAATTGAACTCTGTTCATCTGTTGGTATTCCTGATCCAGATCGTCCTGGCTCTGAAATTGTCAAGTTATATGTATTATTAAAAAAAAGTTATGAAGCTATAGAAGAAACGAAAAATGATATTTTAAAATATGCCCAAGATAATTTAGCTAAATATAAAATTCCAAAAATCATTGAATTTATTGAAGAAATGCCTCTTACTACAATAGGTAAAGTAGATAAGAAATTATTGAGAAAAAAATGATTTAAAGCGCTCTTTTTTTTTATTTTTAATTTTCTTCATACTCTCCTATACTTTTTTTTTGAAATATCTTCTATAAATATTATAATATAAAAATAGAGCAAAAATATAATGAATCACTATACAAGGTATTATTCCTAATTTCAAAAATAAATACCCATTGTATAAACCTAATATAAATGGATTGCCAAGATTGATTAACCTAAGTTTTAGATTTTTAATAGCAAACCACGTATGTAGATGATATAGAGAGAAAATTAAGCTAGATAATATTATGAGTAGAAATGATTCTAATTCCATTGAAAAAATTAGGAACCCAATTAAATAATACCTAAAAATTAATTCTTCAATTATCATTATAATAGGAAAAAAGAGCCATACTATTATCTGATTGTTCTTATTAATAAAACCATTAATAACATCATGATTTTTCATAATTTCGATGTTTCTATTGCTATAACCATAAATTTCGATTAATTTACTCAATATTAAAAGCACAAGAACACCAGTTATTATAATTAAGATTACGCATAGAGTTAAATCCCTTACCAAGAAATATTCGATGAATACCCCAAAAAACAGAGGAATAGTTAATAAAATAAAAATTATAGTTATAACAGTATACTTCTTAATCTTTTTCAAAATTTTCCAAACCTAAAATAAAGTAAATTTAAATTATTAATAGGAACCTATTTCAAAATACTATAAACTAAAATTATCCAGAATAATCTTTTTTTGAACCCATTAATGTAGTTGTTTCCTCTACCCATTGAGACAAATCTTTATCTACTCTACAAAAAGTGACAATTTTATCTATATCCCTTAATTTAGAAAAAGAGCATTCAACCATAACATCCCATCCCCCATAGATTGGAGTGACATACGTAATTTTCCACTCCTCCTCTGGTTCAGTGGATTTTAAATCAGTCAATTTTTCAACGACTTTCCATTCTGTACCAATTGCTTTTAAACGTATTAATATATATCCTCGATAATAAATCTCTTACACCTTTGGTTCCCTAATCGTTTAAGTTTATATCTCTATTTCGACTTAACTTTAATTTAAATTAGAATATATTTAAGTAATTTAATGTTTCTATTATAAATTGCTTAATATAAATTTGATGAGATAATACAGAAATGTCTGACTTATATCAAAAATTAGAGAAAATAGTGTCAGAAAAGTATATTTCGAATGATATTTATGTTCGCCATGCTTATTCGCGAAATGTGGATATTGCGTTACAAGGAATACCTGATATTGTAATACGACCAAAAGATGCACAAGAAATCACAGAAATTCTTAAAATTGCTAATGAAGAAAATAGTGCTGTAATTCCCCGTGGAGCAGGAATTTGTGAGTTTGGAGGAAGTAAACCTATTGGAGATAACGGGATTGTATTAGACTTGAAAAGAATGAATAATATCTTAAACTTAGACAAAGAAAATCTCATTGTTACTGCTGAGGCTGGAATTTCTTGGGGCAAATTAAATGAATATCTTTGCCATCATGGTCTTTATACAGGTTGTATGGGACCGGGCTCTGGTATGTCAGCATCAATAGGAGGAGGAATTTCTCACCATTCGGTAGGTGGTGGGGGGTGTGCTAAATATGGAGCTTGCACCAACCAATTAGTTTCATTAGAGGTTGTTTTACCAACTGGAGAGGTTATAGAAACAGGTTCTCAAGCAAATAAACACTCAAAATTTCCATTCAATCGATTTGGAAATGGCCCAGACTTAGCAGGATTATTCTGTGGAGATAATGGAATTTTTGGCGTGAAAACTAAAGTTTCATTACAAGTGTTTCCTAAGCCAGAATATGCTGAGTATAAGACATTTTTATTACCCCGAAAAGAAAGGATAGTTTCAGCAAAAATTTTATCAGAAATTAGACATAAGGGAATTGATGTGTATGATGCAATGTATATTATGGATCTTCTTGTCAGAGTGGGTGTTGATCAAGGCTCAATGCCTATGTATGAGAATTTAAAAAGGAAAAGAGGTTTAATTTTTTATACTATAGAAGCTAATACTGAAGCAGAATTGGAAGAAAAAGCTAAACAATTAGATGAAATCATGATAAAAAATAAAGCAGAAAATGTTGGCTCAGAAATTTCAGACGGAAATATAGCTAAATGGCATTATGTTGAACAGGGGCATTGGCAATTCTATCATAATTTATGGGGGATGGTACCGTCCAATCAGCCTTTAACAGCTGAATCTTTTTGTCCAACAAATAAATATCCAGAAATTCTGAATGATATTGATCAATGGGATATGGAAAATAATGAGAATATGCAAAAGATTTCTGATATTACTAAAATGCGACCTATTGCGGGAAGTGGACCAATATTATTAATAGATGGTAATAATGTAGAAATTACATGCGGATTTACAAGCTTCTGGAGTTATTTTGACGGTGAGATCCATGATGTCATACAAGAAACAAATTTAAAACTATGGAAATCACTTTTAGAAAGAGTTACAAAACACGGGGTTCAATGGTATATGATGGGAGATTTTATGTCTCGCTTAATGGTGGATATTGGTGCTTACTCTGAGGAATATTACAACTTCATGAAGTCAATTAAAAAAATTCTTGATCCTAATATGATTTTAAGTAGAGGTAAATTTAATTTTTGGGGGGATAAATAAAGTGAGTGAATTAAAGCATTTGAAAAATGAATGGGAAGCTATAATGAGTTGTATGGGAGAAAAAAATTTATTAAATAAAGATAAATGTAAGTACTAGAGTAAAATCAATTAATATTAAGAGAGAAAATATAAACCAATAAACCTTTTTTACTTTATTTATAAATGAGTCTTTAAATTGAAATTTTACTTCAATAAATTTTTTAACTGATTTAATTTTCTCAGATTCATTTGCATATTCAGTGGGATTAATATATTTAAAAGGATGTAAATATTTCTCATCAGAAAATATTTCAAAATTAGTTTCCTCATTTAGATTTAGTTTCTCACTTATTTTTATATTTGTACCTCGCCATTCAGCCCATCTTTTATAATGCCTTTCGCTATTTGATTTAATTGTAAATAAAATGAGTACTAAGAATGCTGTTATACTTAATACAAATGAAATTTTACAGATTTTATCTAAAATTGTGTTTGATATATTAAATAGAAAAGGAATTATGGTTAAAATAGGTATAAAAATTGTCGTTATAGTCATCAAAAATTTTAAATTTTCCCATATTTGATTAATGTCAAATAATTCCTTTTCATGATATTTATCATATAAAAATTTTAAATTATCGAAATCAAATTTGCTGGGGTTATGGGATTATTTCTCGTTGGAACGATTATTATTATTTCAATTGGAATAATAATCTACATTATAATAATCCCATTTGATAAAGAATACAAAGCCTTAACCATTTTTGTTATTTTTTCCTTGGAAATATATATTTTAATTACCATTCGAGAATGGCTTCTAGCATTAATATTATTTGGGGCGATTTCATTCGTGGTTTCATTAGGCCATGAATCATTTAGAAATAGAATTGTATCCATTTATCAAACAACTTTAGTTTCTTCAAAAAAGACAAGTTCAAAGATATTAAAACCATTAAAGAAGAAAGGTCATAAGAATTCACCTTTAAAAAATGATAAAAATGGAAAGAACGAGAAGAAGAAAAGAGCTTTATTCTGGCATGCAAGAGTAAAAATCTTACAAGGAACTCTTGAAAAAGAACCAATTGAGAAAGACAAGACTAATCAAAATATAAAAACGTGGCTACAAGATTACTTTTCAAACAGTTCAAGATATTGTCTTGAGCTGGTTTCCCATAAAGATTTTAATTGGACGTTTTTAATGAGAGCTCGAAGGGAAGCTAAAGCACGTATTATTGGGGAAGCATTACTCACTCGTCTTTTAAGTATTTTTCCAGGTGTAGATGCAGAATTGGAAATTGAACCAGTAACACGCAAGAAAATCTATAAAAACAATGTATTTTGGGAAATCAAACTTCCTAAACCACCATATTTAGAAAAATTTACCTTAATCAATGATTTTATAACGATTTTTCATAGAAGTAAACAAGAAATAAAAGTATATATAATGTGGAAAAAAGCAACTCCCAGAAAAATCGAAAAAATCAGATATAAAATTCAAAGAATGAAATTCAAGGATGAGGATGAGAAAAAGCAATATTTAAAAATGTGGGAAGAGGAACTTTTTCGAGTAAGAATTTTTGTCAGCTATCGAATTTTTGAAAAAGATCTTAGGGAAAGAGAACTTGAATTACAAAGGATTGAAGGAAGAATTAAGAGTTTAACTATGTCTGGTAGAAATTTGAAAAAAGCAGCTCAAATTAAAAGAGTCACCTCAGGAACCTATGGTAATATTCTTCGAGTTAATTTATTCTCTGGTAGTTATATCACGCCTTATTGCGTCGATTTTGATATTCTTAAAATTACACCTTTAGTAAAACCTTTTACTCTTGAAAGTGAGAATGTGAAATATATCCCTACAGATATCAGTAATCCCGATTATATCTTAATTGGACGCCACGTGAATCAGGGAAGAAAAACAGAACATCGAATGCTGATTCAAAAGAATGGATTTGCTCAGAGTCTATTAGTAGCAGGGCAACAAGGCACAGGAAAAACTTATTTATTAGCTCAAATTGTAAACGAATTTCATAAGAAAGCGCCTGATATTGGTATTTTAATCTTGAATCTTGGAAAAGGGAACCAAGAAGGATTTTATAAGACTGATAAAGTGATTAAATTTGGTTCTCCTGATTTTCATGTTCCTTATTTTGTAAATGGACATTATCTTGAAAGGAGCATTCAAGAGACTGCTACTTATTTAATTGCTTCAACGGGATTAAAAAACATCGTAGAAAAAAACATGGTTAATGTAATGCAAGCATTTATAGATAAAAAAGGGAAATTACCACGTTCATTAAAGTTTTTGTTTAAAGAATTGATAAGATACTTTGATCTCCACCCCTACCATGTAAAATTTCAAACTAATATATTACGAGCACTAAAAAATAGAGTATTAAGTCTTTTATCAAATCCAGTTCTAGAAAAGGCTATTAATCTAGCTCCTAATGATGAAATCCCTCAATGGTTTAAAGATTGGAGAAAAGGTAAAAAAGTATTCCTCGATCTCTCAATGTGTAATATTTATGAAAAACGATTAATAACCAATGCGATTTTTCAATTAATTCGCTCTCGCACACCTGATATTGAGGTAGGGAAGCTTCAAAATATAATCTTGATTGATGAAGCTCATCAGATTTTAGAGAAATCTATAACCAACAATTATGATGATGATGACTATATTTCAAGAACTCAATTAGAGAAAATATTCAATGAATTATTGCGAGAATTCCGTTCAAAAGGTTTCTCTTTCATACTTTCTGACCAAACACCTTCAAGGCTTTTCGACTGCGTTATTACACTTCCAAGCCTGAAAATATTGTTCCGTGTGGGTCATCCATGTAACACACGATTAGTTGGGAATCAAAAAGAGCAGGATTTTTTAATGCTCCAAAAAAATCGACAAGCTTTGGTTCTGAACGGGATTACTGGTGAAAAATATATTATTGAAACTCTAGATTTTTCGTTACCACATCAAGGACCTGAGGGATCCATTAGATCAATAGATGATCAAAGATTTTGTGAATATTGTGGAACTCAAGTTGATTCTGATGCGAAATTTTGCGATTGCTGTGGAAAACCATTTCTTTTTTTTGATTAAATCTTCTTATTAGTTTACTTTAAATTAGTCTGTCAAAAAATATATCAAATGAGTGAATATGATGAAGAAGTGGAGAGTGAGGATGCAACTGATGATTATGAGGAATCTGAAGAATTGGATGAAGATGCCACAGATGACTATGAACCATTAGATGAAAATGAGGAACTTGAGAATGAAACTGACGAAGAGCTTGAAAATGATTTCGAACCGTTGGATGAAACTGATGAACTTGAAGACGAAATTGAGAATGATTTCGATCCTCGTGATGAATATGAAGATTTAGAAAAGGATAAAGAAGAACTTGAGGATTCTCAAGATAATCCTAAAGATATTAATGAAATAACTAAAGATAACTCTAGAGATGGCTTAAATAATAAACAATATCATACAATGAGACTTGATGTCCCTCCTGGACGCTTCCCCCCAGAAAAACCAAAAGTTAGACGCCAAAAAGAGAAGAATCCAAGACCTCCTAAAAAAAAAGGGAAACTAATCGATTGGAATAGATTAAAGAAAATGTTACCCCTTAAAAAAAGGAAGAAAAAGATTTTTACAAAAAATGTTGAAGAACTCAAGGAAGAACTTACGACTGTCAAATATAAAGAATTAAAGTATAAAAAACATAAATAACAAGGTGAAAATCTCATAGGAGAATATGGGGAGGACGATTCCAAAGAAGAGAATAAGGAAATTGACAATAAGCTCAATCAAATAATAAAAAAAAAAAATAGTGAACTAATCAATGATTTTGAGCCTCTTGAAGAAAACCAAGATTTAAATGAAAGTCTTGAATCTAAATTTGAACCTAAAGATGAATCAAAATATATAAAAAATGACTTTGAAAAATATGAGCCAAATTCTGAATTTGAACATATAAATTATAACTATAAAAGTAAAGAAAATTCAAAAAATGAAGGTTTCGATATTGAAAAGATTAAAAAAGCGATTAAAAAAAAGGATTGGGATGAAATTTCAAAGGATTGGACAATCAAAATCCAAAAAAATCAGTATTCAGACATAGAGACTATTCAATTAAATCCTAGTCAAGATATTTCCAAGGAGAATCCCTTATATAAACATAAAGAGTGGTTAAATACAATCTATAATAATAAGCAATTAAACTTATATGACAAAGAAATTGGAAAAATTTGTGGAGTCAATACTTCTACAATTGGGAAATGGCGAAAAAAACATAATATACCAATAAAACCTTTAGGTAAAGGAAGATATATAGACAGAAGAAGTGGTAGAGTATATATTCGAGTTCCGAAAGATTATAATCACCCAGAATTGGGAAATTATAAAGATAGGATAAGAAATTTTCGACTAGAACATATTTATGTAATAGAACAGTATTTATCAAAACATCCTGAACTAGAAATCTCAAAGAAATTCTTAATAGATGGTAAATATTTAAAAATTGGATGTGAAATCCACCATATAAATCAAAATCCTCAAGACAATAAAATAGAAAATTTATGGGTCTATAAAACAAAAAATGATCATGCTGAAGGTGAATTATCTTTGCGGGATTCTTTACAATTTTTAATAAAAACAAATCGAATTAGATTTAAAGATGGGAGATACTATATAAATCAAGATAATAATTCTACTTTAAATCATTCTACTGAAGTTTCTATAAATCAAGATATTAAAGAACCTATCAATTATAAAGACATAAATTTAGTTAAAGATGAAATTAAAAAGATTAGTTGGGAAAAAATTTCAAATAATTGGACCGTAAAAAATCGAATCAACCAATTTGTAGAAAAAAAGATTCAAGTAGATCCTACGAGGGAATGTTCAGTTGAAAATCCGCTCTATAAACATAAAGAATGGGTTGAAAGAATAATTAAAGATAAACGCTATAATTTAACAGATTCTAGATTTGGAAAATTATGTGGAATATCAAGGGATAAAGCACGGTACTGGAGGGATAAAGTCCATAATATTAAAGGAAAAACAGATTGGGGCTATGACCGTATTGTTGATCCTAGTGATGGAAGAATTTGGATTAAGGTACCTGATGATTATGAAAATCCTATTGTTAAGAAGGAAGATCATCAACGTCGAAATATGTTAGAACATCGTTATAATATGGAACGATATCTTTCTGAACATCCAGAACTTAGAATTACTCAAGAAGCTTTAATCGATGGTAAATATTTAAAAACAGAATATCAAGTACACCATATAAACTTAGACTTTCAAGATAATAGAATAGAAAACTTATGGGTTTTTAAAAACAATAAACTTCATCTGAAGGCTAGAGAATCTCTATATGCTCTAGTGGAAGATTTATTAAAACAAACTCAAATCATTTTCAAGGATGGAAAATATGAAATAAATAAAGAAAAGAATTAAAATAATACAGTTGGCTAGAATGGCAATATTAAGAAATTTTAATTATTAATGAAATTATATTCTTTTTATCTTAGAAAAAAATTTATTGCTGTAATAATGTCAAAATTGAAAAATTTAAAAGAACAATGGCAGGCCATAATGTCCTGTATAGGTTTTGGAATCTCTCCTTAATCGCGGAAAGGTTTATAATTATATTTATAACTCCCGCTTGGGTTGTGGGGATTGTGGGTATGCTATTAGACCATTTGTTGGAAGATATTTAACTTGTCCTGTGAAAGAGGCAAAAGGTGAAGAGGGTTTCGAAATTTATTTTGCTCGTGGTCGAATGAATGTGTTAAAGAGTATCTTGGAAGGACAAATTCCACTAAGCAAGGAACTCGCTGAGTGGATATATGAATGTTCTGAATGTGGAAATTGTACAGAAGTTTGCCATATGACACATAATGAACATATCATTTTACCAACAAGCAAGTGGATCGATCATGTAAAAGTATGGGATGCTTTGAGAAGAGATTTAGTAGAAGCTGGGTTTGCTCCCCTTGATCACCATGAGGAATTGGTTCAATATATGAACAATGATGATATGAAAAATCCATACGGTGAAGATAAAGCTAAAAAATTTGAGTGGGCGAAAGAATTTCCAAATATTAAAAATAAGGGAGAATTTGTATTTTTTGCTGGTTGTACAATGCCATTAAGACAAGCTGACACATTAAAAAGCATGATGAAAGTTTTACAATCATCAGGAATGGAAATTGCATTATCAAAAGACGAATGGTGTTGTGGCTCTATTGGAATCCGAATAGGCGAATATAAATCTGTGGACGAACTTTTAAAACACAATCTCGAAATTTTCAAGAATATGGGTGCGAAAACAGTATTTACTGCTTGTGCAGGGTGTTATAGAACTTTAAAGAAAGATTATCCTGAGCTGTTGAGCGAGGAATTACCCTTCGAAGTAAAACATATTACAGAAGTTTTAGTTGAATTGATAAATAATAACAAAATATTATTCGATTCTGCTAAAGAGGAACAAATAAAAGTAACATATCATGATCCTTGTCATCTAGGACGTCATATGGATTTGTATGAAATACCAAGAGAAATTATTGCTAAAATTCCTGGTGTTGAATTGATAGAAATGAAGAGAAATCGAAAACACGCATGGTGTTGTGGTGCAGGTGGAGGTGTGAAAAGCCAATTTCCAGACTTAGCGAAAGATATTTCGAAAGAAAGAATTAGAGAGGCAGTAGAATCCGGAGCAGATATATTAACAACTAGTTGTCCTTTTTGTATAGGAAATCTGAATGATGCATATGATGAAATGGAGCTGGAGATTAAAGAAAAAATTAAATTAATTGACATCATTGATTTTATTGCTTCAAAAATTTAGAATTTTATTTATTCTTTTATTTTTAAAGATGAGTTTATTCTATTGATTTAATCAAGTTTAAATATATTATTTGTTATTTTTTTATAAAATAGCTTGAATGTTATTTTAAAAAAGATGAATTTAACAAGAATAATATGAGGGAATGACATGACAACAGAGAGATATGGCAAAATAACGTTTATAGGAAAAGCTGGAATGGGGAAAACTACAATAAAGAAAGTTATCTTTCAGGGAGAAGATCCAAATGAGTTAGTAATTTTCCCACTTGAAGCTACTATTGGAATTAAATATTCGGTACACAATTATATGGATTCAAAAGTTAGTTTAATTGATACACCAGGTCAATCTATGCAATTAATATTAGAAGATGAAGAAAAGCAGATATTTGTATTTGAAAATGCAAATGCTATAATATACATCTTCGATTATCCTACTTGGATTTCAGATTCTCAAGATATTATTGATGATATTAAAAAAATCTATGAAATTAATAAAAAACGTAAATTTGGTGCCAAAATCGTTTTATTTATGCATAAAGTTGATCTATTAATAAATAAAAAAATTGGTAGTAGGCTTGATATAATTAAACATCAAATAATTAGACAATTAAGTTTACCTGAAGAATTACCAATTTATTTCACAAGTTTACATCCAAATTTAATTTACACTATTTATAATGCATTATCTGATACTATTAGTTATTTTTCAGAAGACAATGTGAAATTAAAAGATATTATCATGAGATTAATCAATGGATTAGCTAAAACAAGCTGTTTTGTTACCAATCAGGAAGATAACATTATAATTCAAGTATTTTCAGAGGACTTTGACACTAGTCTTCTTTATTATTTATATGAAAGTATTTATAGACTAAATACGTCGTCTGAATTTACTTCATCAGAATATAATTTAGTAAATCTTGGCCCAAAATTATTGCATATAGCAGAAAAAAACATAAGCGAGTTCCATTCTAATTTCAAGAACGTGATGATTTTCTCGGAGACTTTAGAAAAAAATGATATGATTGAGATAATAGATAAATTAAAGAAAGAACTAAACCAATATTATTAATATTTTTAGATAGAAATTAAAAAACACATCATGCTGCGACAAGTTTTCATAATTATAAATGATACAATAGCATATCAAAGAACTTATGCTAAAGGATTAGATAGTAATCTTTTTACAAATATATATCAAAAACTTAAAAAAGCAGCATTTTCGAAATTTGGAGGAGAAGCAGGTTCTTACGAGTTTTTTGAATATAAGCTGTCGTATATAGTTGATGAGAATTTAAATTTAATTTTACTCTTTGTTTCTGGATTAGGTGACAATTTCGATGATATAAAACCACAATTAAAAAAATTCAAAACTGAATTTTTAGAATTTTATGGGGATAATATCAAGGATGATAACTTCGAAATAATAAGTGATATTCTAGATCCAATTGTTGATAATGTTCACAGAAATTTAAAACCAAAAATATCTTTAGTGGGCTTTTCAGGAGTAGGGAAAACTACGACTACCAAATTAATAAAATCTGAAGAGATTCCTATGCAACACATTCCTACGATAACTGGTGAAGTTGCCACTATTAAAATTGGAAAACTTCACTTCTTTTTATGGGACTTCGCAGGACAAGATCAATTCGATTTTCTTTGGGAGAAATTTATCAGAGGAAGTGATGCTGTGTTATTAATAACGGATTCTACTTTAGAAAATCTTGAAAAGAGTAGATATTTCTTTGAATTAGTAAATAAAATAGTTCCTACTGCTCGTTTAGCAGTCATTGGAAACAAACAAGATTTACCTAATGCAATGAAAGTTGAAGATATTGAAAGATTATTGGGGCATAAAACTTATTCATTCATCGCCGTTGATCCAAACAATCGCCCTAAAATGATTCGTATAATAGCAGATCTCCTAGATATGGATACTGGAGTATCACCATTATTACAGCCTATGTTCGAAAGAGATGTTCTAATGGATAAACTACAAGAAGCATTACAACAGGGAGAATTTGAAAAGGTTATTGAAATCTTTGAAAAAATCAGTAATTTATGTCTTGAATTGGGAGATGATTCTCTTGCGATTGAATTTCAAAACAAAAGTAAAAAAATTCAGGATATGTTGGCAAAACTTAGTAGCTAGTAAAAAGATGTTTACGAATCCTTACCATGTTCTTGTTAAATTTTGTAAAAATACTAAAACTTCTCTATTTCCTAAGGGAACGATATTAGATTGAAAAACAATTTGATTATCCTTCAAAGGTAAAATAAACTTCATTTCGATTGATTCATTTTCTTTAAGTGCTTTTTCAATATTGATTACTGCCTCATCAGCAATTTCTTTTGGTAAAAAATCATTTATAGTTTTCCCTATAAATTCTGTTGTTGTAAATGCTTGTTCAAAAATTTTTTTGATTTTTTTATCTAATTTAATCTCTAAGAAGACTCCATTTTTAGAAATTTTAAAAATTGAGAATGGAATATGATTAAGAAGGATATTTTTAGATATTTCACTTTGTCGTAATTCTTCTTTATTTTGTATTCGTTCCACCGCTGTGCCTAATTCCATCCCCAATGAAATAACTATTTCCATCTCTTCAGAGCTAAGTGATTTATTACCCTTAAAAATCATATATATAGCACCAATAATTTCGAATTTTGAAAATAACGGGAGTACTGCAGCAGAATTAAATTCAATTCCTTCAAAAAATTGTTCTAATAATTCAGGAAAATTTTCATTATTAAGTACAACACCCTTATTAAAAACTATTTCATAAGGGCTTTTGGTTATATCTAATTTATTGTTTTGCTGAATGAAATATGAAGGAAAACCTTTATGAACTTTAACACTAGCGATATTTTTAGATTTACCGACTAAGTATATACAGCATCCTTTAAGATCAAATAAATCTATAGAATTATCAAGAATATTAGTTAATAATTCTGATAAACTATTAGCTTGGTTCGCAATACTGATGATTGTATTTAATATGTCCATTTTTTTAACCTGTCCCTTAAGTTTCTCCTCAAATACTTGGATGTCTGTAATATCATGAAACATATATTGAATAAAATGCTCATCTCCTAATATGATTTCATTTACACTTACTTCTAAGTATAATTTCTTACCAGTCGATTTTTTTATCCTTGATATTATTGGAGGTGGGTTATTAATTAGATGTTCGACCATAGTCGGATCTATTAAACCTCCATCAAATAATTCAAGTTTAAGGGCATGGAGCCCAATAATCTCCTCTCTAGATTTTTCGACTAATTTTTCAGCTTCTAAGTTAACATCAACGATTGTTCCATTTTTGCGATTTGTAATAATAATTGCATCTTTAGCAGCCGTAAAAAGCGCTTGGTAACGATTCTCAGCCATTTTTATAGTTCTAAGAGCCGGTTTAATAGATTCAAAATAAGAGAAGAAGAAATTTTTGATTTCTTTCAATTTTTCAGGATCACTGTTAATATCCTTAACTTTATTATCAAAAGCTTTATATCCTTCTTCTAAATCTGCTAGATTTTGAGCAAAACTTTCAAGAAGTTCGTGGGCTAACATCAATGAGATATCGTTTTTAATATCAGTTATGATACTAATCATTAAACTTTCATTTCCGCCCCTTGCATGCTTATTAGGTAATTTAAAGAATAAATTTGCGGTTTTAATTTTTTTAAATATATGAATAAAAATCCCTTTAGTTTGGAGTTCCATTAATGAAGGAATTTCTTTTACATTATGTTTTTCTAATGATTTAGGTGCTTTTAAAAAGATTTTTGGACCATAAAATGGGTCAAAGCGACTAAGTATTAAAGCTTCCAAGGTTTTCACAGATTTGTTATAATTCAAATCTCAATTTTAAGGTAATAATTGAATTATTAAAATTTATATTTATGTTATAGTGAATAAAATAGAGATCTAATTAATTTTATTTAAGAGAAATATTATAAAATGATCTATTTTTTCTTTAGTTATGGACTCAATGAAAGAATATCTCGGACCTACGGAATTCCTCGATTTTGACAAGAAAAATGTAAGTGATAAAGCTTTTGAAATAATCAATGGATTGAAATCTGAAAAAGAAAAAGCAATTGCACTTTTTTACTGGGTTAGAGATAATATCAAGTATAATATGTATACATACAATCCAAGTAATAGAGCAAATCTTAAAGCTTCTGTTACATTACGCAGAGGTAATGGTTTTTGTATGTCAAAAGCTGTACTATTATCTACTTTTGCTAGAGCTGTTGGCATTCCTGCAAGAATCCACATGGTAGATATCATAAATCATAAAATTCCTGATTGGATCGAAGAATTAATGGGGACTAGAACATTTCATTGTCATGGATATAGTGAATTATATATTGAGGGTAAATGGCGAAAGCTCACTCCCGTTTTTGATAAAGATACAGCAATTAAGGCAGGCTACGTTCCTATAGTAGAATTTGATGGAGAAAATAACGCTCTTTTAGCTCCTTATGATGAAGAAGGAAACTTATTCGTGGAGTATGCTGAAGATTGGGGAATTTATACTGATGTACCGTTAGAAAAAATTAGTAAGATCTTTTCAAAAAATTATGGGAAAATCTATGATAAATACCAATTTCAAAAACCGGATAAATTAGAAAGCTAATAAAAATTTGAATTTAAGAAAAATAATTTTCTTTTAATCCTAATTCTCTCAAAAATATTTTATATTTACCTAATTTTCCTCCATAATTACCCGTTGATATTTTAATGAGACCCTCCAAATCAATTATTCCCTCAATTACTGTTAGCATTGTTTTTTCTATTGTTTCAATATCTAAAGCATTAAATACAATTTCAGGAATAGACAATACTCCCTCAGGAACCTTATACTCTTCTGGCGAGAGTTTTCCTTTTAAGGATGGACAATATGAATGGTTTGTCGATGGACCTATTTCAGGAAAGTTTGTTTCTGGTTTGGAACCAGCTGAACACACATCAAAAGTTGTGCAAACATTATCAATCTCAGCAATAATTTTAACAGCTTCTCTACCCACTTTGATTCCTGACATCACAGAATCGCAAAATAACCATATATTCCCCCCCATTACGCCTTTTGTATAGGAAATCTCTTCTTCTACTAAAAAATCATGTCCCATCATAATTGGTACTGAAATCATTTTTCTTTCAAAATTTTCAATAATTTCTTCATAACCATCTCCGCAATGACCTACATTATTCATCATATTTAATTTTATTTCAGATTTATGTGGATAATAGTCAAAAACAGCTGTTGTTGGTACAACAAGAATACCTTGCCTCATCCGTCTCCCTAATTGATCATAAAACTTCGCAATGGCTTTCTTTCCTGTTCCGGTGACCCACAATTGAACTATAGCACCTAATCTTCCATCAATTGTTTCCTTTTCAGTTAACCACCTTACAATACCTCCTTCAGCATCTCCAAAAACCGTTGAGGGTAAGGCAGTAAACGCATTAGCAGCTCTATTCAAAAATTCGCTATCCTGAGCAGTTACCATCAATTGGCAACAAAGACCTTCAAAAGCCTCACAATACGTATCTTCTATAATAGCCATATTTTTAACCTTTATTTTTTCCCGCAATTTTTACTTTATATATATGACCTTAATCATCTAGATAGAATAAAAATTTAAAATCAAAACCTTATTAACTCTATAATATATAAATTAATCACTAGAAATTTATTAACAGAGCTATAATAATATGCCACGAGCAATAATTTTATATGAAATTGATCAATCTTTTGGGCCAAATATCTTAGCTGAGTATTATTTAAAACAAGATGATAAAATATCACCAGCTATTTTAAAGGAATTTTCTGATAAACACGTAAAAAAAGAATCCTTAACTGTCACCATTCGCAAAGATAATAATCGTTATTATTCGAGCAAAGTTAATGCTGAACCTATTGATAAAGAAAATCTTTATTTAAGTTTTATATTACAAGAAGAAGAGGACCTTATCTCCTTAAAAAGTATCTTTGAAAATATAGAAGAAAAAGTTATTCAAGGTTTTTCTACTGACAAAAAAAGTATGACAGATATTCTAAAAAACAGCTTGAATGCAATTTTAAGTTTGATTCAGAAACTACAAGAACCAGAAATCATAAAGGATATTTTGAATGAGAGAACAAAAAAAATGCTTGACGATGGACAGCTTCAAGAAGCAAGAGAATTGATAGATTTAGGAGAAGACATCCCTCAAAAACTCGCAGCTGAAGTAAAAATTGCAGATCAATTTTTGAAAGATGAATTTTACAGAAAAGCAAAAAAAAGCTTCCAAAAGGCTGCAGAATTAGCAGTACTTATTCAAGAAGAAGAAATTGCTTCATTTTTACAAAATAAGGGAGAGCAAGTTGGAATGTTCCCTGAATTATTAAAAGAACGAGAGAGTCTCTATAAAGAAATTGCAAAATTCTTTAATGAATTTTTAGGTGAGAAATTAGATATTTATAATCAATTAATTGAACCAATCGATAGATTAATTGAAATTTCTGATAATTTTGAAGAACACGAATTAATTGATGACTTAACTAAATTAAAAAACAATACACAAAGAGCTTCTCGCTTAGGAAAAGATCTATATGGATTAGAAAACAAAATAAAAGAATTTTTTGAAAAGATCTAATTAAATTTTACATTTCTTCATTTGGAGTAGGGGATTCTTCAGTTTCTATGTATTCTCCAATGTCGGGGAAAATAATTCGTGTAATCTCCCATCCCTCTTTTGTTGGACGCTTTAACGCATTTTCTATTATTTTTTCTCCAGTTTCATTATTCAACTCTACTTTATGAATATCAGGGTTATTCTTCAAAATACTTTCAAATTTCGCACCGCTACTTCCCTCTGGAACAATTAATAATGCTTTATCTATTGCTTTTTGATCGAGAGCATCTTTCAAACGTTTTGCTGCATAATATCCTGCAACACCAGCACTACGATCGAAAGTTTTAATAGAGGGAATTTCTAATCCCCATTTTTTGCCTTCAGCTTCTATTAATGCAGCTAGAGTTTGTGATCTTTTACCAAGCTTAAATTTGAATTCCATTTGAGTTTTAAAATCTTTCTTTTTTTCCTCCCCTACCATATTAATACATTTTAATGTAGCTCCTGCAACGGATTGAGGATTGACATCAATCGAGTATTCCTCTTCTGCTAAGATATCTTCAATAGTCTTTTTAATAACTTCTCTTGGTTTTGAGAAATCTATCACTTCTTCTTCAATTTCACTTGGTGGCTTAGCTGTCGCAACAAGCTCAGAGCCAACTTCCATAAGTTGTTCTACTGTCATCTCTTCCATTACAACTTTATCGATAAACCTTCTACAAAGTTTAATTGAATTTCTAGGATTCCCTTTAGTCTTTTCAAAAATCAATTCAATAAGCTTTTCATTTAATGGAAATAATGGGTATAGTGGAGGATTCAAATTATTATCATCCCAAAAAGATTCCATAGATTTCGAGAAAAATATTTTTAGATCATTTAGGCTAAAAGGTTTTAAATCCTGTTCAGGTTCCATCCTTGACCTTAAAGGAGCATCAGCAATCTCAATGATTCTCGGCCAAATCTCTTTTAAAACTGCAATTATAATTACAAGACTCTTAACTTCATTATACAACCTTTTTAAGATTTCCAGGAATTTGCGCTCTGCAACTTCTCCCAAGTATCTATATGGAGATTCTAATTCGTCAAAATAAAGAATAAGCACTCTATCTAAATTTTCCGTGATGATTTTAATTAATGCTAAGCATACGTCATCTTCTTCGAGGACTGAATTGATTCCTAATGTTTCTAATTCCTCATCTTCTAAATCTTCACCGAGAAGCCACCTTTCTGCTAAAGCTTTCTTATTTTTATCTAATTGGTAAGTCACTAACGCTTTTACACAATCAGCAAATACACCCGGGAATTCTCTTATCCCCATTTGGATTACTTCCTCAGCCTTAGGCTTTTGGAATATTCCTTTCTTCTCACCACCCCATTTTTTAACTAACCTTTCTGAAACGATATCAAGCAATTCAGCACCAAGTTCCTCAATAATACATGTATAAACATGAAGTAAAACACGTATACTTGCAGGTGGGCTGGGAACATAAATGATACTCCAATCTATGGGCTCTAATTTGCTCACATCTATTTCTTGTGCTTCTGTAGATTCCGATAATTTATTTCTATTTTCTCTCTCTTTATCTTTAAATGAATGATAAGCATGAGTTTTGCCTGAACCTGCTGATCCTAATATTGGAATAAGTCTCGCACTTCGATCTTTATATGTTTGACGTGCTAACCTATATACCTCACGATCTATATAACTTCGTGGTCTAGCTATATCAATTTTATCTGGTATATCTCCCCTCGATACAAAATTAGAAAAGGGCATTATTGGTGCTTCACGTAACACATCAAGATACATATTTTTATCATCATCACTAAGTTCTGAGTATATTTTAATCTCCTCTACAAATTTTAATTTTTGATAATTAACTGTTTATGTAGAATAAATTTATTAACCTAAACAATTTTTTCTAATATATAAGCTATTTAGTTTTTAGCAGTTATAATATTAAATTAACAATTTAGCTTATTAAATTTAATTGAAATTAAATAAATCAAATATTTTATTAAGATTGATTGTATGCCTAAAAAAAATGGAAATGATGATGAGGAAGATGATGAAATAAAAGATCCTTTTGACTTTTCCAAATATTTTGAGGATCCTTCTAAATTTTTTTCTGATCCAAATAAATTTGTGATAGATCCGAATAAGTTATTTGGATCTAAAGAATTCAGACGGGTATTTAAAGACATTTTTGATAAGATTTCAAAAAATTTACCTCCTGATTTTCAAAATCTTTCCCCTGAAGATCTTATGAAGGAATTCAAGAAGAATCAATCTAAATTTGGTTTTCCGATAATGTATGGATTTAACATAAATATTGGTAAAGATGGGAAACCAAGAATAGATTCATTTGGTAATATTGAACCAAAACCTTATTCTGGAGAGCCTGTTGTCAAATCAAGGCGAGAACCCTTGATAGAAGTTAATGAAGAAAAGGATCATATATTAATTATAGCTGAAATGCCAGGTGTAGATAGAGACGATATCGAACTTAAAGCAACTACACATAGTCTGGCTATTTCAACAAGAGAGAATGCCAATAGAAATTATTACAAAGAAATTGAATTACCTTCTGGAATTAACTCAGATGTCGCCAAAGCTCGTTATACAAATGGCATTTTAGAAGTTCGCTTGAAAAAGATTGATGAAACACACACACATATAAGGATTGATTGATTTCTTATTCTTTCAGGAATTGAATCCTTAATACGGGAATCATATTATTTGAAAATCTTAAAAACCAATTCAGTTAAGAAGATATAAATCTTTATTAATTTGGTTTACTCATAAAGTTTTAAATGACTAGATTTTATTAAAAAATTTTTAGTGAAAACTTATGAATGAAGAAGAAATTTTAACAAAAAGAAATTTTGTTTTTATATTCGTTGTAGCACTTATCATTAGTTTAGTTGGGTTAGTTTTTATAGTTCTTGGATTAAACAATGCAATTAATGAGTACTTCTATGACAATGATATTGTTTTTGCAATTTTTACAGCAATTGGTTACATTGGATGGCATACCGCTTTGATAGTAATAATAGTATCTGTCTTAATTATTTATGATGTTAGGTTTGCTAAAAATTTGACATTCTCTTTACTCGGGTCGTTCTATATAAATGGAATTTTGAAAGATTGTATTCAAGATCCTACACCCGCAACAAGGAGAGAAGAACCTGGCTTTGGCTTTCCTTCGGGACACGCTCAAAATGGTGTTGCTATATGGGGATATTTTTCCTATCACACATATAAGAAGAAAAATAAATACTTGCCTTGGGTTTTCCTTATTTTTATTTATTTAATCGCAACTGCGAGAATAATGAATGGATCTCATGATGTAGATGATGTTGTTGGAGGATTATTGGTTGGCATTGCCTTTTTATTATTATTTATTCATTTAGAGCCAATAGTTACTAAGAAAATTAATACTCTGAATTTAAACATAAAATTACTTCTTTCAATAGTTATTCCAATAGTTTTATTTATAGTGGCAATACTTATTTTTCCTGATACTGACAATGAATATGGGTTAATCGGTGGTGCTTTAATGGGTTTATCAGTGGGATATCTATTGGAAGTAGAATATATTAAGTATGATCCAGCGGAACTAAACAATAAGCAAAAAATCATTAATTTAATTATCGGATTGGTAATAGTATTGGTGTTGTATGTGGTTCTTGATTTGCTAGTTTCTTTAGAGAATCAAGTGTGGGCATTCTTTGAATACTTAATAATAGCTTTAACCGCAGTTTTGCTAGTACCGTGGATTTTGCAAAAAATAAAGCGATAAAAAGACTATACAAAATCTAATTCCTTTTTTTTTTTATTTTCATATAATTTGATTACTCAAAAGTATAGGATATTAATGAGCTATTTTTATGGTTCTTCTCTTAGCGACTTCTTCTAAAAGAATACGATTTACTTCCATTTTGTCGCTTTCTTTAACCTCATCATGAGGGGTAATTACCTCGTTTATATAAATTTCTGGTCTAGTGGGATGAGCCATAACTTGTTCAAGAATCATTAATTAAGTGAAAAATTAGTGATTTATAAAATTTCTCATTTATCATCTGAAAAAAAGGAATTTAAATTAGAATCTTAGAATAAGTCCAAATATGGTTTAACTTCTTTTTTTCCATTAGAATCTTTGATTGATTGCAAAATTTTTTTGGATAATTCCTTTTTCTTTTTAAAATAAAGTTCCATTATTTTTTCCATCGTCAAATTTGGATATCGTTCCACTAGCGCAGTATCTCTCCTTGGGCATCCATTTCGTCTCATACAACAATAAGAAATTGATCCAAAGCACACTATTTCTGAATCCCAATTATTTTCTTTAGAAAAATTCTCTTTTATTTTTATGAATTCTTCAGGAGTTAAACCTATTTCTCTTAATATTTCATCTCTCTTACACTTAAACCCAAAGGTTAATGAATATCCCGGTTTACAACAAAAAGTTAAGGCTCGAAAATCACCGCCCATACAGATTGGAACTGGAGCATTTTTCTCCCATCCCGGTACGTCGCGAAGCTTATCTTGATCCAAATCCGTCATACTACTTTTTAGAAACGGGGCTATTAATGTAAATAAAAATCCATAAAGTATTATTAATTTTCCATTTTTAGAATACAAAACTAGATTTCTAAAGAGGAAATAAGGGCCCGGTACGGGAATTGTTCCAACGAGAAGAAAATTCTCATTATTTGAACCCGTCTCTAGGGATTCACATTAGGGTCTCTATTGGAAATAGAAATGTCCCCAATACTAACCACTCTACACATATCCAGTTATTCTGGGATGTTCTATACAAACCGGGCCATTTGTGTCTCTGACTTAGAAAAATCAATTAGAATTAATTTAACTTAATAAAAAAATTTATTCATTTTCCTATATAAGTAATTTTCCTATAAATTGTTTAATAAGCTTAAACAAAATTATCAATCGAGACTTGATGATCATCTGAATTTATATATCTTAAATCTAAAATTGGTGAGATCTTGACAATTTCGTGATTTATATGGTAAAATTTCTCCACTTTTTCATAAAATTTCTTGATAATCTCTTTTTGTACTCTGATCGGGTTATTTAATAAAAATTTCCAATTAAATCCATCATATTCTTTAATTCTAATTAAAATAATTTTATATTTTTCAGCAATTTCTAATTCTAATTTATCTCTCGCAATTTGATTAGCAAACTCAGAGAATGATTTATGAAATAAAGATGTAAAATTATCGTGTTGGATTCCATCATACTCAAAGGCAACTTTAAATGAGTAGTATTTATTATCCTGACCTTTTAATTTGATTTTTCCGTTATATCCATCAAATCTTAATTTTCCAGCAGAAATGATAAATTTAAAACTCTTATTGTTCAACTCTATTGTTTTTAAAACTTTTCCCGAACATCCACATGCTTCTCTTATTGAAATTTCAGATTTAAAATTTAAATTAAATACATTATTCATATAGAATGTAGTGATCTCTTGACATTTTCTTTGTTGGCATATAGGGCACCATGTATCGTCATATATAAGATGTCCTACACGAGCAGTCCAGTTTTTATGGTTTTTATTACATTTTATTTTAATGTATCTTTTGGTAGGTCTCTCTTTCATTGAATTAAATATTTCTTCTTTAGTGATTATATAACCATTTTTATTTTTAATATATTTTTTTATGGCGTTATAGGAAATTGGATTATTTCTATTCTTTTTAGATGTCCAAACGTCATATAATATATTTTTCCCTTCAAATCTACCATATTCTTGAATTAACCAATCTTTAATCCACTCGGTAATTGTCAATCTGTTTAGGTTCCACTTAAAAGCTAAATCCGATAGGGTTTTAATTTTAATATTGTTTTCAGGATAAAAATTTACTAGTTGATTAATAATTTCTTCTTTCAATTTGTACTTTTTTAATCTCGCATCAAGATGAGTGGAAGGCCATAATTGAGAGCGAATTTCAAATGACTTTTTAACTCCAAATTCATTATCGAGATATTTAATAATTTTTAACCTAAAACTTGGATATGGTATTTCAAAATATCTCGCATATTCTCTTAAAGACCTAATATTTTTACTTCTCTTGAATTCATTTAAATCATTTAGTTGAAAATTTCTAAAGAGTTTGTTGAAATAAGTAACATAATCGTTTCTTTTTGTAGACATAGTACTAATTTTTAATTTGATCTGAATAAATGTCTTACTTTCTCTAATTATGAATAAACAAATAATCATTTGGACGGTGGTTATTTTTCAAAATTTAGAGGAATCCTATTTAGAATTCCTTAATATCTTTCAACATATATTCCAAAAGATGATTAATAGCATCATCCAACTTTCCAGAGTTATCTACTATGAAGTTTGCTTCTGGAAACTTCTGATTATTTTTAGCTCGTTCAATTCTTTCATTTAATAATTCTTCACTTTCTCTTTTTCGATCTTTTATTCTTTGGTAAGTTATTTCAAAGGGAACATCAATAAAAACAACCTTGACATTTTTATATTTTTCTTTAGCTTCATTTACAATAGTACGGCTTACATTAATAATAACTGGATGCCCATTCTTAAGCCAATCTTCAATTTCAATATGTATTCCGTAATCTAAACCATATATATGCCATTTCAATGCGTATTCTCCATCTTTCTCCATTTTTTTGAATTCTAATGGTGAAATTGAGATATTTTTTTCAGTTTCAGAAGGAGGTCTAGTGATATATCTTTTAGGAGCATAGATTTTTTTTAAATTTGAAGGATAAATATTAACTACACCAGAGATAATAGAGTCTTTACCAGCACCAGAATTTCCAACCACCAAAAATAATACGCCAGAAAAATATTTTGTCATTTACTTCTTGATCTAATACTTTATTAATCTATATTCTTATAAGGTTCATTTAAAATATAAAGTCTTTAATAATTTGAACAGTCTTTATTTTTCTTACAGGTTAAAAAAAGATATACAAAGAATCACCCTAATCAAAACAAAAAAAATTAAAGTATGATTGATGTTATCACTCTTGTAAGCAAGATTAAATTTTCATTAAATATTTAAAATTTTCATTTAGTTATGACAAAAAAAAAGATTAAAGATACTACAAAAATTTCAGACATCCCTGAAAGTTATCAAAGGTATTTAGATGAAATTCATGTTATTTCACGTAAAAAAAAAGGGGGCTGGGTAAGTAATAAAGAAATAGCTGAAAGACTTCAGATTGAACCGCCATCTGTTACTGGGATGTTGGAGAAATTAAAAAATAAAGGATTAATTAAATGGGAACCAAGAAAGGCTATAAGACTAACTGATAAAGGAAAAGAAATTGCAATGCAATTAAGTGAAATACACTCATTGTTATACCAATTCTTTGCAAAAGTTTTGAAAATACAAGATAAAAAAGTGATAAATGATTTATCTTGTGAAATTGAGCATCATATTACCCCAGATGTTAAAGACTCTTTAGAAGAATTCCTCTCAAAATATTTGAATGGTTAGATTTAATTAATATTCTTAATTCATTGATTCAACTATTTAAAAAAATACTCTTGGAACATGTAAAAATGTCAGAAGAATTAAAGCAAAAAATAGATAAAGTTCATGAAAATTTCAGTAACTTTACTAATTTCATTGAACTGCAAAATTTTCGGTCATTTCTGTTATTTACCTTGACTAGTCAGGTACCTACAAACATTTTAGCTCAGTTTGGATTAGGTGGAAACAAAGAGATAATTAATTTACCATACAATCCTGTTTTTAAGATTTATTACCAAAAAATAAATTTGATGTCTGCTGGTTCGCTAATTGTCTACATAAAGAACGAACCTATATCTGGTGAATTTTTATTAGAAAAAGATGATTCAGTTATAAAACAATTTCTAAATCCTAATGAAATGAGTCTCGCATTTCGAGGAAAGGAAAAATTCATTCTACCGATGATTAGTGATTGCAGTATATTTGATGTTGATAACAATTCAAAATTAACAGTAAATGTCGATGATATCTTTCATTCATTAGAAAGTTTCCTAGCTGTTGGTGAACCAAATTTACTTTTTGTTATTGACGCTAAAAATGCATCTGAGCCGGATATATTATATACTTTCAATATAATGCCACAAATGCCAACTAAATTAGATAAAAAAGTATTAAAAATCGATGTATTTTTGGACAATGAACATAAAACTCAGGATATCACTTATTTAAAGCGTGAAGAAGATTATAGTATAACATATTTAAAAGATATAAAAGAAGTAAGTCATGCTGATTTATATAAATCTGCATTTTCACTATTATTACATATTAAATCTTTCACTCAACCGTAATTCTGTTCTAATGTGTTCTTTTTAATCTTTTACTTTCTTTTAAAAATATTATTTAAAAAGTAAGTATATTATTACTTTAATAATACTTTATGCTTATTAGAAATCTGAAAGTATTGTATTCGTTAGCCATTAAGCGATTAATACAATTAAAGGATTAATATATTCAATTTATAAACAACCCGACAAAATATATAACGTATAATATTCTTTATTAAGGCTTATTTCAATTTTTAGAATAAAGGGTTGTGTAAAATGAGGATAATAACAATTAATTTACCAGAAAAATATTTACAAGCTATTCAAATTCTAAACGATATGGGAGTTTATCCATCTAGAAGTGAAGCTATAAGAATTGCGTTAAATGATTTTTTAGCAAAAGAATTGAAAATGTATAAAGATCTTGATGATGAAAACTTTAAAATGCTGATAAGAAGCAAATCAAATAAACGTAATTAATTCTACTTTTTTTATTCTTTTTTTTATTAAATTAGTCTTATTTAAATTAATTTAATTAAAGAAATTAAAGCTTAACTAAGAGGATAATTAAAATATTAAATATATAGAAAACATAATAGGAATAATTAAAAATTAGATAAAAAGAAGATAATTTATGGCAAAAAATACTCAAATTTTAGCTATTTTAACGCTTTTCTCATCAACTCTTTTTAGTATCATCACACCAATGGCTTTTGAAATTTCATCAGCATTAAGTTTCGATGAAAATCAAGTCATTTTTATTAATTCAATGTTTTTGATGGTCGGCGCCATAAGTTCTCTTTTTTGGGCATTTTTAGGAGATAAAATTTCTAGGAAAATCTTACTAATCATTAGTACATTAGAATGGTCAATTCTTACTTTATTGACTATATTTTCAACTAATTTTTTCAGTTTATTGATGTTTCAACTAATTACAGCAATAGGATTTGGGGCGACATTACCTTTAATTTTCTCATTAACAGTCGATCTAGTAGGTTCAGAAAACCGGGGTAAAAAATTTGGAGATTTAAGTGCAATCTATGTTTTAGGAAACGGTTTAGGTCAAATGCTTTCGGGATTCTTAATTGATTATTATACATGGCAGATACCTCTTATAATTGTGTCTATATGTGGACTTTTTTGTACAGGATTCTTATTTTTGGTTGAGGAACCCGCAAGAGGTGCAAAAGACGATCTTTATAAAGCAATTGATGAGAGTGCTCTTGGATTAGGTTATAAGATAAAATTCAAAGATCTCAAGCAAATCTGGAAAGTAAAATCAACAATTTGGATATTATTATTAAATTTTGCGATGTTCATATCTATAGGTGCGATATCATCATTTTTTATTTCAATGCTTAAAAATGATTATGGAGTTAGCTCTACTCTCGCAACTATGTTTTTAATTATAATTTTTGGTTCACAAGTTCCAGCAGGACCCATATTTGGAAAATTGGGGGACAAAAAGTATAAAACTGATAAAAAAGGTAGGATGAAAATTGTATTTATATGTCTTTTAAGCGGTTCAATCCTTTATATTATAGCGTTTTCATTGTTATTCATATCAAATGAATTTTCGATTGTAATTCTCTTTATTATTCTCGCATTGGGAGGCGCCTTTCTGTTTGGGGGTATTGACCCGTTAACACAGGCTACACTCGGTATTAATCCTCCTCAGATCAGATCAACAATATATTCCCTTAATTATTTAACTTATACATTCGGCAGGAGTATCAGTTTATTACTACTTGGGCAATTCTTTATAGCCTTTAACAACCTTTATAGTCCAGGTTATTTCATTTTATCAATCATGGCCTTAACGTGTACATTATTGCTTATACCAATTGTTAGATTATTACCTAAAGACATAGACAATATCAAGTCTGAAAAAGTCTAATATTAAACACAAATCTGTCATAGGAACTATTATTATGTATATAAATAGAGAAATTTGCACAGGGTGTGGACAGTGTGTTATTGTATGCCCTGTTCAAGCAATTAGATTAGTTGATAATAAAGCTGTTATAGATGAAGACAAATGTGTTGAGTGTGCCATTTGTTATCGAAATGCAGAATGCCCAGTTAAAGCAATTAGACCTACAAGATTAAAATGGCCAAGGATAATTAGAAGTCCATTTAGCAATGTAATAGCAACCCATAAGATCACAGGCATTCCCGGGAGAGGAACAGAGGAAATGAAAACGAACGATGTTACTAATCGATTTAGTATTGGGGAAATTGGAGTTTCCATTGAAGTAGGACGACCTGGAGTAGGAACTTATCTTGAAAATATTGAATTATTCACAACAAGATTATCTAAAATTGGTATAGCTTATGAAGAAAAAAGCCCAGTAACAGCATTAATAATTGATAATGAAGGGCATATTAATGAAGAAGTAAAGAATCAACGCGTGCTTTCAGCAATTATTGAGTTCAAAATACCAGATAAAAAACTATCTCAAGTATTGGAAGTTATTAGAGAAGTAGAGAAAGAAATTGATACTGTTTTTTCTGTTGGTATTATATCAAGAATAAAAGAAAATAATACAAAAGATATTATAAATAGAATATCTCAACATGGTTTTGAAGTAAGACCAAATGCTAAAGTCAATGTTGGATTAGGTAAGCCATGAGATTATGGAGAAGATAAAATTATAACTCATTCATTACACAGGAAAGGGATTGAAAATGATTTAAAAAAGGATTATGTTATTCTAGCAATGTTAGCGGCTGGCATCAATGATAAATATGATGATTCACGACAAAAATTAATAAGAGTAGGGGAAATTTTGAAACAACATAATCCTGTTAATATAATGCCTGAAATAGGATGGAGAACTTCCCCTACTGTTACAGCTACATTCAATGACCTTGAAACAGTAAAAAATATAATTCAACAACTTAAAAAAGAAGATCTTGGTCTCTCGATTGTCATAAGTGGATTGATTCCTGAAATAAAACGCACTATTAGAGAAGTTGATTTAGATATTCATACAGTACATTTATCCTTAGGTACATTCGGGAAAAAGGAGTTATTACCATCTGAAAAGGTTTTAGAAATTACTACAATGTGTGGACATCACACAGTTTCTCCAAAATCAATAACATATTATGTCAAATTGATTAAGCAAGGCAAAATAACGATTGAGATAGCAGCAAAAAAGTTAGCTAGACCTTGTGTATGTGGTATTTTTAATACTTCTCGAGCAATAGAAATCCTTACTACATTAACTAAATAATATTTTCAAATTTTGCAATACTTGCAATACAGCTCAAGATATAAATACCTAACTATTATATTTTCAATTAAAACTGAGCGATTTAGAATTTATAGTTTTTAAATAAAGTTCAATTTGGAGGAAAAATTAATGAAAATTGGGATAATTGGCACAGGAAGATTAGGGAGTGCTCTAGGAAAAATTTGGGCAGAAAAGGGTCATATGATTATGTTTGGCTCTCGAGATCCTCAGAAAGCAAAAAAGTTAGCTAATTCAATCGGATCTAATGCAAGTGGAGGAACATATGAAGAAGCTGCAAAATTTGGGGATGTTATCATTCTTGCAGTTCCATGGTCAGGAGCAAAAGAATCAATCAAAACAGCAGGAAATTTAGATAGTAAGATTATAGTAGATTCTACTACTACTGCTGCACCCCATTTGGGAGGCCCTTTAATAGGACGTACTCCATCTGCAGCAGAAAAAGTCGCAAAATGGGCAGTAGGGGCTAAAGTAATAAAAGCAGTTCATACTATTGGAGTAGAAAGTTTAAATAACTTACAATTTGGTTCCCAAAAAGCAAATTTATTTATTTGTGGAGATAATTTAGAAGCAAAATCAATTGTTCGTACTTTGGGAGAGGATATCGGTTTTGAAGTAATAGATGCTGGGCCACTCACAAATGCGAGGCTTACTGAACCCCTCGCGATGCTTTGGATTGAATTAGCTTACAAACAAGGCATGGGTACAGACATAGCGTTCAAATTATTACGCCGTAGGAAAGCTAAATGAAAGAATTAACAAATTAAGTTTTAATACTTTTTATTTTTTACATTAGATTTTTTAAGAGATAAAGACGCAATACTTTAAGTATACTTTAATAAGAATGCTTGTAAGTACAAAATTATGCAAATTTCAAAATTCAATAGTAATTCTCCATTTGTTCATACTTATTCTATTGTAGCAAGAGATCCCATTACAGGAGAAATGGGTGTGGGAGTTCAAAGTCATTATTTTTCTGTTGGTTCGGTCGTATCGTGGGGGGAATCTGGCGTTGGAGTAGTTGCTACCCAATCTTTTGTAAATAAATCTTTTGGATTACGAGGACTTGAGTTATTGAAACAAGGAAAAACTCCTCAAGAAGCAGTAGATATTTTGCTTTCAGATGATGATGGAAGAGATGTAAGACAAGTTTCAATTTTAGATGTTAAAGGAAAAGTAGCAACTTGTACTGGTTCAAAATGCATAAAATATGCTGGCCATTTTAAAGGAGATAATTTTTCAGTTCAAGCAAATCTCATGCTCTCGGATAAAGTTTGGCCAAAAATGGCAGAAGCCTATGAAAAGCATAAAACACTTCCATTACCTGATCGAATAATTAGATCTATGGAAGCAGCAGAGATTGTAGGAGGGGATATAAGAGGAAAACAGTCTGCAGCATTATTAATTGTAAAGGGTGATCCAGTAGAAAACAAATGGGAGGATCCACTGATTGATATTAGAGTGGAGGATCATAATGAGCCTTTAAAAGAATTAGATAGATTACTGAAACTTTGGAGAGCATATAATCACTTGGATAAAGGTGACCAAGAATTCGAGAAAGGAAATATAAATGAGGCTTTTGAAGAATATAATACTGCTAGAAAAATGTTTCCCGATGATCTTGAGATGAAATATTGGACAGCAGTTACATTAGCTAATCATCAAAAACTTGATGAAGCTTTACCATTATTCAAAGAAATCTTCAAAAAGGATAATAATTGGCGAATACTTACAGAAAGATTACCTGAAACAGATCTTTTAAATGTAAAAAAGGAAGAAATAGACAAAATCCTATCTCTTAAATAAGTATTAAAAACATCAGAAAGACTTAAGTAACTTTTTATATTATCTTATTGAAGTAGAATATAATCTAATTATTGATTTTTATTGTATATAATAATGAAAGTTGCGAGATATTTTAGTAATGATGATATAAGAGAAGCTGAGATGCAAAAACCAATAATAGGTCCAGGAGAGATTTTAGTTAAAGTTAAAAAATCAGGTATTTGTGGATCTGATATACTGGAATATTATAGAAAGGCAAAAATGAAAAAGTTGGGTGTAAGCTCACTCATCTTAGGTCATGAAATTGCTGGAGAAATAGTTGAGAAAGGTGATAATGTAAAGCACCTTAAAGTTGGAGATCGCGTATTCGTCTCTCACCACGTTCCATGCTTTGAATGTCATTACTGTGAACAAGGTCATCATACGGCATGTGATCTGCTCCATAATACAAATTATGACCCGGGTGGTTTTGCTGAGTTTATTCGAGTCCCGAAAATTAATATTGAAAAAAAAGGGGTTTTGGTGTTAGATAAAAATGTATCTTATGAAGAAGGAGTTTTAATTGAACCACTTGGTTGTGTGTGCCGTGCTCAAAGATTAGTTAATGTAAAAAAAGGTTTAACTGTTCTGGTACTAGGTAGTGGTGTATCTGGTATATTGCATATTCAATTAGCTAAACTAAGAGGAGCCAAGAAGGTAATAGCAACTGATATTAATGAATTTCGATTGCAGATGGCAAAAAAATTTGGAGCAGATTATGTTTTTCATGCACAAGAAGATATCGCTACTGAATTAAAAAAGGTTAATGAAGATAGATTAGCAGATATAATAATAGTTTGTGCGGGTGCTTTATCTGCTGCAGAACAAGCATTAAATTGCGTAGCACCAGGAAGTAAAATTGTGTTTTTTGCAGTTCCAGAACCAGGGATAAATCTTGAAGTTCCTATAAATGATTATTGGAGAAATGAAATTACTATTATGACATCCTATGGTGCAGCGCCAGAAGACCTTGATGAGGCATATAATTGGATACTTTCAAAAAGAATCAATGTAGAAGAATTGATAACTCACCGGTTTCCCTTAAGTAAGGCTGGAGATGCTTTTAAAGTGGTTTGCGAGGCTGCTGAGTCTTTGAAGGTGATTATAGAACCAGAAAAAGGCTAAATTGTATAATATTATCTCTTAAAATAGTCAGATTGTTGAATATGTTTTCGAATTATCCATGATTCCCAAAAACTATATATTTCTAATACAACACCCTTTAATTTCTTTTTAGGGAAAAATAAATCCATTTGCAGTAATTTTTTAACTACTTTATTCTCATTTTTATTTAAGATCTCAAGTGATATTAATGTTTTATCAACTTTCTCTTGGTTATTCTTAATTTTTTTTCTCATATATTCAAAAGGGTGTGTGTTTGGACTCTTCACAAAGTAGGAATGACTTGAAGTTAAATATTTACCATTTTTAAGAAAAAATGCTTCTGCTTTATTAATATCTTCTAAATATTGAGGAATTGAGCATTGTTTAAATCCATACCAGGGACCAAAACCTTCTACTTCAGGCTTGGGTTTATCAAATCCTAAGCAACTGATGTGGAAAATTCTCTCTTTAGGTAAAAAGAAACCTATATGTCCTTTTGAATGCCCAGAGAAAGAAATTGTATCTATCTTAAAATCTTCAAACTTTAATGAATCTCCTGGATTAAAAGAATTAACGTGATTACACTTTTGGAATCCGTTTAATTTTGCGAAATGGTTAACAATATTAAAGTCTAATTCATCATCAAACCCAAAACCTTTATAAAATTTATGAAGATCTAATAAATAATTTGCTTCTGGATATGGTGCGTGAATTTTAGCTCCAAGTTCTTCCCATGCGTGAACATGACAAGTGTGATCAAGATGACCATGAGAACAAACATAATTTGAAACAGGACCATAAATATGATTTAGTGAATTCACATATCTTGGCTCGATATTCAAATCAAGTGCTATAGTTTTTCTATTTCGAACTGGCTTTGGTAAAACAAGAAGACCATCGCAGCAAGAAAAAAAGAATGGTGGTTTAATTTGATGGATTAATAAAATATCTTCCGTTACTTTTCTAATCTCAAGATTATCAATTTTAGGTAAAGTCATAAAATGAGGTTCTGAAAAATAGTCAAATTATTGCGATGAAAAATAAATTAGAATTTAATAACTTAACCTTAAAGAAATATTTTTTTTCAGAATTAACTCCTCATGATTATAAAGAAAAAAAAGAGAATTTGGAATTTGAATTTATCCTTATCTACTTTTAAAGTAGTGGTTTCATCTTTTCCTCTTGCTGTAGAAAAGTAAGTACAAAGAGTACTAGCAGAACTATAAAAATTATAAGGGTTACTACACCCATTCCTATATTAAAAACCGCGAAATTAATAATTGCTGCAATTAATCCTGTTGCCAACCATACCAATTCAGCAATAATTACAATTTTCACTTCTTTCCATTCTTTTGCTAAGAAACCACATAAAGAACTCACTGTCAAACCTGCGCCAGAAGCACCCAAAATCATTAATATAGCCCCAATTTCATCGGTATAAGTCATTCCATATATAGGCACGGTAATTTCTGGTATAAAGAATAAAACCGTTAAAATAATCCCTATAACAAAATGGATTATAAAAGTTATTTTCGTAAATTTTTGAATCTCTTCAACCATTTTTCAAATCACTTTTTTGTTAGGTTTATTTAAATAGATGATTTTGAATTATTATTTTCCTTAGTATATAAATGTTGAAATCTCAATAATATTAGTTTAGATATGAAATTCAATTAAAAATAAAAAAATAAGAAAATAAAAAAGTAATTATAGCCCTACAGGGCCTTGTTTATAGATCTCATAAGCTTCATCAACTGAAACATTATCATGAACTATAGCTCTCACGGCTTTAATCATGCCAATAGGTTTATCTGATTGGAAAATATTCCTTCCCATGTCTACTCCAACGGCATTTTTTTCAATTGCATTCTTTGCCATCTGCAATGCATCTCTTTCCTCGATTTTCTTCCCTCCAGCAATTACGATTGGTGCTGGGCAAATGCTAGTTACTTCCTCAAAATTTTCACAATAATAAGTCTTTACAAAAGTAGCTCCCATTTCTGCAGCCATTCTACTTGCCATTCCGAGATAACGTGCATCTCTCACCATTTCTCTCCCTACTGCTGTGACCGCAAGTACGGGTACTCCATAAGTTTGCCCAAAATTCACAAGCTTAGAGAGGTTCATTAAAGTCTGTTTCTCATACTCACCTCCAACGAAAATAGAACAAGTAATAGCAGAAACATTCAACCTTATCGCATCCTCGATTGAAACATTGATTTCTTCGTTTGAAAGTTCCTTAAGCATACTAGCACCAGCAGAAACTCTTAAAACAATAGGAACATCTATTTCAGAAGGAACACAATTTCTTAGCATACCACGTGTTAGCATTAAAGCATCTGCATATTCAAATAAAGGTGTCATATCTGCAAAACATTTCAGTTGCCCAGGGACATTTCCAAAATACCCATGATCTATAGCCAGCATTACACAACGTCCACTCTTGGGCCTAATTATTCTATTCAATCTGTTTTGAAAGCCCCAATCACCTATTACTACCATTTATAATTCACTTTTTATATTATTGGTTATATTTATAGTTAATTTTTGTAAATTAATTATCGATCTTTATTTTATTTTTACTAAAAATTGGAGTTTACAAAGTTTCATAAGAAATTAGTTATATGACACTTAAAAACTCTCCAACTCTACTTTTTATCTTTGAGACAATCTTCACAGAGATATTTCTTCTAATAAATTCTTTAATCAAATTCAAACGATAAGTACTTATTTTTTTTATTTTTAATGCTTTAGATAATTGTTCAATTAAATCATCTTCATAAATATTATCAACTGTTTCAAGAATGGAAACAACATAATTCACTTCACTTATAAATCGGGAAATATCTTGTTGAAGAAGCTTTTGTTGCTCTTGTTCATCAATAATTTCTAAAGCTCTTTTTAGAATTTGTTCTTCAAACTTTAGTTTTTCTTTCCATGGCGTTTGAAAAATATGTTGTTGTGTATCCATTATCAATGCATCTTTATCTTTTACTTTAATTTTACTAATATCAGGTTCATCGAGTAAATAGATTGTTTTACTTCCTCTAAAACTTTCGGGTAATATATTATCGCCTACTTTGTTTAATATTTCTTCAGAATACTCAAAAAAATCATCCTTTATAATATAAGCAGGATAATTAAAAATCTTAGCATGAATTAGACTAAAAATTCCATAAGTACCAAAAGTTTGAATTAAATTTCTAAGATTTATTCTTCCTTCAGCCTCTCTCTCTGCTTCAGGAGAAATAGTAACTATATGAAGGTCAATTTTTTCATAGCCCCTTACAATTCCTTTAGTATCTACAAATACTATAAATTGGTGCTTTGGACATACTGCATTTATGGGTACTTGAATTTTGATGGTCCCAAACTTTTTTTGTGAAAAAACAGCTTCAGGAATATTAATTGTTTTTGCTATACCACATATAGGGCATTTTACTTCGAGGACTTTAAATGTATTACTCATCTTTCAAATTAACTAATTTGATCAGATCCTAATAATAATACATCAACTCTACATAAAAAGATTAACAAATTTCTTAAAATCTGATATTAGATATTTAGAATTAGTGTAATTACAGTTTTGTCGCAAAGCTTTCATTTTTTAAGCTGACTAATTTTTTATTCCAATTCTTATAATCCATAACATAATTATATCCACATACTGTTTCGATATTTTGTTTTTTAACGATTTCTTTTATTCTTTTTACCCCATCCATAGTTGAATGAGCAGGACCGTAAGGATTTAAAATCAGATTTTCTTCTCTTAAGAAAAAATAATCACAAATAAAAAGCACATCTTCGAAAATATAAAATGTAAATCCTGGTGTATGTCCATTAATAATGTGGGCTTCAATGCCTTCAAGTTTAAAATCATGTTCAAATTTCTTATCAAATGGATGTTTACTAGCAATTGGAAGTTCTGAATCTTTCTTATGGATCCAAATAAAGGTTGTATAATAAGCCCTATAAAGATTAGATGCTCCTAGAAAATGAGGGTGTGTAAATAATATTTTATCCATAGGTTCTAAATCCTTACTGAATGTAGAAGGACAATCAATCCATATATTCTTACCCTTTATTTTAATACAATAAGCTGAATGCTCAAATCCTAATTTAGGGTAAGAATTTAAACGATCAATTTTATTATTAATTTTAGAACTCACAATTGAATATTTTTGAGAACACTCTTCTGCGGTAATAAAATTTTCATGAGATACCCCACAAAAAGGACAGGATTCTGGATAATAACCCCCAATTATATTATACCCGCATCTTTTACAAACGTATTGTTCTTTCAATAATTTCATTTTTCTAGGAAAAAATCACTTCAAAGAAACTCTCTTTAAATTAATTCTTCTTAAATATGTAAAAAGTTTTTTTAAAAAATTAATTAATTCCATTATGAAAATAGATATTTCTAAAGAAGATTCAGAATTTTTGTATAATTTTGTTCATCGAATAATTACAGAAGTGGGACCAAGAATACCTTGTAGTTCTCAAGAAGCTAAAGCCGCTGAAATTATTGAAAAAGAGTTTAAAAAATCCTGTGATGAAGTTTTGATGGAAGATTTCACTTGTCATCCGAAAGCATTTTTAGGTTGGATTAAGCTGGATATGATTATGATTGTAATATCGATTCTTCTTTATTTCTTAAGTCAAGTATTTACAAATTATTATTGGTTGTTGATTATAGCTATATTTTCCTTTTTGTTTGTATTAATCCCTTTTTTGGTTATGTGGGAGGAATTTTTTAATTATAAAGAGTTTATAGATCCACTATTTCGTAAAAAAACCTCCAAAAATGTAATTGGGAAATTTAAACCAAAAGGAGAGCTAAAAAAAATCATAATCTTTTCTAGCCATATGGATAGCGCTATTGAATTTAAATTGTTGAAACTTTTAGGTTGGAAATTTATACCCATTGCATTTGGGGGAATATTCATAATGTCAATGTGGTTAATTCTTTCATTTTCACATCTTTTAATTATTTTGATTGGTATAATTAGCTTAAAGGCAATTTTTTTTAATGTAATGATTTGGACTCTTATTATAGGAAGCCCATGTATTATAGGACTTTATTTTTTTGTACCACTGGGAGATAAGGGAAATGTAGTACCTGGTGCTGTAGATAATCTAAGTAGTTGCTCAGTTGTTCAAGGGATAGGACGATATTTAAAAAAAAATAGGGACTTAATCCCAAATAATACTGAAATAAGATTAATAAGCTTTGGTTGTGAAGAAGCTGGTTTGAGAGGGGCATATCGGTATGTAGAAGCTCATTATGAAGAGTTAAAAAAATATGATGCAGTAGTTGTAAATATGGATGGTCTTGAGTCTCCTGATCATTTTCAAATAATCGAATTTGAACCTACTACGAGAACTTGGCATTCAGAGGAAGTTATTCAAAACCTATTAAAGGCAGCAAAATTAGTTGAGGTTAAAACAAAACGATTTGGTGCAGGAAAATTAGAGAAAACAGTAGGGCGTTTAAGTGGGGGTTCCGATGCCGCAGCATTTTCAAAAGCAGGTATTAAAGCAGGATTTCTAAATTCCGCAGATTGGAGGACACGTTCAAAATATTATCATCAATCTACAGATACATTAGATAAAATCAAAACTGGAACATTAGAGTGCGCATTAAAAATTTGTATTGCTTTTCTAATGAATGAAAAAAATACTAATTATGAATTTTCATAATCATGTTTTTCTTAAAGGCATTCCAGACAATGATCCTGTAAAATTTCCCTGATCATATGCAATCACTCCGTTTACGAAAACATATTCAACGCCTTCAGAATATAATCGAGGATTTTCATACGTTGCTTTATCAATTATTTTATCTGCATCAAATATGGTGATATCCGCCCAATATCCTTCTTTAAGTAAGCCACGATCTTTTAATCCCAATTTCTGTGCAGGAAATGAAGTCATTTTTTTAATTGCATCATGTAAAGTAATTAATTTTTTTTCACGGACATACTTTCCTAATACCTGAGTAAAAGTACCATTACAGTAAGGATTTGGAAAAACCTCAGAATTTTCTGGTATTATTAACCCATCAGAGGCAATCATGGAAAGTGGATGCACAATTGTTACAATATTATCTTCAGCAGTTATCGAAAGGTATGTTGCGTTTACAGCACCATTTTGATCTATTAAAATTTCAATAATTGCTTCTCTTGGATCGATTTTTTTCTCTAATGAAATTTGGTATACATGTTTACCGTTATATTCTTTGCTTTTAGGAGCATTTATATATACCTTCACCCAATCTTTTTCTTCCTTGATATTCAAAAAACTGCCAGCGATCACACTCATTTCTCGAAGTATCTTACTTTTTAAATCATTATCGTTTTTAGATTTTTTTAAAATATCTATCGCACGAGGAATGTCTACTCTTTCATTTGATTGGTAAATCCAAGGCGGTACCATAGCAAACAAAAAAGTGTAATTTGATGCATGAGGAAATACATCAAAAGTTACATCTAAACCCTCTTCACGGGCTCTTTCGACAACTTTACAAGCTTTTCTGATATCTCCTGGCCAAAATCCAAAGGGTTTAAAATGAGAAATTTCTACGGGTATCCCTGTTCTAGCAATCTTAACGGCCTCTTTCGTAGCCCTTACTAATCCGCTTCCAAATCCGCGAAAGTGAGTAGTATAAATTCCATCATATTCACTAACAACTTTACAGAGCTCAATAATTTCATCAGTTTTGGCAAAAGAGCCTGGGGGATAGTCTAAACCTGTTGACATGCCGAATGCCCCCTGTTCCATTTGTTCTCTTAGAATATCTTTCATTTTTTTCAATTCTTCAGAGTTTGGGGCTCTTTTGTCTAAACCAAGGGTTAAAATCCTTATCATCGAATGACCTACTAATGGAGCAATGTTAATGGGGATCCCTTTTTGCTTTAAATCGGCTAAATATCCACTTAATTTACGATATGTTTTATATTTATCTCCAGATGAAATGAGAGATCTAAACATATCATAAATTTCATCTCCAGCTCTCTTTGGATCGATTGGTGTCATTGAAAATCCACAATTCCCGACAACATGAGTAGTTACTCCTTGTGTCAATACATTCTCACCTCGACTTAAAAAAATTGTTTGATCTGAATGTGTGTGGATATCAATAAAACCAGGTGAAACAATTAAACCTGAAGCATCAATTACTACATCAATATCTTTTTTTCTAATGGTACGAGCAATTTCTTTAATTTTACCATTATCAATTAATAAATCTGCTTTAAACCAAGGATTTCCTGTTCCATCAATTATTTTTCCATTCTTGATTAAAAAAGAGTTTTTATTAGAGTTTTGTCCTTTCATAAAAATCAGAATTTTTTATTTTTTTATTAAAAGTGATCTTTATTTTTGGGGATATAAATATTGAATTATTTATATACTCTTGAAATCTTTACTGAAAATCCTACCTTTTTTATTTCGAAAATATAAAGAATTAATAGATTGAACAAAAAAAATAGAATTTATTATTATATTTTCTACTATTGTTTTTTAACAACTAGTTTTGTTAAAGCTATGATAAGAATCATTGGTATAACACCAAGACCAAATATCAGAAATAAAGCTAAATCTAGATAGCTTCCAATCGATAAAATGAAAGGAATTAGAAATAGTTGTCCAACAGAATCGAGTAAATAATGAGCTATTATACATGGTAGTAAACTTTTTGTTTTAATATAAATATAAGCAAAAGTAATCCCAATACAACTAGCATAAATTGTTTGCATAAGAGTTAAGAATAAATCTGCTCCCAGTATTAAATTAGTTAAATGGAATAATCCAAATAATACACCATTTAAGATTATTGATGTCTTATGTGAATATTTCTTTAATTGCAAATTTAAAATTACTCCTCTAAATGCTATCTCTTCCCATATTCCAGGTATTAATGCGATAATCAATATAAACCAACCTAAGCCTGTATAAATGCTTGGATTCCCAAATAGAATATTCCAATCAAGGAACCATGTTCCAAAAATATTTCCAATCAAAAGTATCGAGATACCTAATATTATGATACTACTAACTCCAAGAAATATATTACGCCAGAGAGGTCTAAACGTACTTAATCCAATAGTTAGAGAAAATTCTCTAAAAGATTCTTTCTTAGGTAGCTTTAATCCAAGAGGTACCGCTACAAACCATAAAAGGGCAAATAAGCTAAAAGTTAAAAAAAATTCAACAAACAACAATACAAGAAAAGGTAGATTTAATATAATTGGTAATAAGAGTAATTCTATTGGTATCACCAAAAGCCCGAAAATTAGATACAGAACCATTAGGATTCCAGAACCAATATTAACATGTTCTCGTAGTAATCCTCCAGTTACATAATTGTGCATTTTTTCAACATTAGGAAACATTCTAGTGAATACAAATATTAAACTTAAAACTCCAATAATCCCTATAAACCCTAAAACAATTAATGCAGTAATTATACCAGAAATATAAAACAAGAGATTACCAGTTATTGAAATTGTTGCATATAATAAAAATAAAGATACGAGCATAAGTGCCCATTTACCAACTTTATGTTCTTTATTTAATTCCTCTATGATATATTTGTATTTCACCTTCCCAAAGAGTCGAATCTTCACCTCAAACATGAATAACAATAAAGTCCAAGCAATTGGTAAACTGACTAAGAATAATAATAGTATAATTATCGAATTAGTTAATATTGTAAGCACTATTGATGACAGAATAATTGATATTCCTTGAATTGATAACATTAGTATGATTTTAGCTTTAGCTTGTTCACGAGGGATAATAGGTAACGATGCTATTGTGGATGAGCCTGATTCTTCAATATTTAAGAAACCTACAATTAACATTGGAGGAATAAATAAATACACTGCTAACACAATAGACCATAGGATTAAAATAGCCTCTACCGATGTTCCTGCCATGTTAATTGGTACTTGCATAGTTAAAATTAGTATTAAAGGATAAAAAATAGGGAAGAAAATAAACATAAAGGACTGTAAATCACGTGTCGTTGATACTAAATCTTTCCTTAAGTATGCCTTTATAGGTGATTTAGGAACTATTTCCACTTCAATCTCTCTTTTCTCTACTTCTTCTACTTTTATCTCGGTAGAAATCGTGCTACGTAAAGCTCGTTGAGCAGTCCTAAAGAGAAACAATGTTATTAGTATGAATAAGGCAAACCCTATGATTGTACTTCCTATTATTCCTAAGGGAACTCGATTTGGCATACTACTTAATGATATGAGATATCCTGGAGCGAACGGGTATGGGATTAAGCTAAAAATAATATTCATCATATCAGAAGGCTCATTAGTAGCGAAAGTAGCTAGAAGTGTATCAACAGAATTAAATCCCCAAGTAATTATGAATCCAGATGAAAATGCGATTACAAAATAGCTTATCATCGTTATCATTCTAACAATATTCACTTTCTTTGATTTTCCTTTCGATTCTGAGAAAATATAGCTCATTTTTTCTCCTAAGATAACAAGTAAGCTAAAGCAAAAGACCACATTTAGAAACGAAACTAAGAGCGTGGTTATAAAAATTAAGAAATTCTGGGTTCCGATGAACATTATAATAGGAGATGCGAAGATTAATACAATGAGCGGGATATCAAGATTGCGAAAAATAGTCATAAATCCAATTTTTCTCAAATCTTTTTTAGAGAAGGGAAGTGTTTGTAACCATTTGAAAGAATTTCCCGACATGAAAGAACTGGTTGAAACCATACCAAACATTATCATATATAGAAGTGTTATTGCAAAGAATATTCCAAAAATGAAACTGGATACAAAAGCAATGGTATTTGGCGTATATACATGTTCAGGATTAAGTGTAATTTGGAAATACATGACTAATGGGAGAAGGGGAAAAAATGTAAATAGAAATGAAAACACAATCTTTAACGCTAAAAATTGATGTTTAATATAATTCTTATTTCTCTTGAATTTTTCAATTAACCTTGCCTGATGAGCACCTGCACTTGCAATTTGACCCTCCATCAGAATTTCATAGCAGGTAAATTTACTTATGCTGTAGTATTTTAACTTTTCTTCTTCCATATTCAATTTCACTATTGATTTTTCTTTCTAAATGAAGCTCTTAGTCTTTTTACAATTTCAATTACTGATGTATCTTGTTCAGTTAAACGTAAAAATACATCTTCTAAGCTTGCGCCTACTTTATTTGCCTTTTGACGGAGTTCTTCAATAGTACCAATCCCAACAATTTTACCCTTATTTATAATTGCTATACGGTCGCATAAATCTTGAGCAATCTCCATTATATGGGTAGAAAATAAGACAGATCCTCCATTTTCTATATGTAAATCTAGTATTTCTTTCATTACTTTGACTGATTTGGCATCAAGCCCTGCAATTGGCTCATCTAAAATTAATAAATCGGGATCATGTAGAATAGCTGCAATGATCTGAAGTTTTTGTTTGTTACCATGAGATAATGTTGCTATTAATTGGTCATAATATTCAAGTGCATCAAAACTTTCTAAATATTCTCGTACTCGTTCTGTAGTAGTAGTTTCATCTAATCTTCTAATTGATGCTATAAAGTTAAATAAATCTTTAGGTGTAAGCGACTTGAATATTAAGGGTTCTTCTGACACATAGCCTATTCTTTTTTTTATTTTGACTTCCTCTCGTTCAGGATTTAACCCAAAAATACTCATTTCTCCTTCATTTGGTTCAAGTAAGCCGAGAAGAAGCTTAATAGTTGTTGTTTTCCCCGCTCCGTTCGGACCAAGGAGTCCAAATACTTCTCCTTTATGTACATTAAAAGAAATGCCATTAACGGCTTTCACTTCTCCAAAAAACTTCTTTAAATTTTGAACAATAATGATTTCATTATTAATCATTTCAAATCAACTTTGATATATTTCTATATATATTTACATATAATATTCATAATTCATAATTCTTCCTAATTAATTCTAAAAAAATTAACCTTATGATAGTTTCTACTTCGTTGACTATCAAGAATCTCTGTATAATACTGAATCTTAGACCAAAGATGTTATGATGATATGTGTATAAGGTCGCTTTACGGTAAATCTCCATTTTTTTAAACGGAAAAATGTCCTTAGATGCGTTAAATGGAACTTCACCATTATCCTTACAATACCCTCTATAAAATTTCCTCGATATCAATTATAGTTTAGATTCTTGTCTTCGAAATTCTACAAACTCTACAAATTAATAAGTCACCTATACATAATGAAATATATAGGGGAATTTTCTTTAAAATACTATAAGAGAACTATATTAAAAAATAATCGCTATGGCAAGAATGAGTGTTGAGATATTAGATGATGATGAAGAGGCTGATATAGCGGGATTTATGCTGGAGGCGTGCGGGATAGATTCTCCCGATTTTTATCGCAATGAAAGAATCCTCACGAGAGAGAACTTCGAGAAAAATTATGATGTTCTCGAGAGAATGGTACAAGTCCGGCACTTTATTAGAGCACCGTATTTTGTAATTGGTTATTTTGCACTATTAACTGGTGCTAAAATATCTGAAGAACTGCGACAAGATATACTTGAGGCTGCGAAGTGGGAGCATGAGGAAGGATACTGGGAGGATGAGGGGTTTGCCCTCAAAAGACGGATATATCTCGAAGACTTTCAAGAAAAGATTCAAATCCATAAAGCAGGACAAAAATTACACGCAGCAAGCTTCAAGTATTCAGAGAAGGGTTTTATGGATTCAAAAGTGGTTGTTGGGATTAATCAATTTAAAAATTATTGCGATTATGGGAAAATTCAGGATATAAAGCATGTAAATTTAGATGGATGGGGGCTAATTTCAATTCCACAAGAAGTCTTTGAGCTTACTAATTTAAAATCACTAAGTCTTGAGTTCAATGAATTGACAGAAATTCCAGATGAAATTTCAAATTTAGTCTCATTAAAACATCTACATTTAGATTATAACTCACTTGAAACGCTGCCGGAGTCAATAGGAAAGCTATTGTCATTAAAAAGCTTTTCCATAATCCATAATAATATTGCACATCTTCCTGAATCAATAAAATACTTAAACAATTTAAAATATGTTTACGTTAGGGGGACTAAAATAAATCAGGTTCCTGAGTTTCTAAATAATGCCGAGTTAGATAAGTTAAATAAAACAATCTACTTGTAATTAAATAAAAAGAACTATCTACTTATGTCAAAATAAAAAGTTAAATAAAAAAAATAGTTAAATCTCCACTTACTATACACTTACTACAATTTGTAAACGACCGAAATAATAATCTGAATATATATCCTTAGCAATATCAAAGTCATAACCGAGCAGATCAACAAATAAATTCTTTAATTCCCATGCTGACAAGGAGTTGAGCCGATCAGACAAGCCAAGATGTTGGAGAAATTCATACTTATTGTCAAAATTCTTAATAACAAAAGTAGCATAAAATCTTAACAACGGAATAATATCCTTTCTTTGCCAATGTTCGTAGAGCGACTCCCGCTTCCTAAACCAGGTATAGTATGATTGAACTGAAATTCCTAGATCTTTCAAATATTTCTCGAATTCTTGAGGAACTAAATTTTTATCGAAATCGAATTCCCTGAAGTATTTAGCGGTCAGAAAACCCTTTAGATATTCATTCCCCATTGGGAAATATTCAGAACTAAGAGTCCGCATTACTCGATTAGGATCCATACCTCTAAAATTAGAAGCTAATTCATCAAACTCAAATATACCATCATCCATTAATTCAAACATCCTCTTTCCAGGATAATACACACGAGCTGCTACAGTACTCATACCTACGGCTCTCCATAGTACTCTCGTTAAAACGCCTGGACTTTTCGCTTGAGAAATTCCTATATAATCTCCAATTTCATGACCAATAAATCCGTGTGAAAAAAGGAAGGTAATTTTACCATCCAAATCTCTTTGACTATAACCAGTAGTCTCATATTTCGCGGTTCTTCCTGTCAGACCTCCCTTAACATTATACAAGTCTTCTCCCAATCTCCGAAACTCCTCAATCCACCAATCCTCCAAAACTTTTATTAGATAAGTGTCTGATTTAAAATTTCTCCCAAGCAATTGGATTTCGACGATTTCAAGCTCCATTGATTCCCTAATTGCATCCATGCCCGCTTGACCTCTTCCTGCACTATCATAAATGTTTCTTATATCTAAATAAAATTCATTATATTTCTTCTTTAATTCTACCTTCCTAGTACTTAGTGCTGTGTCGAGCTCCTCTTCAAACCTTACAGACATTGAAGAAAAAGGACGACAATAAGGTGTACCCTTAACACGTTGAGTCCTACCAACATAGAACTTTCCCGTTTCTTTATTCTTCCATTTATAAATCATCCCGAACACATAATCATCACCTAATCTCTGCCCCTTCCATACATTTAACAAAAAGCGTTGGGTATGCTGCGGGTTCCCTCCACATTCATGAGAGATAATTCTCTTAGCTCTTGGGGGAATTATTGATTCCCCTGTCACCAGATCGCTCTGTGGTTTATGAGGAGGCCCTCTCCCGCCCATATAGAAACTTGCAACATCAGCAATTACCCTTTCTAATTGTGTCCAATCTTCATCCTTATTAAATTTGTCTTGAAGTATAGCCATAACCTCCCAATTCATCTGTTCATTAATAATAATATCTAATCCATGATATCTCGTAGACTTAAGAACCTCTCTTGCTTCTAAGATTAACTCAGACCGGTAGATAATTTGGTCGAGCACCTTTTCAGGCTTGTTCTGGTCATAATTGGGATCAAATAATTTCGCATGAATATAATTTATCCGATCTTTATCATATTCTGGGAATAATCCTTCAAAATTGTCTACATGAACAATATCTGTTTTAACTATATCATCCGAAACTTTTTGTTCTACTAGAACATTTTCTTCACTGGCCTCCTCTTTATAAAATTGCATTTGGAATGATTGAATATCATACCCAATACTTTCAGCATTCTTACCTAAAACAATTTCTTTAAACTTGTTGAATAAATCAACTTTTTGTTCAGTCTTAGGATCAGAATTAATGCTAGGGAATGAAATTGTTAGAGGTGGATTGTCAATCTCGATATCTTGCTTACCTCTAAAGAGGTCTCTTAATGATTCCCCATCGATTTCCGCTGGTTTCTTCGCTTGTTCTTGTAGCATGTTGGATAACACTGTGCTATCAAGAACGTCTTGTTGGTCTTTGAACATATTCTGGATATCAGCTTTCCTATTTGCTTGTTGAATTGATTTTCGTTTCCCATATGCTTGGGGAGCGACAGCAACAGTGCTCTTAATCATCTTATTAAGCCCCATTAATGCGAAAAAGTCAAACGAGCCGAAAAAGATACCAGGCATTATCATGAGAAGTCCCTTGAAAAATCCAGATTTTATCAACCGCTCCATGGTGGTCATACTGTCTAATCTCTTTTGCTCTGCTTCACGTTGCTGCTGTAAGTCTTGCTGTATTCTCTGCCTCAAATCGATATATGCACTCGGATCTCCTGCTTTCAAGGCTCTTACAGTCGCAATGCCTTGTTTAAGCTCAGAAAATCCACCTAATGCCAATTCTCCTAATGCACCTTTAACCTCCCTATAGGATGTTCCTAATGACGATAGCCAAAATCCTGCATCTTCAGAAAGTCCAGCAAGATCGGCAATGTTCTCAGCAAATGCTTCAATAAAGCCATCTTTAATAATCTCCTCAAATACCTCTTGAATGGGACTTGTGACCAACTGGAGAACGGATTTTCCTATCAATGCTTTTACTGAATGAACCCCAGCTTGTGCCATCATACCGCTAGTGCTCATTATTGTCCATGAACCAAGTAATATCAAGGGAGCACTTATAAGCGTTGACCAGAAGGTCATTGTCTCTGTATATGCAATTTCTGAGATCATTTGGGCGGTAGTTTCCGCATATGTGTATTGATTGAAATAGTCCATTATGGTATAATAGGTAGCTTGAGCTAACGCTAATTTGTAATTCTCAGCCTTTGTATCATTAACAAACACATCAAACACGATGTGCACGTTATAGTACACGGAAGTTTGCGCATCAGTCTGCTGTAAGGCGTTATAGAACGAGGAATATTGATTAATAATGATGGTCTCAAGTGGTATTGTGAAGTACAAATTACCACTATCAATTGCAAACTGTGCCTCATCGACAACCAGATCTTGAGCAAGATAGTTAATTCCTTCACTTGGATGATCTCGTATCACGTCAATAGAGATATATCGAATCGGATATTCAAAACCTCTATCATTAATTGGGATCTTCGATCTATATCCCGCTTTGGTTTCAATATCATTTAGCGAATACGCATTAATCCCTTCAGTATTAATGGAATATTCCTCATCATAACTGCATTCAGTAGTTATAACTAAATGCCCTGGTTCAGGATCAATTTCATCAAATCTACTTTGACTCAACACGATTGGTCTAAACAAAACGGATTGAGGTAATATGGCTTCATAATTAGTACTATTAATAAATTCATATTGCGGTCTGCCATCTATACATGTTGCTCGAATCGCGTCAAGGTGACCATCAGAGACTATCCCCACCTTTCTCTCAAGATTACCTAATGTATTGGCATAATACCAATTATAAATACTAGTAATACTGTCGGTATTTTTATAGGTATAATGACTCTTCTGGTTGAATGAAGGCAATTCACTAGTCAATAAGAAATAATCCAAATTCATATCATCAAAATCCAATGCCCAGAACGCATCGGGATCTGATTCTCCCATACTTTCGAAATTCTCCCATAGTAAATCCAAGAATCCGCCAAATGAGTCTAATAACCTTGCTGGATTTGGCGGACTTACTAATACTTCAGCGTTATACCTATTACCAGGTTCTCCTCCACTAACTGTGGTATAATAACCTCCTGGATGACCAATAAGAGCTGCTGCCATTGTATCTCCAAGTACTCTATCACCAAGTGACTTCTCATTTAGCGATACAGGATCTCGCACTTCACTTGATACTGGGTAAAATGTCTCAGAACGTGTTCGAGATTCTGCTTCATGCAGATCCATATCAATGAAGAATTTAGTCATCAAGGTATATACTGTGAAATAAGTCAATGCATTTAATCCAGTAAGCGCCCCAATCCCTGCTGTTAAAGCAGTAACTGCAGCACTCAACGTTGAAGCGGTCACCGACATGAATACCTGTTCTGCGATATCACCTACTAGTTGTTTTTTATATTGCTCCCATGCTTGTGAATAAGTCTTATGTCGCACTTCATAGAATAGAGTGGAGAACTTAGGATTTTTGCTACTTTGTTCTGTAAGTTTATATATTTCAAATATCTGATCTTTCGGCTTATAATCATCCCATACAGATTCTTCATCCCATAAGAGTTCAACATATTGAAGTTTATCAAATTTGTATACCCAATCAGAGCCAAACATAGTGCTCTCACCTGCTAACCTATTAAACGTGGAAGTTATCTCTACGCTCTTATCTAATCGTTCATAAGGAGCAAAATCATGAATGCCGTCATAATTGTATCCAATGGTGATTACATCATATTCAGGAATCCCAGTTGCAGAAGTACCACAAATATCACTTACAACATACACAGTTTCATAAAATCCATTTGAATCACTATCGACATAGAAATAAGAGCCGCTGGTCTTTGCAGTTCTATCAATGAACGAATCAATATCAGAAGTATAATACACCTGTCCATCTGGTGGTGTAATAAGCACTCCCTCTACTTCAAACTCAACCCATCCATCATCTACTACATTAGATTTTGAAATCTTGCCATAGTCATTATAGAGAGAAAAGCGGTTTGGAATTCTTAGAATTATTTTTTCATCAAATGCATTTACACTATAGGCATAATCTTCTCCAACTACTTGTAAGGAATCATATTTAACTGGAATATGATCAGAACCCCATGTGGGACTTGACCAACTGATATTAGCAGGATCCGTGAACGGAAGGTCGGGATCAAATAGTACTGAAACTTCTTGCCCTGTTTCAATGTCTGTAATTGCATGCTCTTGGGCTAACTCTGAGAAAAAGTTATCTGCAACATTAACTTCATGATCTTTAAATTCATCAATATAGACTCTTTGTTCCTCAATCCCACCTTCATCGTCAAATTCAATAACCGTGATCGCTGATTGCTCAAAAGTATCAACGTATGTAGTAGTTATGCTTTGCTTGAATTTTCTATATGTAGCCCGTAGAGTTGGGGCGTTATCCTGAGTGTATCCATTGCATGAACTAAAGTCTCCAGAATTAAGCACTTCTTCTGTGAGATCCTCGTTAAATACAGGATTCTCATATGATCCGGTAAATAAGGATTCAATACTTTTATCAACATATTCTGCTATAAAAGTAAAAATATCTTGCTTTTTTGCTGCTAATATCGTCTTTCTGACTTCTTTTACCTCATAATAGATATCAACAGTAGTACGTTCAAAATTCATTTGAGAATCGGGATACCCATCCCTATCATTATCAACTTTAACGCTATAGAAACTTGTTTTACTATATTCTTCTTTAGTTACCATTTGTTGAGTAGATTTCTTAGCCCAATAATCGACATCAGGAAGGATCATCTTCGATATATGTAATGCTAATAGGGGTAAAGTAAGCACGATCTCAATTAATTTATCTACATTAAAATCATAAGATGCGAAGATTCTATCATTAATATCAAACCATTCAGTATGTCGCTGTTCATCTACTTGTTGTTGGATGGTAATTTCTGAGCTTTCAAAATCTTGAATAACAGTATGCCAATAAATTTCTCCTGAACCTTCTGGATCATCAATACCATATCTTATAATGTCTATTTTACCATCTCGATCAACGTCAATAGTATGCTTATAGTCTGGCTCTCCGTCCATATCGATATCTGCTACATAAATTATGGAGCTTTCATCTTTGTAGAGTTCAAAATTATCATATAATTCTAACCCATAGCCAATTAACTTATCATTATCCCTCATATCTGGGTTTCGGCAATATTTACTAGATTTAAAGGATGTATATTCACTTGTGATAGTTGCAGCACTTTCAGCTAATAATGGGATTCCGGACTTTGATATGTAATTATAATCAATATCTACATAATTATAGAAAGTTTCCTTAACATCGGTTAGATATGTCTGATTAAATTCATCTAACAGATAAATTTCAGTAAAGCTGGATATTGGGCCATATGAAAAGTTTAAAATAGCAGTGATTTGATCAAATGCATCAAGGAGTCCATCTCCAGAGTTCAAGTCAGTAATTGTTAATTGTCCTGTGATGGCATTAAATGCTACTGTGAAGTCACTATTATCAGTTAGGGTTGTGGATGAAAAGGTTGCATTCAAACCAATTACCTTATAGACGCTTACATTTACAAAATCATCTTCAAAGGAAAGATCTCCAATATCATACGTATGGGTATATTCAGAAACACTAGTATATACGCTAAAGGATTCATAATAATATTGTACTACCTTATATTCAGTTTCGTTCTTGAAGGAATATGCAATATTCTCATAAGAATGATCCATGCTAAATTGTTGGCCATACCATTCATAATATTCTGGTTTCAATAGATAATTATAATCATAAATTACCCGAATTGAGTCAAGATCAATATTTTCCACTTCAATTAATATAGGTTGTGCCCAAGAAGTATTAATCACATACTCAAAGTATAATGTTTTATTTGGTTCGATTATTAATGGTTCTTGAAATTCCATACCAAAGTATTCTGGGAATTGATTAAAATCTGGATTCCAAGTAAATGTATTGGTAGCAGATTCAAAGTGTAATTGATGATCATTTCCCGTAATACCTGCGGTATAATAATTACCATCTTCATCATAAATATTAAGATAGTCTAACCATTCTGAATTTGGATAGAATAATGGAATTTCATCTAAAGCTAGTTGATATGAATCATCTTCTGGAGTGGCACTTGCAGTAAACATTTCAACCTCAGAATATTGCCATACTCGACTATCTATATTACCCGCTTGAGTTGTGCCTTCAAATGAATCTTCTAAGAGTATTATTTCGGAAATGGTTAATTCATATGAAGGATCTGGCATGGTAAAGAGCAGATGAGTGAAATTCAAGACGTCGCTTTGCGTGGATTCATAGAGTGAAGTAAGGTCTAACTCAATTTTAACCGCTTTATATCTTCCATTATGTTCGGTATCAAATGGTGTTAATTGTAAGGGAGTCTGATAATAATAATCGGCAGTGAAATCTGAATAGGCGGTATCAGAACTGGCTTCCACTAATAATATTTCTGCTTTTGGAAGATCTGAATGGGAAGCATAATTATATCCTTTATTTTCAAAATATAACTTACCAATACCTACCGCTATACCCTTCTTGATTGGCGAATTATAACGAATTGCGATCACTTGATCTTCTATAAAGGACATTACTTCTTTAGTATCTGGATGAATATATGTAGTCGGAATGTGTAAAGTGTATACATCTTCTTCTTTGGTATAAGTTAAGGATTTTCCTTCAGGGAATTCTAAATATTCGAGTCTATCATTAAAGATATATGCTAATTCATCTAGTCCTGTTTTTAGAGCATAGTCTAACTTTACATGGAAGTATTCTTTCCCGCTATTTAGAGGGGAAACCGATTCAGAATTCCATTGTGCAGTCTGGAATCTCGCAATTCCTTGTATATTATCTCCATTATACTCTTTATCAGTCCTAAATGTGGGAATAAGCCTAATCTTTTTCAGCGTATTAGAAGAGGTTGGTAGTTCAATTTTGATATTATAATCATACATGAGTAATTCTTCTCTAGAGAGCGTCTGAGTAAATGCTGACATCAATCCAGAATTATCATAAAGTTTAATGGTGAGGTGATCCACACTTTCAATATTTCTTATATTTGTATCAATGTAGAGTGCAAGGTACGTTCCATTGTGAATTTCATTAATTAATCCGCCATCAAAATCCCCGATTTCACCTTCTAAGTTAAATTCTAACTCATCTCCTTGCTCAAGATATGCAGCAATTTGAGAGGCATGACATACAGTAGTAGCTATGGTGGAATCTTCCTCATTTATAAAATAAAATGCATCTAAGTTAGGAATTACATCTACTCCACTTTCACCAATGACATCCCAATAGGGCATATCTAATGTATCTGTAATGGGCTCTGCGGGATTGTAAGTAAAGCGATAACTGGCAAATTCTTTATCGTTACTTTCCGAGACAAAAGATACGTAAAATTCCATGAGTCCATTTGGTAAGACTAGCACATTCTCATCATTTTTGATTATAATTTCACGTGTGGCACTAAGATATTCATAATGGATTGGATCTAAGAATCTCATTTTGCCAAATCTATCATAATAATAGATATTGATCGAATTTTCTCCATTAACTTCAAGGACATCAATATAATTATCCAATTCTTCAGACATTAATTCATATACATATCCATTCTTAGAACTACTGAAATATTGAGATTTGATTTCAAATTTATTCTCATAATAATCCCTTACATTTAAGCGATAGCTCAAGTATAAAGTATATTTGTTTTCAATAGAAAGGCTGTATTCGAAAGGAGTGATAATTGACCCTCCACTTAGTTTCCTATATTCTTCTCTATAGTCAATTTGAGGATTATCACTTACCAAAGGATCATAAGGCGTATCAAAAATGTTGCTCCATGGGTAAGTTACAATCAAAAAGTGCTTTCTATCAAGCAGACCTGGTTGTAATTTAAATTTATAAGAAAGCTTAATGGCACTCTTTGGTTCAATATACCCTGATTGTCCTTCTGATTTGTCATTAAAGTAGATATATTCATTTTCAATCTTTAATACATAATCATTAAAGAGAGATTCGTTGGAATATGCTATAAATTGATCATCAATATATAAAGCAATTTGATACGCGTCATGTTGATCTCCCAAATACTTATAATTAAATGGGGTGTGTCCCATTTCATATTTAAGTAGTGTGGAATTATATTGAGCTAATACATAGAGATAAGAATTCTCGACAAGCTGATATTCTGAGCCATAGGTTGTCTTAATATAAGCCTCAATATTGTCGAAATTGATGGTATATTCATAAGAATCTGGGGTATTTTGAGATAAATAGCTCTTTGACTCCTCATTAGCAATTTCAAATACTTCAATAGTTTCTTCATCCTCACCTTTTTGAGCCAATGTATAAATTGTAGGGAATAGGATATAATCTTCTTTATATTGTCCTTCTGGAACAATATATTGTATGCTAAATTCATCAGTACTACTTTCTCCGGTGTATAATATAGAAATATTATAAAATTCTTCAGGTTGGAATGTAAATAGATCCTCTCCATCTTTAATATACGTACTATTGAAAATCTCCCATTCTAACGCAGTATATTCAATTGTAAAACTTGTTTCATCAGAGAAATCAGGGTGCAGGTGATATGTATCTCTATCTGTATAGTTGTAATCCCATTCAATTTGTGAAATATAGGGATCTTCTGGATCTTCATGGATATAATAATCATAGCTATTGATAAATTCATGATTAATCCAATAATCGATCATGATTTTATTTTCATCATCCGTATAGGAGCTTAATTCTCCTACTGCTTTAAAGAATAGAATATATGCAGTTCCGTTTTCATCATATTCTAAGGCAAAATCAGTATCAATCTCAAGTATATCCTCAGAAGGAGTAAATGAGCCGCTATAACCCTCAGATATTAAATTGCAATAATCTTCTTTGTAATTCCCGACTGGAAATCCTTGTACAGATAATGCATAGGAATAGGGCATTCCCACAGCTCGAATTTCAGCGACGTCAATATCTTCTATTAATTGTAGTCCAAAGTTAATTATTTTGCCATAATTTGGGAAAATATTTTCCATAACTGAAGAGCTGTTTATATCAATATCTAAATCAAATAATTGATGATAAAAGACTTGTCCACTTACCGTTATAATATCTGTGGTTAAGAATTTATCAGCAAAATTAAAAGTGTCCTCCCAAGAGGTTGGTTCATTTCCTGAAATCGAGGATCGATAATCTGGTATTGAACTGCTCTCATAATCCATGTAGATTGTATTTATATATTCTTCCTCTCCTCTTATCGAAGTTCCAGAACCGTAATAAAGGTCAACATATCCATCTTGATACAAAGGCTCATCAATATCATAGGTATCAATAAACATGCCTAAGTTAGGAATCATATAGAAATTCTCAGAATTTACGGGAAGAGTCTGTTTCCAGCCAATATAATCAAAAGCATAATTCACTCCATCTGAATCTACTGATACTAAGGTTACATTAGGTAAGTCTTTTAACGCAACTGTTACCTTACTACTATCTATTAAATTAAATGGAGATTTTCCATAGATACAATCGACAAGAGGGCGACTAAATATCTGATAGTAATGGGGAGTGTTTACCGCAGCTTTTATATCGAAATTGCCATATTTATCTAAGGGCATTCTATCATAATTCTCAACTAAATGCTCATCAGAGATATAATCAAATTGCTCTAAGATAACATATGGAATATAGTTATCACTACTTCCTACTTGATGAATAGTAATTTCAATATCAACACTATCAGTTCCAACCATGTCATAAATCGCTTGGAGATCTTTATTATAGCCAATAACATAACTATTTGCTACGATATCTGGCTGAATCTCAGTATAATTTAATGGAACTACTTTAGGATCTGAATAATATTCATAAAATCCATCGTTTGTCGTATATTTAAATTCAATCGTTAAATCATTGAAATCATCTCCATAAGTTTGAATTAAGTCTAGTAATGCATGATCCAGAATGAATGTTAAATTAATTTCTGGAGCATATAACAATGGCACATTCAATAACTTGAGAATGGTCTTTTCATTTGAATTGTCTAATGAAATATATAACGCGGAATCTTCAAGCGTTAATGGGTATATCTCATTGCTCGATTCATCTAATAATTTAGAAGTGGAGTCGGTATTATTTATTAACCTTACAGAATCGCTATATGATTTATTATACTTCTGGAATCCGTATCCGAGGGTATATTGCGATTTTACTCCATAAATTACTGTAAATGGAGAAATTGGGGGTGTAATTTGATCAAGGGTAATCTTTAAGTGATTTCCTACTATTGCCTTCACAATTGGATTATCATTATTTAGTATCTCTAATTCATGTTCATTGTAGATGATAAAATCCGAGGGTACAGCATTCTGCTTTCCATAATCTAAGGTATAATCAGCAGTAGTTCCATCACAATCTTGGACAAATCGAGTGAACATAGGAGAATAGGAATTATCACTTTCAGGTAAGAATCCAGCAGGTAATCGAAGCTCTATCGAACTCTCATTATATTCATTAGTATATCCGAGTGTTATTATACCATAATTATTAGAGCCAAAATCAAACTTTAATTTGTAGATAACTGAAAATTCAGTTCCCTCATCAGGAACATTAGCTCCCGTAAACCTAATGACTGAATCATTGCTTAAGATACCAGAAGGATAATACGGGGCAGTCCAATCAGTAGTCTGTTCAAACTCATATTCATCTCCCTCTTTTATTCCTATTACCTCTAACACACTAATCTCAGTTAAGGCATTCAGCAATAATAATTCACTATCAGCATCAATACCATATTCTAAGGTATCATTACTAAACAAGAACGCAATTTCCTGTCCATACGTTTGTCCGTTTTGAATCCCTCCTAAATACCGTACACTATCACCGGTTGATACTGCATCCTCTATTGCTACGGTAATCGCACCGGAAGTAAATCCATCAACATATATTGACCATATGGTGTTTGGATCATTACTGGAAGGATTCTTTTCCAGCCTTAAGTCCAATAAATAGATTTCAACATCTCTTTCATCCTTAAAAATTTGATCTCTATTGAAATCAATACTAAATGATAAATTTAAATCACATTGAAGCCCCATTAAAAATGCATCTTCTGGACCAAGCCCTATAGTAAAGGTCATTAAGCCATCATGATTCCCTGGACGGAGCATAATATCATTTCGCAGGGGGAATGTGCTAGTAGTACCATCCTCGTTGTAGATTGTACAATCTAAATTAATGTCAATATAATCTTGGACAGATTCCTCACCACCCGATGAATTGAAATAAGGTTCTACCCATACACTTCCTATTAAAAATGGATAATTACTTTCAAATGGCATTTCCTTATCACTGTTATACGCTTCACCCCATGCAGAAACAAATGGATCAATAAGTTCAATATGGGTATTCTTCTCTCCGAATTTAATCCAGTTTGCGGGTCTTATTTCTAAAGGTACGGCGACTACAGGAGATGCTTTATAAAAGTCAGATTCTACCACATGTACTCTGATGGTGGAAATACCTGGTCCTAACTTCTCACAGAGATCTACTATTGTCTCATTATCTACTGTTATAGTTCCACTATCATATGCTTTATGAATCTCCTTATAAAGAGTTTCTACTATATTTCCAGAAGGTGTAATAAACTCAATATATGCATAATAACGATAATCACTATCATTTAGTATGTTTAATGGAAGTGGTTCTAATTCTGAATTGGTGTGGACTTTACTTAGATATTCTACACTTGGAACCGTGGTCGATGGGATTGGTTTAGCTTCTGTCACGTGTAGGTGCAATGTTAATGGATCATATGTCTCATCAATATCATCATCAGGTAAATTATAGGCATAATAGTCATTAATACCAAGAGCAATATCTTTCTTATGGAGATGGATAAGTCCTTCTACATAAGTGGAATCCTGAAGGACTGATTGTGTAATATCATAAGCAGGAACCTGAGCAGTGCCGTTGAATACTATTCCATCTTTTGAGCTAACATATTCATATGGAGAATCAATTGCCATCTCATCCCAATCTTCAACATAGGTATTAAAGGCGCGAATATACAACACACAATCTTCAATATCAGAAATCTGGAGCTGTCTATTTTCTCTTGATATACTTCCCCAAATCTCAAAGAAATCAGTAAGAAAGTCATGATCAAATGAAATATCAAATGAAACTTCTCCGGTCTCATCAGTAATTCCATACGTCCAAATATAAGGTCCATATGCAGAGTAATTTGAATAGTCGTGCTTAATCTCATAGATAAGAGGTCTACCATACATTTTATTTGCAAGATCAGTACCTCCTCCTGGACCTCGGAATGTAACATCTTCAGTTCCAAGCGATTCAAAATATGGATACACCCCATATTCTTCAAGAATTGCTCGATCATTGAAAAATTTCGTTTCAGACTTAGGCATTAATCCGATATGGAGCCAAACCACAGAGCCATTTATTGGTTTATCTTCAAAGGTCGATAACTTAAATGAAAACGTATAATTCTCTTTTACGAGGGTATCTATCATAACTTTAGTATACTCTTCACCTTCCTCTAATTTTTCCATTGGATTGAAATTATAGATATATTCTCGTTCTTCATAAAATTTCTGATTAATCACCATGCTCTGCGAAGGATCTTCAACCATTTCAAGCTTAATCTTCTTAGGAATAGTAATTACTGTAAATGGCTTTACCCATTTATTACTCTCTTTATATGGATAAATCTTATTACCATTTTGGTCTTCATAATCAATTGGTATAGAATTATCAGACGATTTATTAAATACTGAAGTAGGCAAGTAGGTAAGTGCCATGTGGACAAGCTTCTTTCCTCCGCCAAAGGGAAGCGATAGTGGACTATCAAGCTCTAAGGATTGTTCATATTCAAAGAATCCTAGATTATCAATAGGAACAGTATCAATTGGAATGTTATTGCCATTCTGGTCTTGAAGCATTAACAATAAGTTCTGGGAAAGATCCACCAATCGAGATAATGGAGCATGATATTTTATTTCAAATCTATCATAGATAGTGAAATTTCCACTTGATAAAATAGAATTATAAAGATCTTTAAAGTAGATACTATAACCGTCCGCAGAAACACAATAATCAGTTCCAAATTGAAACTCGTATTCATATCCGGTGTTATTGACTATTTTAATGTACTCAACAGAAGAAATAGAAGTATTAATGGAATGAATAAGCGATACAGGATGCAGCCCATAATATAATACTCTAAATACATCACCGGAATTATAGGGAAGCCCAGAAACTATCAATTCTCCATTACTGTTAATATTCCATGAATATTCACTTTCATTCAATAATTCAAAACTATCAGCACTGCTCCAATTTACATAAATACTTTCGAGAGTGATTATACCTGTTTGAATGAATCTCTCATCATAAAATTGCGATCCTTGTATTGTCGCACCAGAACTTTCTATATCTTCATAAAGTAAATTCTTGTCAATAACAAATCGTTCGGTGAAGTTATCTTCAGCAATCCAATCTTTTGCTAACATATCATATTTGGCAAACGGAATCTCGATCAGATTGCTGTAGACATCATTCCCATAAGCATCCTTTGAGCTGTAAGACATAGGCGAAATTGGGCGACCTTTTTGTACTTTATATGAAATTAATAACACTGTGTCATAGTCGATGAATTTAAGAGAGTTGGCGTCCCAAAATATGTTCACTATATAGGCATTATCGACATAACTAATGAATGGATCTTCGCTATATTGTAATATTTCTCGATCCTTGAAAAATCGTCCGTTCAAAGAGGAATAAAGGGGGTTTGTGGTCAAATTTTTATCAATATAATAGATAGCAAACTCTTCTCTATCCAAGAAATCAGGATCATCTAAGGGAGATACGATTTTTAGGTGGTGAACCGTCTCACCGTCCTCAGCTTCTTGATATCTGTATTCATAGACCTCATCTTCGATAACATATTCATCATTGTCCCTTATACAGCCTTCTAAGAGAAAAGATTGCCCATATTCTAACTCATAGCTATTTGCTGGAAGGTAGATTGGTTCAGTCTCAAAGAGAGATTCTTGAGTAACATTCAATATAAATTTGAATTTATTTACTAATGGCTCAGGTCTTCCTTCACCATCATTGTATATCCATTCTATTTCATTATCAGTTAGAGCTTTAGTAAAAACGCGAACATCATCGATATACCCATTATAAAAATCTTGAGCAGGAGTCTTACGAGCGCCAAACATCAAAGAAGTCTCACGGTTATAGGTCCCGATCGTTGGTGCGACAGATTGAGGAACGGAATCGATATAGAAGTAAGGAATTATTCCATCACATCCGAAATCTACAAGATGCCATTCATTATCATTATAGGCTCCACTATCAGATGCCGCGATGGTTCCTCCATACAATCTAACTCTAATTTGACCATTAGTATACATCTGAACCATTATATCTGGACCACCTCCAGGTGTTCCTGCTATAACCATGCCGCTAGTAGAAGAACTTTTAATCCAGACTGATATATGGATTGGATCTCCAGCATTCCAAATAGAAGTCATATCAAGGTCTGTGGTAACATAATCATTCACACCATCGAAATATAAAGATTTTCCAATTTTGCCATCTGCTAATGATGCTCCATAAATTTCTCCATCATTATCACCAATATAATCATAAGCAATATCACCATTACCGAGATTCCACCATGCTGTCTCTTGGAATTCTCCAAAGATTATATTGTGGATTGGAGTTCCTGAAGATCCGAATGAAATATTATATTCTCCTAAAATTTTTGGCACTTGGAATCTCGAATAATAATACTTAGAGAGATAGCCAGATAATGAATCTCTATCAATTTTAGTAATCCAGTTCGCCACACTAAATCCAAGTATTTCCCCTGAACTTGAATTAATCATTGTAATCGGCAATTCCAAAAGATCATTTAATAATACTGGAGCCAATGAATTGCTATATCTGTAATTCAATTCAATAAAATCAGAATATTCAACATCAACAACTCCACCTTCAGAAACTTCTTCATTATAGACAAATATTTTTACATCGGTAAACTCAATATTAAGGCGTCTAATCTTAAAGGTGGATTCCGCATAAAAATCATAATATTCGGGTGCTCTAAATATAATGGTAGATTCAACAAATCCATCCTCATCAGCTTCAATGGAATCGCTAATTAGATTATAGAGAGAAAGATCTAAAATTCCTACTCTTTGATATGGTAAATCAAGAACTGTGTAATTCTCAACTTCCCGCATGAATGATCCTGGCCATCGTTCAGAATCTGAAACGGTAAAAGTAATTGATTCTAAGAGGCGGAGGTCAAATTGCTTGTAAGGATTCGATAATGCGATGTCATTAAGCGAAATATATAAAGGAATTGCCATCATCTCACCAAGTCCGAAAATATCAACTTCATATTGCGACTTTACATTTTCAAGGAAATATTCGCGTAAATCCAAGTCATAATATATGATTGGGAAGGAATTGCCTTCTAAGTCATTAAAGGAAATTACTAATTTTTGAATGGTGGTGTGATAATAGTAGGTAGCAGGCATTGTGAAATTAAGGAAAAAACCATCAGCGTTCGATAAGTTAAGTATATCTTTAAATTGAGAGGCGTAATATTCAAAATAAATGAGGCTATCTTGAACTTCAGTACTATTTTCATATAACTCATGAATACGTGAATATTCTGGAAATTCTACAAAGCCATCTTCATCGAAAATATAGTCTAATCCATACTCAAGGTTGGTGCTGTTATCTGATGTCGTATTAATATAATATACCTGCTTTATCATAGCAAAATCAGATAGTCCAAAACCTCTATCATACAAATGTTCTAATTCAAGGGTTCGTACTTCCTCCTGCGCTACTGGGTTAATAATAACAATATTATCATCCACAAGCACGTGCTTCACAGCAGCAAAATAGTCATCCTTTCTTACCTCCCATGAAATATGGTTCATTGGGTTAATATTCGAATAAATTTCACTTGAAAGGAGTGAATTAGAATATCCAATTAACGTATCTTTTGAATTCTCGGTTCCGAATGAAAGGGAATAATATCCAGCATCTAAATAAGCGGTACCATAGAAAAATCCATTAATAAAGGCATCAATAGAAGGAATATGTCCAAATTGACCGTGATCTTTAAACGATATTGTTCTTTCAGAAACTTCATTGCTGTTTAAATCAATGGTATTATCATCCCAAGAGACTGATCCAACTTCTGGAATTGGAGCCCAACTATAAACTATATCATCAATATAGGCATGAAAATCCTCAAAAGCTTGAGAGGAGTGAGTGTACATATTAAAATTAGTTACACTGCTTAAGTCATTCGCGAAGTTTCCATTATCTACTTTTATAACTCCGTCAACCCACATATCGAAAGTATCTGTTCCGCAATCAAATTCAAATATAAGATGATACCAGACATTTGCCGATATCGATTGAATCGTATGATAAGTTCCATCATTCCATTCTAAGAGACCATTATAAGCTCTCCAATAAGGTCCTGAAGTACCTCCAGCATCCCTAAAAGAACCAAATATTTTATTATCGCTTCCGCTTATATCATCTACTCTAAACCAAAACTCTGCAATACCAGTACTTTGACTACTAAAATAATTATTTATTGAAGAACTATATAATGCCGAATTATCATAAAGTTCTATCACATTTTTATATCCATCGATTTCATCAGTAATTTTAATATGAGTATTAAAAGAGGCACTTGGATGAAAATTAATCTTTAACAACGGTTCAATATCATATGGATTTATATTCCGTCCCACTTCATATCCTAAACCATCATGACTCGTAGAGTCCCAAGAGTAACTTATAGCATCGACATACCACGAGAAATCGGCATTCGACGTCCAATCCGCACTAAATATTTGAATATATTCTATATCGACACTATGCTCAAAATTGGTAGTGCCAATGTGAGCCCCATCAATATACCAATTCATTGTATTAGCAGATTTGTCAAAAACAACCTTCAGATGGAACCACTTGTCTTTGGTAATACTGGCGTGATAGAAAGTATTCCACCCTCCATCGTATACATATAAATAGTGATTCGACAATTTTAAATAAGCCTGACAGGTTCGAGAAGTTCCTCTTAAATCCAAATAAAGGTAATCATATGTGACTGAAGAATCTCCCCTTGCCCAAAATTCAACCGAGCCTGACGATTGGGCGGAAGAGAAATAATTCCTCATAAGGAATCTCTCATCAATTTTATTGTCATACATCTTTACTACCTTTTTATGACCGCCAAGCTCAGAAAATACTGATATGGAACAATCAGTATCACTATAATCAATCCAGTCTGATGGGAATGAGTCATCTTGATCATCTCGAAAGTCATAGGTTCCATAATAAACACCTTGTTCGGTCTCAAAACTAAACATATCAGTTGGAGCTGGTAGAGCCTGCATTGACAATAACACATTCTCAAGCGAAGTAATATTTTCATTTCCGGCAGCATCAGCTACTTTATATTCGATAGTGAAATAAGATGGAAGTTCACCTAGATCACATAGACGTTCAATTAATTTTGGATCAAAATTAACCCAATCAGAGACAGCCCCGGTAGTAAGATCAATAATTCGATATTGTTCTTTTATACTTGATTCTTCTCCACTATTATACAACCATGATACTTCATCATCCGAAAGAAGAAATTCATATACTCTTACATCATCAATCTGCCCTAGAAAACGATTAGAATCAGGACTGGCAAGAATTCTATAATTTGCTACATGGAAATTATTGGCGGTAGTATCTGAATTAATAATGGATGTAGTGAATTTCTGATCATCAAACCACATTGTTACATTACCAAAATCAACTACTGCAGCTAAGAAATGCCATTGTCCGTCATCAGTAGCTCCTGTAATTGTAAAAGGATATATATGATTAGTTCCGTATCCAGTTTCTGTCCAGAACTCTATTTCATCTGTATCCTTAATAAGCATCATGTTAATGTTTGTAGCCACGCTTTCACCGCTTCCTCCTTCACCGCATATCCAAGCAAGATGGTCTCTAGTGGTCTTAAACCAACATACCATAGTATACCCGCCATTTGGTAAGTTGTAATCCATCATATCAACTTGATCATAATCACCGTCGAAATCGAGAGCATTACCAAACTTACCCGATATCCAATCATCGTCAGTCATGTTAGAGTCTAAGATTCCATTGTTATTACCGATTGAATCACTAGCAGTATATCCACTTGTTTCATCAAATTTCCACCATGCGGTCTCATTTAAAATAAGTTCATTTGAGGTAAACTCGATCTGTGTGAGAGGATTCGCATATCCAAATTTATTAGCTTCGATATTATATTTTTGATCCCATGAAAATCCGATTGCATCTAAATATGTTGTAGCACGAGATTTACTATCATAATAGAATTTATCCAAATCTGCAGTGGGGTTTGTAGTTCCATATGCACCATATTTATAGCCATCAACATAAATATAAAATGTATCAGCAGCAAGTCCTTCATAGCCACCTGTTCCACATTCGAAATCAATACGAATATGATACCATTGATCTGCATTATATTGTACAATATTATGCCAATCTCCGTCATGATATCGCAGCCATCCATCATTCCGCCATATAATATATGTAAATATTGTTGCACCACTATACAATATAATTCTGTGATATGTATCAGTCTCTCCTAATCGGATCCAAAATTCTATTGTACCCGATTCTTGAGAAGAAGCAAAATTATGACTCATAGATTGCCAATCAACTGTATCATATAGTTTCAAAACTTTTTTATGATCATCCAATTCATTCTCAACTATACAAGTTCCCAAACCATTAAAATCTACAAACTCTATATTTGCTCCGCTCGTTCCATCCTCTTCATTCTCAAAGCTATATGTAGCTGGATAATCTAAAGCTCCCAAACTAATTAAAGGCTGTGGAGCATCGAAATCGGCAGTTAAATTATAGCGATATTTTCCATTATTGCCTAAAACATCAGTTACATTACACATTACTTCAATAATATCATTAGTAGATGCTCCTGTATCACCTTTCACATCATCCCACATATACTCAAACCTAGTTTGAATTCCTGAGTTCTGGACCATATCTCCGACTTTGACATCACCGGAACCAACATTATAATATAACTCAACAGAGGTAACTTCATTATCCGCACTAAAGGCGAAATAGGTGCTATTAGTGATATACGTGGTGGGGGTCTCTAACTCGCCAATAGGCACTACAAATCTTAGAATTGCGTCAGTATATTCTTGATCTAATAAAATATTGTACCAACCAAGCTGAGTATAGGTAAAGTTATAGTATAATCTCTGCCTTAGCATTAACCTCTGTCTAGTATCAGAATCTCTAAGGAATCCACCAAAAATACCAATATCAAGCTTATCATCATTAGAAAGCATATGAATAGAGTTATCATCTTGAATATAATTTGGAGCATAGATTGGCTGCATTTCAAAGGGAATAGTTATCTCAGTTGCTGAAATTCGGGTGGTCTCAAATGATGTATATGCCACAGTAAGGTCATATTTATTCAGATTAAGGGTAGCAAGCACTTCTAACTTGGACTTGCTTCCTAAATTCATTTGAAGGATACAATTCCAATCATATTCTAATTTCGCTCTAATGTAATATTTATCATTTTCAATATCGTGAAGGATTAATCTATTAACTTCCTCTCGTGATATCGTAATTGAATTATATTTTAAGGCAAATGATTCAAAATCAAGAAATTCATTTCTTAAATAGAAATTATACAATTCCTGTATTAAGGCATATTGAGAATAGACAAAAGCATCATCAAACTCAATTACTCCTTCATAATCTAACTCAAGGGAAATTTCTTCAAGGTAAATCTCATCATTTTCATAATAATCGGTAAGATCGATATCAAATTCAATTTTGGGATTAATGAAATGCTCCGTATGAGGTGTATTATAGAATAAATTAGCTCCAATTGAAGTTATTGAAAAGCCGGTCTTTGCGATAAAACATTCTCCTATATCTTCTTCAAAGGCAAAGATTACCTTAGCTTCAAATTCTTGAGAACTTGTTTTGTTGAAATAATCTTCAAACATTACAAAATTTCTATCGGCGACATAGGAAAAGGTATTAGTGCCGGTATAATCATCATAACAGACAAAACTAACCTCATCCCACTTATTTTCCACAAAATTCCACATGTGGATCTTTAATAAATGTGAGCCTTTTTCTTCATCAGCTAAGACTAATCTACCAGTAGTTTTATCAATTTTTTCCATATCATATCCAGGAATAGCATCATATTGGACAACTAATTCCATAAACTTTGTAATATTGGTGATATAATCTCCTTGGAAGGTTAGCGTTACAGGTTCTAACGCTGCAATGTGCTCAGGTGTCCACTCAAAAGCCTTATAAATTATATCGCCAAAGAGTTGTCCTGAATAATCCCTATATGAACCAATTAACGTAATGGATTTCTCGATGGGATCAAAAATATAATCAATATTTTCTGTGAGATTATTGCTATGAGTTCGAATTTCATTAACAGTAAACTCAAAATCGTATAGCAATGAAGTGCTATCAAAAACATATTCTCCCATATCTATCTTTGATAAGGGTACATCTTCTTGTTCAATTGGAATATAGGGCATGGTAACTGGTGTCCCATTAAAGGTAAGATGTGAATCTAATGTCTCAATTTCAAGACTTGCTGTTAAGAGTTCATGGGCATATACTCCTTTAAAGAGATTTCCGTCCACAAAACAATTATATGCAGAAGATTCTATTTTGATTAACAGATCGAAGTTTTTCTCACGCGTAATAGTCTCTGCTAGTATTGTCTTTCCGTTAGAAACGAAATCGAAATTATTTAAGTCAATCGCAAGGCTATAATAATGGAAGCCCATAAGCTTTTTATTTAGATCAACTTTTGTCGTTCCTATTAAGGTGGCATTCGCGCTTGAAGTGGAATCCGCTTGATAAAGAGTAACAGAAAGATAATAATCTTCACATGATACTTGGGTAAGCTCGCTATAGATCACATCAGTAAATCCGATATTTATCTCAAGATCTAACGTTCCGCCAAGATAATCGGATGCATTATCTAATATATTATATTGATATAAAAGCTCATCATCTTTGGAAATCCGTAAGAAATTGGTATCATTAACCTTTCCAAAATGAACTGCTCCTTTCACTGTTGAATCAGGATGAATTGTATCATAGAAATCTACATAGGTGCCATATGATGTGGACACAATAGAATATCCGACATCTACATCGGGATGAATATATGTTCCATAATATGTCTCATTTACCCATAAGGCAGTGACGAAGAAAGGTTTTGTGAAATTGTAATAGTCATCCACAAAATAATCTGGTAAATACCAATTCCCATCCGTAGAATTATAGTTAAGCTCCGCTTGAGGGATATATTCAATGATAACGTTTGTAAAGAGATATTTCATAGGAGAATTAAATGCTAATTCATTTTCAGAGGTGATCCAATAATATTGAATTGGATATTCATATGGAATAGCATTTTGATCGACGAACTTTCCTTTTACTCCAATAATTTCTCCTAAATTATCTATCATACTCAAATTTGCTCTGAAATCTTCATTTAATTCCAAAGTTGTAGTAAGAGAAGCTTCGGGATACATAATCTCACGGGATTCACCAATTAATACACTATCTAGAATAGTAACAGTCTGATTAATCTCAATCGGGATTTTAGGATCTGCCCGTTCATAGACAAAATAATTATCTGGATTATCTTTTTCAATAGAATAGTTGCTTGGAAGAATATAAGAGATAAATGCTAACTTCATGAGGCCGTCTTGAATTGTATGATTATCAAGATCCATTATTCGCATGGGATTCTTTATTTTGATATTGTTATCGTTATAAATAGGAATAAAGGTATTCGCACTCACATTCATTAAATAATTAAAAAAATTCGTATGAGAAGGAATACTTGGATTCCATACATCCCTGCTATACCCTTGATTCTCTGCCCTAAGTATTCCCTTGAAATCTTCCCATACCCCTGAGGTATAGTTATAAAATAATAATCTATATCGTAGACTCCATGCAGAATCATTAATTCGATTCCTTAGATCAACATCCAAATCTAATGCCAACTCCAATTCTGCCCTTTCAAACTCATCCATATCAATATCTTCGAAATTTAATTCTATAGGAGTTATTAGTGGAATTTGGATATCGTCCATAGCAGAATTACGGAAACGGCTGGTTGAGTATTCAGAATAGTCGCCTAATACAGAAGGTGGGTATTTGGTCTGATTATGTCCTTCGATATCTTGATGTTCTAAGGCAAAAGAAGTTCCACATTGAGATTGACTTGGGTACACTTCAAAATCAAGATCTAAATCAGAAAGTTCAAGGTCAGCAAATACATCTCCGCTCTCTCGAGCAAAAGCAGGAGTCGTGATGGTATTTTTTAAAGTAAACTGAATCGAATTCTTGCCAAAATATGGATCATCATGAAATCCACTATCAATGTATGATGACCTATTATACACATGGGAATATGAACTACCTAACTCTATTGCTTCAGAATTCTTTACAGATACAAATTTCGCCTCGTTAAGGCACTTCAATTCTAGCCAATCAATGGTCCACCTATGACCTTGAGGGTAACTAGCATCTAAAGCTGCTATCAAAAATTTAATAGAAGAAATATCAGCATAAAAATAATTATCTCCATACCAATAATCCCAACCTCCATCTCCTGTCTCCTCTTCAGTAACCCCATTTATAAGGAATTTACCATTAGAGTTTCCCAGCGAATCCTCAAACCCGGCATTAAATCTAACATAAAAATCATTTGCGCTATTAAGCCAAGATCCAAATCCAAATCCTATCTCAGAAAGCGGTAAGACCTCCTTATCTAGTTCAACATAAATTTTATCAATATCCATATAAAGCCCTGTCTTGCCATCTACATCCCATGCCCAAGAATAAACGCACACACTAACATAGTCTAAGTCCGAAAAATAATAAGAAGGTATATGCCACCTCCAAGATACCTCTTCACCAATTATCGGAGCATTCCACTTCTTAACCCAAAGTTCCTCTAAATAATTATAAAAATAAATCTCACAAGTCCCAAACTCATCACTGGGAGGCCTATAATACGTGAGTTCCATATTGAAGTGTCTATTAATATTTGCACTACTGGCCCAATCGTCACAATTAAATCTATAATAGTCATAAATTTCATAACTGTACCCATCCCCGCTAGACTCTCTATCCGTTTCTCGATAAAGATTATCAGTAATGGACCATTCTGGAGGTTCTGAAGGAATTTCATTCTTAGTTAGTTTGACATTTTCCCCCGTCTTATCAAAAAACTGCTTGTTTCCATTTCTATAACATTCTACATCATTTGGTGCACCATTTACGTTCTGGGTCTTGTAATTATCATAGATGTGTGGATTATCATGGTACTCTTGCCCTGTTGATCTTGCATAAAAATAATCTTCATTTACGCTTGTAAGGTCACCTACACCCCCAGTATAACTATAACTGCTTCCATAATGACCATTAGGATATATAGGGGATCCTACATTGCTAGGAGCACTCTCTATTATAAACCCAATTTCATCATGTTCTAATGATTCTAAATCATCACTGTTTTCCTTGGTAAAGGTTGGTAATAATTTATAATTAAAAATATTGTAATTGTGATATTTATCCATCTCATCATGGAAACTATAGATAATATCAATATCGGCACAAATCTGTGTAAATTCATTCTCAGGAGTAACAATAGAACTAATGCTGTCAAATTTGATTTCATCCACATGAGAATATTTATTTTTATAGCTTAAAATCAAGGATTTATATTTCTCAAAATCGATTTCATCTCTTACTCGTGTATAATAATGTGATTCTATTAACTTTATAATAATACCGTGAGAGTCACTCGCAAATCGAGATTCAATCCGAGGTTTCATGACTGGATCTGTGTCCAGTTGATCTGGAGAAGGAATTCCGTTTGTAAAGTTCTCGTTTACGAACGCACTCCACTTTTGGGTGTTAAAATCGTAATTAAATGAGATAATATTGTTATATCCAGGATCATAGAGATCCCCATCATTATAGGCAATTTCAAGATAGATGTCATCGTTTACACCTACAGTAATTGTATCTCCCTCTTGACCACCGGTAAGCCTCTCAAATATAAACACAGCTCGATATAGATCATGTTCCGCAGTCCATTCTTGGTATGTGAATACACATAATTTATCTATATTGATACTAAATGAAGAATCATCCTGAATTTCTATTCTAAATGCGATTTTATACTTGTTATCATAAGTATCAAATAATTTTTCAAATTGATCTTCAGATATGGTAAATATTAATGTTCCATCTTCAATTTCATATGATAGCTCTTCATAAGGACCTAACTTAAAATTTTTTATTTTATAGTAATTATTATCTAATGATATTCCCGATCCAAATCCCACTAACTCAATTTTAATACAACTAATGCTATTAATATCAACATTGTCTAAAGGAAATTCAAAGTCAACAGTAATCCTATGATCTTCATTAGAGATTTCTTGAGAATTTATAGTGTAAAATTGATCATCTTCATGATGAGCATAATTAACAGAAGTTGTTGCAATCCCGTCAATTAAATTTAAAGAGGTAAATTGATCATCAAACTGGTATTCAGATAGTTTTGTATCAACAATCATAACACCTTCTATCACACTTATCGCATGCAACAAGAAATACTCTTTAACTTCAAGGGTTCCTGAAAGTTTTAGGCGGTCAAATTTCAAATCTTCACTATGGCCTAATGTAATGATCTGATCAGTAAAATCGCTATTACCCTGTGGGATAAGCTCGAATTCATGTACAGGAGTCACCCAATCACCATTATAAAGAGAAAAGGTAATTTGATCATCGGTCTTTGCCTTACATTCTATAACAAATTCATCGTTGCTAGTTACATCTACCACATCATCATATATAGGACTTTTAAGTGTTAATAATTCACCTGAAACATAGTCGGTCTGCATATAGAGCATTCCTCCTGCTTGATGACTTTTCTTCAATTCATAATTAAGTATTGGGTTGCTGAAATCAACTCCTCCTTCAATGCTTGAAACGTCAATCTTGAAATGGGAATTCTGTTGGGAAATTACAGACCCTAGATCAAAAACAAATGTACTTCCAAAAGGAGGAGATTTTGACGATATGAATCCTGTAGTAGGTGGCCTATTATTCCATGTGAGACTGTTATCAAAATATTGAGTAGAATATAAGGATAAAGTAGATTGAGCGCCCCACTGATCTATTTTGGAGACTTCTAATTCCCAAGAATCCGAATCAGCATAACCTAAATAAGGTATAGATGGCGTTTTCAAGAAGGTCTCGTACTCTTGGATACAATATACTGCTTCCAACCAGTCCATATAAACTCGATGGCTACTAAATCCATAAGTCTCAATCCAAATGTAATCATTATCCGGATCATGGTTATCTATTCTCACTGATCCTGAAAAGGATGATGCAGACAATTTTGAAACTAGAGAGGAACCAGAAGGACCAGATGAATCTCCAATCATGATATACATATCGACATTCTTGGTCGTAGAAAAATCATAATATAAATCCCATGATTTGGTAAGAAGTGGAAATCTATATTTTACTTTAGTCTTATAAAGCGTCCCTGAAGGTGCTGAATCAATTTTATAACATACACCATCATTATCATGAGTATCAACCACATCTCCAGAACTATGAGTACCCGTAACAATATAAGAAGTAAAACTATTATATTCAGTAGCAGCATTCTCAAGATATGCTGTAAGTGTGGAGGGAGTATAATGATTATTTGGGTAAAGGGATCTCACAACCGCAGAATAGGCAAGACTCTCGGAGAATGGGATTGTAGCCCCCTGCTCATATGAAAATGCCCAGACGGTATCCCCGAAAGTATCACGGAACTTAACTCCTTCCGAAGGCTCTTTTAAATTAAAACCACTATACCCTTTCAAATATACGCCGTTATTAGTAACATCAATTGATTGACTTACATGAGTATTATTAATCGCATTGGATTCAAAATCATCATAATTAAGGTAACTTGTATTGGTATATGTATAAGTATTAAAATCCCCGATACATAAATAAGGAGTGGATAGTTGAGCTGATTCTTTTGTGGTCAAGACTCTGATCTTGAATTCATGATTATCATTGATATAATTACCGAAAAAATCTTTTGGACCAGTAAAAGATGTACTAGATAAATAGTTAGGAAAATCCGAAGAATGAGTATAAAACACATTAGGATCAATTACTATACTCTCAAGATAGAATTTATTTGCATTATAGGAAGTATCATCATAGCTCAAGTACTTATAATGATCAGAATATAAGGTATTCATCTCACGACCGGAATCGGTATTTTTTAAGAAGCTCCCGCCATTCTTTACTGCATTATCAAATATAATATTTCCATTTCCATCTAGAGTATTAGGAAACGTATCCCCATAGCTAATTGTATTAACTGCATTGATACCTGACGTGGACCATCCAGGTCTAAATTTATCATCCGCAGGATTTGGTGAATCTGTTGGATGCCAATCCCAGAAGTCTAATAACAATTCAGCTGAATCATATGTATTGGTGCCACCCAAAGGAGCCATAGGAAGGGATTCATAATCCTTTGTATTAAAATTATAGATCTGAATAGAAAGGGGGAGGTTACCGTTGTCAAAGCTATCAGCAATTACAGAAGCATCGAACATAATATGGATTGATTCCAGATTTTCCTTGGTAACAATGGGTAATTTAAAGGTGCCTACTACTCCAAAATTACCAATATCCCCTCTGGAAACTGTAATATATTGACTCCAATTTACTAATGCAGCTCCAAGCTCTTCAGTAGTAGGATAAGGATTTATAGCTGGATCCCCGTCTACAACTTTCTCAAGCCTAAACCAATCAAGTGTCACATCAAATTCACCTGGATATGGATTAAGAGCTTTATATTCTATAGAATTAACTCCCTCTATTAACACGCGGTTCAAGAATATGTCTCCATATATATCACCTGTGGCGAAAGTATCTCCATTAATTCTAAGCCAAGAATTAATGCCAGATGGGGCGTTAAAATCACACGAGAGATAGTAATTCTCACCGCTATAAGTGTCGGCAATGAGATCCGCCCAATATATTCCACTACTCGATTCCAAAGTCATATATTTGTCATCATTGTTGTGATGAGTATCGGAATATGCTCCTGAATGTGACCCTAAATATCCTAAAATGGGATCATAAAGCTCATTAATATCAGTTAAATATTTCGTAATTGTTCCAGCAGGTAAATCTCCAGATGAATATATTTCAGGTACTTGAGTAGTTGAATATTCGCCAGTCATATTGGTTATAGTGTTTCTTACAAACACATACTGAGCTAGCCCTCCACCAGGATCATAATAATTATAAGGTCCGCCACTACCAGCACTATGAATATCTGAATAATACATCTGAGTGAAGTTATAAGTATCACTCATATAAGGATTTGAAATCCACACGCCGTCAATATAGTTATTTTCAAATTTCCCTCCAAACTTATCTTCTCCATAATAATCGTCCTTGGAGTTCAAATATTGAGCTAATTCCCCAGAATCATACTTATCTCCATAATAAATGAGGGAATTTTCCAATTCCGGCATAGTAATATATTCAGGACCCCAATCATTATTCCATCCCATTTTAATGTTAGGATATGCAACCTGAGTTCCCAAACCAGAAATAACTGGAGCATACTGATAGGTCATGGAATTTGGCAATGCTATCCAATTAGGATTAGTGTATAATGAAGTACCTGAATTAAGCCATAATAAAGGAAGAGATGAGTCTTCGAAAAATGTGCTTGAAACTGAGACACTTTGAGTATCTGACGTGCCACCGTACTTATCGAACGAAGGATCAATGGTAGTGCGTCGTCTTGATACAAATGATTCAAACGAATATGCTACCTTTACATGGGTTAAAATACTCCACACAGATAACAGATCTAACCGAATTTCATCTCTAGAATTTCTGTATAACGTAGAACTTAACTCATACCATTGTCCAGAATCCGTTCTATAGGAGATCTTTTGTATTCTGTATAGGGGAGTCTTTATCATGGTATTGTTAATGGCAGGATAATAAATAGGACTTAACTCTTGCTTTTTGAATGTCTTAATAGTATAGCAGATTGGACTGGTAATAGCATTTTTATCTATATTATGTGATATCTTGGTTTTAAAAAGTCCAGATTTACTGGCGATGATGAGTGTATTAATATAATTCTCATGAATAGTGAGAAAGTCTAATATTTCAAATCGTACATCATCGAATCCAGAAAGCTCAAATTCCACCCATTCGTCAGTACCTGTGCTTCTTCGTAAAGCAACGATGGCATCCATCTTTCCAATGGCGATCCGTTCAATACCAAGAACGATGGAATCTACACCATCAAATTGATCATATTCAATAATTGTAATTTTCCCTAAAATCGCATCAACGATGATATTCTTAATATTTAAATCAATATCATATTCGATTAATTGCGAATAATATGCGCCTGACATCAACCCTCCTATTAATACTGCCCTTCTGTTGTTTAAAGAAAAGTCATTTATAATTTTTATAGCAGTTGGAACAAAATTTAGAGGACAATCTCGTTCCACATACTTTAAGAGTGAATAATCTAACGCAAAATTATAGACCCATAATGAAAGATCCTCAGAAGTATCTTGCTGGGTAATGACCATAATAGTATTAGAAGAACTGCCATCATAAGTAATATCAAAATCAAAATATTCATAGCCCGATAGACTGGTTATATTTGTCTTAATAGTCCAGGAACCACTTTCATAGTATATAATATCTATTTGAGCAGGAGTAACTCGTAAAATTTCCCATTTTCCATCCCTATGAATATCAAACAACTTAAACATTTGACCATTTAAGGAAGGAATGATAGTCTCAGTGCTTAATGTCGGTTCAAGATACCATCCTGAGGTGTCGCTGAAATTAAATACTGAGATATCTAAATTACTGCCTATTTCGGAAATAATAATTGGACACCATTCTCCTGTGTCCGAAAATATACCCCATGAGCCCCAGAGATCATTGCTAGCAGGAGAATAGATCTTCATTGGAAGATATTCATAACTGAAATTGTACATCGAGTTCATAAATGCTTGATCCTTGCTGATATCCCAGATAATATTATATGATCCATTAGTGTGTATAGTAGCAGAATTGGTTGCCATAGGAATCCATGAATTCTCTAGAGGGTTGTAGTATTCACTGACTACATCCCATACATTGACAGAACCAAAATAATTCTCGATAAAACCTGAAATATCTTGCTCATTCGATAATGCGGTAGCATTATATTCAAAAATCTCACCAAATACTAAATCGGTAAGAAGCTCGATTTGGGTATAATCATATGTCTTGATAGGGTTATAAGCAAATTCATTAGTATTTTCTCCAATATTATAACCTGTGTCCCATGAATATCCTACTGCATCAAAATATGAATAATAGGAAGAATCTACAGTGCTTGTAGAAAAATGAAATTCATCAATATAGTTATAGTTATTATAAAAACTATAGACCTTAGTTTTTACACCGTCTATATATCCAACCCATTTATATTGATCTAACCCTTCATATTCACTATCAGAACATTCAAAATCGAGACGAAAATGATACCATTTATTTGAAACGAATGTAAAATCTTCAGAAGCTTCATTTTCTATATTAGCACTTGTCTTTGCATCACGTAAATAACCACCATATCCAAGAATTATATAAAATCCATCGTTTCCGCCTACTTGCTGAAAGCGTATATATGTTCTTTTTGCAACATTTGTTGTTCTAATCCAAAACTCTACATTTCCATAAGATTTATCTGCGAATGAATTTTCTATTGTTGCTCTATGACTACTAGACCAGTCGTGTAATTCTAATACTTTTTTATGTTCACCTAAATTTTCAATTATATACGAGGTACCTCCTGTTCCAAGTGTATCATACCATTCAGAGGGAACAGTTCCATCTTCCTCATTAGTAAAGCTATAGGCCCCACAATATTGCCCATCATAATCGAGATAATTACCCGCTTTATCAAATATGAGTAATTTTAAGAAATAATTTTCAGGAGGTAATTCATTTAACGATTCTAATAGATCACCATCCCAGTAGTACTTCCATAAATCTTCTTCTCCTGAAAAATAAGCTCTTCCTACTAACTCCCAAGCTGATTCATTTGCAGAGCCATAAATATAGATTCTACTCACATCTTCTTCTCCATTGAATGTGTGAGCTATTGAAGAGGTATCAATTTGGGTTGTGCTATACTCAAACTCATCGGAACCAAAGACAATGATGCCGGCACCAGTAGAATTAGTACCAAGATACCAGTTAAATAAGCTATACTCATCTGTCTTATTAATTATATTATCATAAATACCGGTATATTTATGGGAAATCAGCTTATTTCCAAAACCATCAATTACTTCGAACCAAAAGAGAATTTCATCCCCTTCTGAAAGATTAAGATAATCAGTAATATTAAAATAATTTCTTCCAGTAGATTTTATCTCCCATAGTTCAGAATTAGAGTTAAAGGATAAGGTAATTTCATCATCATTGGTAATCTCATAGAACTGAGCATAAATTTCGTCAGTTAATTGTGAGGATAAGGCATATCGGTACTGCTCATTAATTTGAAGCAATAATGACGTTCCGTCAAGCAAGATGGTGAATTTATCTATTATATAGTCTCCAATACTCAGAGATTGGATACTTTTAATGTTTTGAACAGTGGTGTTTATTGGATTTCCATAGCCTGTAATCTCATAAGTAAGAGTCTCATAGTCTAGAGTTCCAGCAATACTAATATTATACCATGCTAGAGGATAGGTATAATACATAGTAATGTTTTCAATACCAAACTGATCTGCTAATGTCTGATCAATTGTACTCCAATCAAAATTATCATACAAGGTATCAAAGGCAGAAATAGTAAGATACTCTTCCTCATTTAAGTATAAAGTATCAGTAATTGTTGTATTATAAATACTCTCTCCATCCACATAAATAGATTCGACAAATTCATCTATAATTGGATACATATTATCAAAATAGGCATCTTCAATAGTATAGGTATTTGAATTTCCTGCTGAGTCCATTGCAATTAATGTTATATCATAATATCCATTTTGAAGAGTGAGTGTATCAATGAGAATTTGCCATTCATCCTCAGTCACTTCAATTATGGAGTATTCAAAATTGGTAACAATTGATCCTGAAGAAATATGGATAATCTCGAGTGAAAGTGTATATTCTGAGCTTTCTGAAATGGTCGCATTTATTGTAAATAAATCATTCCCATAGATCTGATCAGTATCTACATTTGAAAAGACAGGAGCGGTCTTATCTAAAATTAAGGTAAATTGTAGTGATGATTCAGACCCAAGTGTATCATTGCAGGTAAATGTAATATATTTTAATCCTTCCGAAATGCTTGTATCATTGAAGAAAAAGGTATACACATCACCGCTCACCACCCAATATCCTGAAATAGTGGTATTAAACCAATAGTCTGATACACCAGAAAAATCAGAAATAATAAAGGATATTGACCCCGTCTCAGGATTTATGGCAAAATCATTGCTAAATTGCTTATAAATAACAGGACCTTGATAATCAATGCTAAAGGTCTCATTTAGAGTAAAGGTCGAGATTGCCCCTGAAATATCATAAAACTCCCCAATAAAGGTATAATTATTTTGAGATAATAAGGTGAAATTAAAGTTTCCTACAAAATGGTTTTCTGTCCGTAATGTGGTGGATATTCCATATTTGATTTCAATTGGCGCAGAAGCTCTGTAAGTTCCATCCAAAGATTTCGGACTGAGTAAAATAATTAGTAATTCTTCATCAGTGGTATCCACAAAATAGGAAAATGGATAAGATGTGCCATTTACAATAACTTCTTCAATCGAGCATAGCTCTCCCGATTGTGGACTTGGTAGTGATACTGTGAATTTATTGTCTAAAATTTCTATAGTCCCAGTATCATATACTTCTGAGCTATTAGTATCAAGATAAGCCGATAAATAGATTACTTGAACCAACTCACCTAAAGAATTATATACTTTTAACACAGGGGGTTGGTTATTGGCAATAAATGGAATCCCATGAGTATTATTATACGCATCAGTCTGATTTAAGAAACTCATCCATATATTATTGGTATCGTTAGTAATATCAACAGTAACGTTGTTAATTTGCACAATATCGCAAAATGTTGTGGTAATTACGGTAATAAGAACCTGTTTTGAGGTAATTAAGGTAGTTCCTTGATATAATCTAACTTCAACCGGAATACTGGCAAACTCAGAGCCAAAAATATTGTAGAATGTTGAATTTAATTTGATATCTTCTCCTCCATTATCTTCAAAATAAATATGATCTTGTTCTGAAGATACTGTCTGAAGAGTAAAGCTTTCATAATTTGTGCTAACCACTGCTTTTGTGATATCATTATCAAAGGGAAGTACTTTTAACTCTAATTCAATCATATCATCTTCATTGAGACCATATAACACTGAACTATCTAAGCCTTCTACCACAAATTCCAAATGATTGTTGAAATCTTTAATGAACCAGTAATTACTTTCATAGAGCACCTTACTGTTTTGAAGATCATCATGTCCAGTAAACCGTATAGTTATATTGTCATCTCTAAGATTAATAATATCAAAAACAATAGTTGCAAGTGAATTATTATTTGCATAAAATGTCCCGTATCGAATCCAGTTAGAGGTACTTGGAGTGGTGTATTTATAATCTAAATCTACATAGGCGAAATCAGAATCAGTGGATTCAACTGCCATAGTAAGTATATTATTTTCTACAATATCATAAGTTGAACCTAAAGTAAATGTATATGGACTTCCAGTTAATAAGGTCATAGCTGGACCTTTAATGTCCAAGATTGTGTTCTCAAGAGTATAATTCATATAATAATTTGGAAATCCAGAACCATAGGTAAGATTGGCTTCAATAATAAAGTTAATAGTATATTCACCAGGATTCAATCCTTTAGTGGATACCCATTCGGATAGCGAATCCAAATATATTAACCAATAATGAGCACTTAGATCAGTATAATTTGCAGAAGTAAGAAAATCAATATCATCTGAATAATTAATATACACGTCTAGAGAGGAAATATGCCATTCACAATCCTCTACAGGATTTACCCCAATATGAGAATTAGAACTAATCTTTCCTGCATTATCAAGATATGTGAAATTTATTAGATCATTAAAGTGTTCAATTTTAAAGTACTTATTATAGGAATCATATAGTATCGTGCCAATATCATCTTCGGCCCTGCAAATAAAATACCAACTCTCATTATCTGGGAGATCCCAGCTATTGATAACATAAGAGTAAAGGTTGGAATCATAATTATATGATGCTAATAGGTGCCACTCATTAGGAGTAGGGTTCTGTAAATCTGGTGCTTCGGTTGATAAATATAATTTTAAAATGTCTATAGGTTTACCGGTGCTATTTAATTGAAAGTTAAGATATCCATCGATCTTTTCTCCCAATGATATAGGAGTCCATCCGCCCATCCCATCTTCCTTAGTTACTATTGCTTCTATAATTAAGACAGGTCCGCCTTGGTGACTTTCGATTTCCGCATTCGATATCGATTGATTAAATACTGAAATATCATCTAATTTACCTGTAAAACATGAATATGAGGTGATTTCCGCTCCCATCATAAAATCAGAACCTTCCTTGAGATTTCCCCCACCATCCCATGGTTCATCAGTCTCGTGTGCGGTGCTACACCATGTATCCCCGATTAATACATCAACATTAGAATTATTGTAGCGTACAGCAATATATGTCCATGTATTTAGAGAGATCGCTCCTGGGTATCCGTAAGTTGCATTAGTCTCAACACTATTAGTATTAATATAGACTTGAAGATATCCCGACTCGTTTATCCCTATCTCAAGTATTCCTGTCTTAGACACAAACACATTTTTAATTCCATTATCACTTTCGTTAGCTTTAAATGAAGTAGGATAAATCCACGCAGTTACTACAAATTCACTATCAGCAGTTCCTAATGGATCATCTAAAATATCATTAAAATCAACATAATCAAAATTTTCATAATTTTGTGTCTCTCCTGTTAATTCCCACTCGACTACTTCCCAGTGACCAGTACCATCTTCGCTACTTGTATACCGCTCCCCTTTTACTGTTGTACTTCCATCAAATTCATATTGGATGAACGCGGATTTTGGATCATTACCTCCAGTCCCATCACATTTCATAATACCGTACATTGTGCCTCCTTTTATCATTGCTGCATCCAAATCAACCTGAGAAATGGATGTTTGGTTAGATGTATCAGCATTAGCCCATGTAAACGAATTTCTTTGAACAACAGAACTTCCTCCGCTATTAAAAGTAATAACAAACACATTTATAGTAGGTACCGCATAACTATTTGCTTCTGGTCGACGTTCAGCCCTCACTTGTGTCTCTGAATTAAGCCAAATATCGAGAGCACCTTCTTCTGGGTCGTCATTACTCACATCACATTCATACGATGCGATAATGAAGCTCTTGGACATGTCTACGGGACTAATCGAAGCCGTATCATAATCATCTGAAGTGGTCATGCTCATTTCTGCTTTCTGGACCGTAAACTCTGAGTTCTGAGCTTCAAACACATAATAATGTCCGCTTACACTTCCAGTGCCTTGGTCTCGCTCCATATGAACTGTAGTACTTCCCGCAAAATCTGTAGTTACCATCGCGCAATCCCAATCATCATCATTTCCCGTAATCTTCCAATAGGATAGTGGGACCGCTTTTGAAGTGTCTATTTGATCAATGGTTATATCATCGGTTGTAGAAGTTCCCATTGAAAACGAACCACTTTGCACTTCTACATTACTCCCGTCAAATTCTACTATATATACGCTTATGACAACAGAACCTCCTCTCTCTCCTCTTTCAGCAACAATTCTCGTGCTTGGAGATGATTCAAAATACAGATCAACCATATTCTCATCCCAATCATCCCCTGTGGTGCTTAGCTTTATTGAGGCAAATGGAACACAGTTAGAAATAGTTTGATTTTTAGATAAAGTAGCATAACCACTGGTAGTTCCAGAACCTAAAGTTATTTCTTTATGTTCTACTGACTTTACAAAGCCACTTGAAACACTAGTAATCGTTCCCTCACCATCAAATTCAAGTCCATATTTACGTTTCCCTACAGTCCAACTTGTTCCACCTTCTAGGCTACCCTCCAGATTATTTATCATATCGTAGGTTACGGTTCCAGAATTTTCATCAAATTCTGCCATAAAGGCTAATGCTTGGGAGGGTTCTGATTGAGAGCTTGTTTGAAGTAAATTCAACAAATCCCATAACGAATATGGCCAATCAGGAATTCCATCTCTGTTCTCATCGTAGAAGAAGCGCCTTCCATGTATATCCTCCTCCATACCAGCATATTCTTCGTGAAATAAGGGGTTATAGAGCTCATTGCCATCATTTTCGATTTTTGCTAGCGCATTTTGTTCCAGCCAACCATAAATAGTGTGGTTATAATAGAAATTTCCCTCTTCGTCGGTGCTAACGTTGGCAATCCATTGATAATAATCATTTTGCTCAATATACAAACTTAAATTATCAGCCTGAACAGCTTCATTGAGAGAATTCACTAATTTTCCGTCAAAAATTGTGGTCCAATACATAGAGTTGTTTGTCTCGTATTCAAAAGTATATACTGCTCCATATTCATATCCATATTGTAATGGTTCAGAAAAGGGATTAGTAGGAAGGATTTTCAAATTATCTTTTTCCAATTCTACCTGATATATCTGAGGTGAAGAAGTCCTTGGACCAAATCCGGTTAATTCATGGTAAAATACCCTAGCTTCATAAATTCCGGGTAATAGATCATGTTCATCTAAGGGAATATGAGTAAATAGGTTATACTTTCTTTTTGGACCATTGATATATTTAGAGGAAAAATCATAATGTTTTTGAAGACGATACCCTTCAACAGTAGTAACATTGAGAGGAATCAGTCGCACTCTCACTTTTGAAGCAACTCCAAATGAGGGAGAGATTATACTTCTAACTACAAATTTATCATTGATAGTGAAGCCCTCAATATCTTCAAGAGAATAAGAATATTCTAAGCTATCAAGATCTACTGAATTTTCAACCCTCTCAGCATTAGGAACTTGAGCAAATTCATAATCAAGAGGATTAATAATGAGGAGTGAATTTACAGAAAACATTAAAGGCATGAACACGAGAAAGATAGATATAAAAGGCACTTTTCGTAAGTGCTTATCTTTACTATCACTGTTGTTTCTGTCTTTTTTCGTAAAAATTAACGTCAAAATAATTATTATGAGTACCCCAATTAATAAATTCTGAGGAGAAAAGAAGAAATAATAGAGATAAATAAAAGAAGCTACAATTAGAGCAGTTAAAAGAAGGCCAACTTTATAATGATGATAATAGAATGAGGTATCTCCTCTTAACGATCTAATTAGTGGAGTAGCAATGCAAATTAAAGCTATGAATCCAGCGATTGTAAAGAATAAGGTGAAATTTAAAAGATAATTTTTAACTGCATAATCGATATCATTGATGTAGAATGCAGCAGCAAGAAAACAGATGCAAATAAGAATTAATGTGCGCTTAGAATTCTTAATTTTTTCAAATGCAATTTTAACTTTTCTAGAAACTCTGATTATACCAATTTTTTCAACAAAATTACAACATTTTTTCTTAAAGAATGATATTCGCCTACCGCACCATTCCAGCACACCATACTTATAAACTAACCATGAAAGTAGGATAAGCCCTGGTATGATAAATAACATAAGTTTCAATCTCTTTATTGATAAAAGAAACAAACTACTCCCAAGGATACTTAAAATGCTTATAGCGGTGAAAATTAAACGGGAATTAGTTGAAATTTCCTTTATTATAGCATGTTTAACAATAAAAAATTCATAATATACTAGATCTAATAAGATTACTAAAACAATGAAGATATCAGGCATAGAGAGAAATATAAACGCTCGATATAGGAATGTATATAAAAGCACGACACCAGAAATTACACCATATTTAATTATCTTGGATAGAGTAGAAAAGATCTTCCGTGCTCGTTTTGAGAGGTATAGTACATACTCTTCACAATACCTTAGCTTCTTTATAACGTTGTAATAATACAGGGGTCCTTTAAACCCACAATATATTAATGATACAAAAAAGAGTGGAATCAAGACAAGAATGGATTCCTTTAATGGACTTCCATAAAATAGAAGGATTGAAGCCCCTAAAATAAACGGAAATGAGACTATTAATAGGAATAAGAGATAATGAGAAAATAACGAAAAGGAGTGCTTAAAATTCTGTGCTTTTAAGGATACCGTAGGTTGAGGAATTTTATTAAGTTGCCTATGCAAAAGCTTTTTTGACTCCCTATAAATGGCTAGAGAAGGAGTCAATAGTGAGTAGTGCCTGATGCTAATTTCTTCTTGAACTTGAATCTCATCATTTGATGGTATATCAAAAGGAGCTACACTTGTATTATAATCTGCCTCCAACTTCTTCAAGTAATCGGTTTTAGTAACTTTATGCTGTTTTTTCCTATATCGAGATGATCTTTTCTTGAGATCGAGAATAAATTCCTCTTGTCCAGGTGTCAAACGGATGTCTATGCGTTCTGTGAGCAAAATATCTTTAAATTTTTGGATCTCCTTCTTATTTCGAAATACATTTTCAGTTATTCCATATTTTTTTAATCCAGCGTAAAAAATCGTATCAAAATAATATTTTTCTAAAATAATTATCTTACTCATCTAACCACCTATAGCTTTCTTACCATTACTTTTTTTTAATTCATACATAATAACGTTTTTAATTTGATCAAGATAACACTCCCGCAGAGCAGGTTGATTTTTCATGGCCTTATAAAGAGTGATAATTCGAGTTCTGGCTAATGTTATTCTCTCCTTAGATAAATGAAGATAACTTTTATTATTTGGACCTAAGATTGTCAGAACTGCATCTTTAAAATCAGGCTTGGTTTCTAGATGATCATCTTGCATCATCTCGTCTAATATGAACCTCTTATTACTATTCTCATCACATATAGCCATTATTTTCTCATCTGATTATTTTTTACTATAAATTTTATCTGAATTTTTATAAAGTCAAAATACCTAGTTTCATAAATAGAATTAAAATACTCGAGAATTGAATTTACATAAAAATTTTCGAATAAATTTAGGATTGAAGCAAAATTACAAGATCTAAAAATAGGCAGCATAGTACATTTCTGCTTTTTTAGCATAGTTCCAGTGGTTTTTGTCGAATTTAAGGTAAATTCAAGATTAAAATCTTTTTTAATATAATTAAATTTTCTATTTGTATCATATTTAAATCTTCTTCATCAAAGGGGCGGAGATTCCGAATTTTTTCGGAATCTCGAAGAATTTGATAACGAAAAAGTTGCAAGGATCTATAAGCTTAATGATAGGACTTTATATGCTTCATCATAGATCTAAGGGTAACCATTTTTTCTTTAAATATGGGTAACCTCTATTTGATTTAAAACGATAATTTTAATGTCAAAAGTGATGATATGACAATCAAAGACCAAATTTATTATCCCGAAGAACTTAAAACGAATGATCATATAGAGAAAAAAAAAGATAGGAAACAAAGGAGAACACCACAAAAAATCTTCAATTTAAGACGTGAGGATATATTATCATATATAATTGTTAAATTTGATGAGATTGGTGATCCTATATACTCCGAAGAGTTAGCAGAATATTTTAACCTCTCAATAAAGCGAATAAATGAGTATTTACTTGAGTTGGAAAAAATAAATTTTGTAAAACGTTCCAAAAAGACGTGTCCGATGCCCATATACCCTACTTCAGAAGGAAGGGAGAGTCATTATAGAAAGGCGTTGGAGTTATTTCCAGAACGCATTCGACCAAAAATTGAACAACAATTAATGTTGAGAAATAATAGATAAATAATAACCCTGCATTAAATGAGAAATTACTATATGAAGAAAAAATTAATTATGAAGATATTAGTTGAGGTAGAAAATGGCAGAAACAGACAAGATTCGTTTTGAAATCCCTGATAAAATCAAATTCGAAATTATCAAGAATTTAAAGCTACTCATTTTAAAATTAAAAAGTAATTATGAGGTATACTCGTTTGTTCAACTAAAATCATTATTATATAAATCCCCTTATAATGGTTATTTAGATAATCTGTTAAAGAATATATTAAGACAATATCAAAATAGAATTAATTTAGACTGGTTGAAAAATCATTTTAATATTGTTTTAGCGATTATGGATTATTTGATGGGAGGGAACCTAACTGCTATTGCAACAGAATTCAACCATAGTCGTAGGTATATTAGGAACATTGCGAGGATTATAATTTCTGATAAATCTGAATATGCGATTCGGTTTAATCCCTTTGGCACTAGAAATGCAGGAATCAGAGAACATTTTGTTAAGAGTTATGCTGAATGTGTAATAAATAAAAAGCTAACTCCTGAAAATTTCAAGAATTTGTTAAATGAACAACTTCAAGCGCTAAAGTCATATTATAAAAGAAAGTTTAATTTAGCAAATAGGAAAAAATTAATTTCTTTATTTATGAATTATAAGATTCAGCCAGAATTTATTAGTTGGATTTATGGATTAAATAATTCAGAATATGAAAGCGTATATAAAGAGTTATTTTTAGATGATATAAAAAAAGATGCTGTTATTGGGATTTGTGAAACGGTTAATAAACAGAATGAAATCCTGAAATATATAATATATTCCTTAATTGAAAATATTAACTTAAATCCTATGATGATTGCGAAATCTGCAGGGATTTCTTATGATAGAGTTCGAGATATTGGGAATATTCTGAGTAAAAATGTGAATCCAGTTACTAAAAGCTCCTTTTTAAATTATGATGAAAGGTTCTCATTTAAATATAAAAATTTTACTGGGGCATCAAAAAGAATTCATCCTACCTATAATAAGTATATGACAATTTTACCTAGCAAAGAACAAGATGATATAATCTCTGAATTGACTAAATTAATTGAAAAATTTCATAATAAATACAATACTGAATATAAATTACGGGATTTACTTAACTCTAATTTTAACTACTTTACAAACCAAGTGGAAAATGATCTAATTAAAAACCAACAAGAAATATTTGAAAACCTGAAACGAATCTCCATTAAACATCCTAGAGCAGATTTCGATTTCGTATTAAGTTTTTTGAGGATTATCATTGACATAAAGGATTGTCTTTTTGGAGGTGATATAGCTTCAATATCAAAGAGATATAAAACGGGTTTTCATTATATACGGACTATTGCCAGAAAAATAATTTCAGACAATTCAATATATAATAAAAGATTCTATAATCCACGTAATAGCCAACAGATGCTCTTATGTACTGCTGATAATATTTTTAACGATGTTATCAATGAGAAATCATTTGAACATTTGATCAATCCCCAGTTTCAAGATTTAATGAATGAATTTCGTAAAAAAGAAGGAATTAAAAGGGGATATGCTTTGTTCAAATCAAGATCTTTCCTTATTGACCCTATGTTCGGAAATTGGATAAGAAATCTGCCGAAAGACAAGCTAACTAACGTTTTAGAGGGATATCACTCAATAATGAATAAAGAAGAAATATTGAATTTATGTTATGACATTAATAAGAATTTAGAGATATTGAAGTATATAATATATTCAATTATAAACTCAACTGATAATCTTACAGAGATTTCCGAGGTTGCTGGGAAATCAGTAGGAAGTGTTCAAAGAGCTGCTCGTTCTTTAGCTTCTAATTATAGTAAGACAACAAATAAATTCTATTTATTAGATTATAAAAGACGTTTTTCTAAAAATTAAAAATAACTTACTTAGAATAACTCAGATAAAGGTATTCATTTTCTTATAAATAGCATCTAGCCATGATAGATGCCATTGTTTTTAAATTGATTTTAGTTTATCTTTTTATTTTTGCGTTTAATTTTTATCATATTCTTATTTTTCCCTATATCATATTTTCTTTTTTCTTTAAATATTCAGAATTTAACTATCACAAAAAAGTTTAAAAACAAGATAAGTTATATTGTTGCATTAGGAAAGATAAAACCCAAACCCATGACTCCTATCAGACACCCTGGATTTTTGTCTTTTGGTAGTGTAAATTCTTACACGCTGATTTCGCCCTTCTCCCCCTATGTTAGTTTGGACCTTCCATTAGGTCTTGCTGATAGGAGTCGCCTATTTCAAATAAAAGAGAATACGCTTACATCACAATATTAAAGAAAATAATTGACATGATATGTCCAAGCTGTAATAATAACCATTCGTACTTCTCTAAAAAAGCACGGGTCTTTAAATGTAGAGATTGTAGGTCGATATTTACCCAAAATAATAATTTTGTTATAAGACAAGATTTAGCACTTTACCTAAACTGTAATTCTCAAACATCAAAGAATATTGATATACTCTAAAATGATTGTTATACAGAACAAATCAATTCTTAAAAATCTTTAGTTAAATTGACAATTTTCAATTTAATATTGCTTAATATTAATCAATCAATATAAAAAATTATAGAAATTGATGAAAATATTTATAAATATATTATCCATAATATATTATAGAAATTAAAAGCAAATTTCCCAATTTTACTTTCTAAAAAAACATTAAATCTATTTGAATTTACTTATCAAGTTAATATAATGAAAAAAAAAGAAAAAAAAATAGTTAAAAGATCACATACTTGTCCTGTAGTTTATCTTCAGAATTTCTCTAAAATAACACCAAAATATTATGAAAAATTAAAAAATTTTAATGCTAAAACCTATCGAAAACCAAACAGAAATGAATTCATGATTTATGCCCATGATAAATTAAACAATTTAGAGATCTTTAATACTTCTTTACAAAATATTGGGATTAGGAAAGATTTTTATTCGAAACGAGTAGAGAGCTATGTAAGAGTTCTCGAATCTAGAGTTGGGAAACAATTTAGAAAGGTTCGCGATATGACAATATCAACTTTTATAAATCCCTATCCAGTATTTCGTTTTATTATGTCCCAATTAATACGGACCCCTAAATTTCAAGAAAAAATACGAAAAGATCAAATTTATTTAAAAGAAATGGATGAAGAAGATTTTCGAGAATCAATCATGAGGGGTTTGCTCGTTCAGAAACCGACTGAAGTGACGCCTAAATCTTTGAAAAGGATTCATGAAGATTTTATCATGAACAATTTGCTTGAAACTATATGCAAATGGTCTACTATCACATTAGCTAGCAATAATACAAATATTCCATTCATCACTTCAGATAGCCCTGTCGTGTATAATAATGCAGAATTCTTACCTTCTTATTTGAATAAAGAAAAACGAATAGAATTTTCAATGATTTTTAATCAGCATACTACTTTTTACTTTCCAATCGATCCCAGGTTTGCTTTTATAATCAATAAATTCAATAACCAAAAAATAGAACCGACAATAATTGATGAAGAAGTTTTTGATACTGAACTTGTAATGACCATGAATATGCTTGAATATCAATATTCTGAAAGATTTATATATTTAAGAGAAGACAATGAAGAATTAGTTAAAAAAATCCGAGAAAAATGTGGTAATGTCTTTAATATAGATTATCAATCTATGGAGTATTCTTATAACGTGATGAAGGAAGAAATAGAGAAGAGTGTTAATTCAACTAAGGATAAATGAAATCTAAAAATAAGGATGATATATAAAGAGAGAATAAAAGATTTAACCGATCAAATGAGAGAAGAATGGATCAATATGGGAGCGTCCAAAAGCGAATTTGCTTTTCAAAGGTTTAATAAAACATTAACTATTATTTCAAAATCGTTATAAAAATTTACTTTCCTCTTACGCCCAAATAATATCTCATTAAAGGCTTTATTGGGATTTTATTGATCTTATTAACTTTAATCTTTTCTTTTTTCAAAATATTTATGTATATCATCAGGGGTTAAATCGCCCTTTGCTATTTTACTCAGTATAATAAATAAATTTCTTATGTCTCCTGCTCTTCTTGGATTCAACTTTCTTACAAACTCAACGAATAATTCAATATCCTTTTTTCGACTCTCATCTTCCCATATTTTCTGATATTTAGGGGCGATATCTTTGAAAAATTCTTTTAAAATATCAATCCTGAATTGATCCTCTTTAATCTTATTTGGGTCAAGGACGTACATTATAGCTGAGTCTTTTAATTTTTTACTCACTTTATTAAAAGATCTAATTTTCTTAATAGAATGAGTAGCTACTATTTTATCAAATTCAAATATAATAGTTAGACGTTCAAATAGTTCCATATCAGCTCCTTTGAATAATATTTCTTGAATATTGATTTCTTTAGTTTTGGAAGCTAATAATTTTAGTACTAATACTTGCAAAATTGGAATTGCAATACTTAATCTATTGTAAAGATTCAACGCTATTTTTTGTTTTATTTCTTTAGAAATTAACCGAGGACTGAAAAATTGAGATTGTCCAGGTGCAATAGTTAAATACAAGAAATAATTACGCCAATAAGAAAGACTCTCTTCTCTCTGTATTTGATCTCCAAACTTATACCATTCCTTTTTATAAATATTATCTGTAGATAGATCAAAATTATCAAAATCTATTTTGATATATTTCTTAAAATGTTCTTGTAAGATTTTCACATTCCCTGATGCCGGAAATGTTAAAAAACTGGAAACAGCTAATTTTCTTGGATGCCGGAACAATTTTTTTAGTTCTTTGGGCTTTGGTGTGTTGTAATTCCCTATTATGAAAAATGCAGTTGCAAGTTCTTCATATGCGGTAATAAAGAGAAAACATCCACGAGACCACTTGTTCTGATTGATTAAGATATTTGCATCAATAAATAAATCAACGATATTTTCCATACATAATCTTAATCCCATTTGCCACTCTTTTAATTCCATTGTATTCACTTTTAATTTTACAAATCTGAATTAATTTCTTCCTTTAACCTCTTAAAGATTAATTAAATATTAAAATTTAATTATGAATCCTACACTCTTATTTCCTTCTCGTAGAATATTTTAAAACAGAGATGGGATGAACTTGAGTAAAGTTGGCAACGATACCTCTATCTATTAAAATAATTTTAATTACAAGTTGATCTCTTTTTACAACCAAATGATATTCAGTACATTTATTAATGATTTTCAGTAAGATTTCTTTTTTTTTTTGCCATCAGAGAATATTCTCGTTCTCGCACGGTAGATTCAATCCAAATTTGATAGGGAGTCCAATTTTTGGTGGTTGCGGGTCTTACTAACAGAATATTATTTTTTCTTTTCCATTTTATATAATTATTAGGATTTGATTTCATTTTGAAGATTAAGGTCCTAAAAATGATATTAAAAATTAAAATTATTAGACCTATGATTGTTAGATTAACTCCAAAAATAAGATTATTTTTTTCGAAAAATATTAGACCAAATAATAAAAGAAAGGATATACCAAGTACAAGAATTAAAAAATTAATTAAGTAAGACAATCTTAATATATTACGATACCATCCCCAAATTTTAAATTCATGCCTACAGCTTTTACAAGTTGGGACGTCAAATGCATAAATTCTACTTGTTATGAATTTATGTCTAATATCCATAATAGAATATTTATGATTATAGAAGTCTAAAGTCTTAGTATCGCATTTAACACATTTAAGCATACGATTTTCGAGTTCCATTTATAAAAGCCTTCTAAATTGATTTTTTTTGTCTTATAATGATTATTATTTTTAAAATAATTTATTATTTACCATTTTTTTTTTATTAATTAGGGTCTTGTTATTCGTAATCTACAACTCCCATCTAGTTTAAATCAAGTTGAAATTTTAAATACACTTGATGGTTAGAAAAAGCGAGAAGTGTGAACAAGCCAGAAGGGAGTTAATCTAACAAACTCTCAATAAAATTTGCAGGACGCGGGATTTTAGCGATCTTAGAAGTAGGACGTATGTCGTACTTGCTCATTTATGGCTCCACATAAAAGAAGAAGAAGAGAATCTATTCAAAGCTGAAGAATGGTCGAATCCTGCATGTAGGGATGAGTTAATAAAAAAAATTGAGGGATTTTTAATTACACATATACGGTAATCTAATAATTTTGCCTTAGACAGACCTTACTTTGTTATTTTTCCTAATTTCTCTTCTGGTACTTTATCTTCTTCTCCTGATAATGTAAGAAGATATTCCGTCGCGTGGATAATATTCATAATGCCCATGAAGGTTATGCGGTATTACATTTCAATCCTTGTTCGCGTGGATAATATTCATAATGCCCATGAAGGTTATGCGGTATTACATTTCAATCCTTGTTTTAGTGGATATTTCTATGCTATTTTAATAGAACTACATTTTAAAAATAATAGAACTTCTTTGTAGTTTCAATCCTTGTTTTAGTGGATATTTCTATGCTATAAAAGAGGATGAGGATGACCGAGATTAAAATATCGTTTGTAGTTTCAATCCTTGTTTTAGTGGATATTTCTATGCTATATTTATGGAAGTTCAGATTTGTCATTTTGGAAAACTGAGTTTCAATCCTTGTTTTAGTGGATATTTCTATGCTATCTTTTTTGGATTTCGTTGTTGGAAGATGTGTTTGCCTGTTTCAATCCTTGTTCACGTGGATAATATTAGAATTCCTTATGAACAATTTAAACAAGTAGTTTTCAATCCTTGTTCGCGTGGATAATATGAACCTGAAGCTCTTTTAGGGCTTGTAGTTGGCTTTCAATCCTTGTTCGCGTGGATAATATCATCTAACGCAAATTTCGCTATTTCTGCTTCTCTTTCAATCCTTGTTCGCGTGGATAATATGAATCCACAAACGGGAGAAGATACAGGATTACCTTTCAATCCTTGTTCGCGTGGATAATATGCATCTAAAATGTTTACTAATCCAAATGACGCCTTTCAATCCTTGTTCGCGTGGATAATATTATCGCTTTTTGCTATATTTCTCAATAATATGCTTTCAATCCTTGTTCGCGTGGATAATATAAATGATACCCAATAATTTGTCCTAGACCTCCTTTTCAATCCTTGTTCGCGTGGATAATATGTAAGAGATTTCATTATGATTCGTTAATATTACTTTCAATCCTTGTTCGCGTGGATAATATGACAGAATTTATCAGGATAAAGTTGAATGGGACTTTCAATCCTTGTTCGCGTGGATAATATACTAATTTCTTCCTATTTCATGATACTTACATGAAAATTTGTTGCCTATAGTATATAGAACGCTTCTTCTATATAAAAATAACTAGTAAACCGATCTAATTTTGATTCCATAATAAAATATGATTATATTAAATATTATTATAATTTTTAAAATACGGTCTCAAAAAGATAGAAAAATTTAGAAATTTACTAAAAAATATTAGATAAGTTAATTGGCGTTTTTATAGAAGTTATTCTTAATCCTTATATAGTGTCTCATCGAGATTATGCCAATCTCGATGATGGCTTGAATTTTTTTAACCACTTGAGTTTCAATCCTTGTTTTAATGGATACTCTTATGCTATATACTGTAAGGGCATGATACTTGATTTTACTCGTAATGTTTCAATCCTTGTTTTAATGGATACTCTTATGTTATAATAAAAAAGTATATACAAAAAAGGAGTGATAAAAAAAGTTTCAATCCTTGTTGTAGTGGATATTTCTATGCTATCTTCAGAAGTAATGAGATATGAAAGACAATTATCTAGTTTCAATCCTTGTTTTAGTGGATATTTCTATGCTATCATGGAAATAGTGGATATAGTTATTACTGATAATATAGAGTTTCAATCCTTGTTTTAGTGGATATTTCTATGCTATTTCCTACTTCCGAATTTAATATGATGTGTGGTTATAAGTTTCAATCCTTGTTGTAGTGGATATTTCTATGCTATATGGGCTTTTTGGGCAGCTAAGCGTTATTATTCTCCTACGTTTCAATCCTTGTTTTAGTGGATATTTCTATGCTATCGCCCTTAAAGCCCCCTTACAGATTATTAAAGCCTTAGGTTTCAATCCTTGTTGTAGTGGATATTTCTATGCTATAGGAATAGAATAAAATGATAATTGAAAACAAAACATCTGTTTCAATCCTTGTTTTAGTGGATATTTCTATGCTATTCATCTACCTTGGACTATCATTGATGAATCTAAAGAAGGGTTTCAATCCTTGTTTTAGTGGATATTTCTATGCTATTTTGTTGTAAATATGTTTTCAATAATGATTTATCTTCATGTTTCAATCCTTGTTTTAGTGGATATTTCTATGCTATTTACTAAAAAATTCCGCTATCGATGATATTTTAAATGGGTTTCAATCCTTGTTTTAGTGGATATTTCTATGCTATCATTCCTATAGTAGAGAGGGTTATAAGAGAAAGAAAGTTTCAATCCTTGTTTTAGTGGATATTTCTATGCTA
>JAEOSU010000068.1 GCA_016840165.1 Promethearchaeota archaeon
CCTTTTGCTCCTATTCCCAGTTCATCCAAGCGAATTGCACGTCAGCACTGGTGCAGACCTCCATCGTCCTTTCGAACGACTTCATCTTGACCAGGAATAGATCGACCGGCTTCGGGTATTATAGCAGGGACTTTTGGCCCTTTAAGACCATTCCTCTGGCCTAATCCCTTAGAAGGATTCATTATATCCTTTTGGAGTGGCAGAACCACCCCTGAGTATATAAATCTTCCTAATGTGCTAATTAGGTTGCAGGAATATCGGTTTCCCTTTGCCTACATGTTGATAAACACTTAAGCTCGCCACTACTATAAACTCCCTGGCCAATGATTCCAGACTGATGATGCAACCCTAGTCCTCTGGACTCTGATATTCTGTCACCAGAACCCATTCGTCCAGAATCTGTCCTTTCAGGCTGCATCCTTAATAAGCTATTTGGTTTCAAGCGCTTTTCACGACCCTTCCGGGTTTCTTTTCATCTTTTGCTCACGCTACTATTGCACTATCGGTCTTGGGGTATATTTAGATTTACCAGCGTGTATCTGGTTTATTCATACGAGAAAACCATCCCGCATTACTCGGGAACGCTCGCAGCAGCCTTTCAAATTACGGTTACGCGGCTATCACGCTCTATGGCCCGGCATTTCAGAGGTATTCACCTTCTTTGGGGCGGCCGTACGAGGTCCTCACACCACATTTCCACTAGGTTTCCCTAGGGATTCGGTTTGATCTATTCCGCTTTCGCTCGCCGTTACTCACGGAATCACTATTGTTTTCTTTTCCTCCTGGTACTAAAATGTTTTACTTCCCAGGGTTCCCTTTCCCTATAGGGAATCTTGCGGATTATTAGGCCGCAAGTGGATGTCCAATTCGAGAATCTCGGGGTCAATGTCTACATGCGACTAACCCGAGCTTATCGCAGCTTGTTACGCTCTTCATCGGTACCCAAGCCAAGATATCCACCAAATAGCGTAGGCGTTTTGGCGTCTACTCAAGGAAAGATTCAGATTGCTTGTATTAAGGCATCTTAATTCGGAGACAATAAGAAATTATAATATATTTATGAGACGAATTATTGAAAATTATTTCAATAAAGAGGGAGTATGTTCCTATGAACACAAATTTAACGTGTTTGGCTTGGAAATCTTAAAACAACCAAAGTGATGGTCATTTTAAGCACTTACGTCCTGTAGCATGAGATATTAAGATTTTTATTATTCATGTACTTCAGTAAGGCCGTTGCCAGTCATTGGTGATACATCATCGAAAATTGATGAGATAAGTTTCTCAACCAATAACTTGTCGAAAGAATTAAGGTTTGTTCAAAAGATACTAAAATTCAATCGACAAAATATTAAAATTTTTACTTAATTAAAAATTTTATGGTATGAATTCTTTTGCTTTATTTACGCTTTATTAAGATATATAAGCGATAATCAATTGGAGTCTCTTCTAACAAATAGAATAATCTTTAAAGTTTAAGTATGAATAGAATAAATTAATAATTGAATAAGAAAAAAAATGGCGTTAGATGTATTAATTGGGACTTCTGGATGGAGTTATGATGAGTGGATAGGTCCATTTTATCCAAAAGGTTTACGAAAAGAAGATTTTCTTACGTATTATTCTCAGGTTTTTTATACTAATGAAATAAATACCACATTCTATAATATTCCTTCTATTAATATCGTTAGAAATTGGGTTAAGAAAACCCCAGAGAAGTTTAGATTTTGTGCAAAAATTCCAAAGGCTATCACCCATGATGCAAAACTTGAATTAAACAGATGTTTGAAGTCATTAGATTCTTTTTTGAAAGCAATGCAACCATTAATGAGTTCTGGAAAACTACTCGCTTTTTTAGTTCAATTACCGCCATTCTTTAAAAAAGAAGAAAATTTAGCTGACTTAAAAGATTTTATTGAAGAATGGCCGTTAGATTATAAACATGATGAACCCTATTTAGTTATAGAATTTAGAGATTTATCTTGGATGGAAGAGGAAGTGTTTAATTATCTCAAAAAGAAAAAATTAACTTATTGTGCTGTAATCGAGCCGTTGTTACCTCCAAGGATGGATATCACCAATAAAGATTTTAGCTATATAAGATTTCATGGATATGGTAAAAATCCATGGTTTGATTATGATTTTAATGAAGAAGAAATAAAGAAATGGGCACTAAAAGTAAAAAATATGATCAATAATTCTAATAAAATCGGAATTTATTTTAATAATCATTTTTCTGGCTATGCGGTCAAGAATTCACTTATGATGATGAGGGAGTTAAAAATTAAACCTAAGAATTATCCTGAGGATATAGATTTATTAAATATTCAAAAAAAGACAGGAGTTTATTCAAAAGATCAAAAGGGTTTAGATGATTTTTTAAAATAAAATAAATAAAATTAAAAAATTTTTTAGTTATGATAAAGTTTGGATTCATCGGTGCTGGGGCTATTGGGAGCTTATTCGGGGGATATCTTGCGAATATAAAAGAGAAAGAAATGGATATAAGTCTTTTTTGCTCTCATGATCATGCTATTACTATTAAAAATCATGGTCTTAAAATTAAGTCCGAGAATGGAATTATAACTTTAAAGAATTTAAATATATATGACAGAACTAATAAAAAGCCATTTATGAAGAACCTTGATTTTGATTATCTCATTTTAACAACAAAAACATATGATACAAAAAGAGCAATAAATCAATACTTAGACATAATTAAAAAAAGTAAGTGGTTTGTAATTTTACAGAATGGTCTTGGAAATGAAGAAATAATTCAACCATATGTTAAGAAAGAGAAAATTATGAGAATTGTAACTTCTCATGGCGCAATTTTAACTCAACCGGGTCATGTGACTCATACTGGAAAAGGTTTTACATATATTGGTTTTCCATATTTAAGATCCGTTGAAACTGAGCTTGATTTACGTCAAGATATCCTATTAAGTCTGGAACGTTTAAATTTTCTCTTAAATCTAGCAGGTTTTAATTCTAAAATTGAACTTGATATTTTAACACGCGTATGGCAAAAGGCAATAGTTAATATTGGAATTAATGCAATTGGGGCTCTAACTCATTTAAATAATGGAAAACTTATTGGTAATGAAGGTTTGAGGGAGTTAATGGAGGAGGCTGTCATAGAAGCTTTTGAAGTTGGAAGTAAAATGAATATATCCTTATCCAAAGATGATTGTATATCTCTTACATATTCGGTTGCTAATAAGACATATAATAATAAGAATTCGATGCTACAAGATATATTAAATGGAAAACGGACAGAAATTGATTATCTAAATGGAAAAGTTGTTGATTTAGCAAAGAAATATGGAATTAAAGTGGCAGTAAACAAAGTTTTAACGAATTTAATAAAAGGATTAGAAATTGGATTATGATTTCTTGACTTTTAAAGTCATATAATAGGCATTTTCTCCGTCACGATAATATTTGCTTTTAATAATTTGAGTGTTAAATTTAAATTTCTTATAGAGACCAATAGCCGTATAATTGCTTACTCTTACTTCTAAAACATATTCATCAATGCTATTTTTTTTTATCTTTTCCATTGACTTTTTTAGCAAGGAAGAGGCAATCCCCCGTTTCCGATATTTTTTGGATACTGCGATTGAAACTAAATGACCTTTATTCTCTAATTTTAGATTATCAAGGGAGGGTATCTTTTCTACTCTCCACATTATATATCCAATCACTTTTCCTTTATTATTACAAGCAACTAAAAAAGATTCTGGGTAATTATCTAGAATACTCTTATAAAAGAAGTAAGGATAATCTTCTGGTAATTCTTTTTCGTTTACTCGGATAACTCCTTCTAGGTCTTCCAAAATACATCGCCTTATTGTAATTGGATCGTTTTTCTCGAACAAATGGTAAAAGTTGGTTCTTGTGTCTTTATCAGTACCCATTTTAATTTTCGATATTAGTATATTTACATCAAATTAATGATTTGAATATATAAAAATTATTTTATGTGTTTTTAAGCTTTATTAAAGCGTAAATTTATAGCTAAAAATCAATTCTTCACAATTTCAAATGCTTTTCTTTTTTGAGATTTAATATATTTAATAATAAAATTCAATGCTGTTTGAATAGTTTTTTGATTATTATATTTTACTAAAATTTTGGTCAAGAATGACTGGTCTTTATGCCTCATTTCTTTACTAAACTTTATCATTTTTGGTAAAGCTCTAACAATGTTGTCTATTATAGTTATATCAGCCCAAATTGAAGTTCTACTTAATGGATTTAGATCAATTGCAATAACTTTTTTACCCAATTTTTTAAGAGCCTCTGTTCTATCACCATCTTCAAGTGGAACAAATACCACATCTGCTGAATAAATACCATCTGGATCTACCCTTCTACGATTACTAGATAGTTCCTTAATTTCAATCATTTTATCCTCTTCAATTCCTAAGATTTCTAATGCCCCCTCTCTTTTCAATAATTTTTGTATAGCTTTAATTCTACCCTCTTTACCATAAAAAAGATTGATTTCAAGCGGTGCTTTTGTATATTGGGAAAGCTTAACTAACTCTTTTGCACATAAGGCAGCAGAATTACCATTTACACTTATAATAGGCTTTTTTGCTAAAAGTAATAAGGCTACAGCTGCTTCAATTGCATTCTTAGCAAAAACATTAGTTTTCTCTCCCAAAATATAATCAAAACACTCTCCTCGACCGTGAGCGATCAAACCCGCTTCTGTCACCACTAAATTCTGCAGTCCTTCAATAATTTTATGCCTATGTTTTAGGCTAAGATATCGAGGATGATCAATTGGTACGTCTTCAACTTGTTTTTCATTCGAATTCATTAAATAAATATTAACTATTATAGTTGTTTTTATAATTGAGAATAAAGAAAAACTATTAATCTTTTGGTTCTTTTATCACCGATGTTGATTGAAATGGAAAAAGATAAACACAAAAAAAGCAATGATTTAAAGATTTTTCGCACAAAGCAATTATTAGAAGAATTAAGATCTAAAAAAGGATTTCACACAGAGTTAGTTTCGTTATATATTCCTCATGATCGTAAGATTTCAGATATTACTAATCATTTAAAAAATGAAATTAGTGAAAGTCAGAATATAAAATCAAAATTAACAAGAAAAAATGTATTAGATAGCATCTCAAGTCTGTTAGGACAACTTAAAAACATTGATGATGTTCCTGAAAATGGATTAGTTATGTTTTCTGGAGCAATACCTCAAAGTAATACCGCCGGCACAGAGAAAAATGAGCTATATATTGTAGATCCTCCCGAACCTGTACAAACATTCCGCTATCATTGCGCAAGCGAGTTCTTATTATGGCCTTTGGAAGATATGTTAGAAGCAAAAGAGACATACGGCCTTTTAGTTATTGGAAGACAAGAATCTGCTGTTGGTTACGTTAAGGGAAATCATGTTGAGGTAGTGAGAGAGTTTACTTCAGGTATTCATGGAAAACATCGTGCAGGTGGACAATCTCAGAGAAGATATGAAAGACTTATAGAAGAGGGAGAAAAACAATTTTATAGAAGGATTTCCGATGAGGTTAATGAACTATTTCTATCAATAGAGGATTTACAAGGCATCTTTATCGGTGGCCCTGGCCCTTCTAAAGAGAAATTTTATAATGATGAAAGTTTAGATTATCGCTTGAGAGAGAAGATTTTAGATGTTGTAGACCTAGGATATGGAGGATCTGAAGGGATTCGCGCTTTAATAGAAAAGGTTAAAGATAAAATTGAGAATGTAAAATATATCCGAGAAAAGCAAGTTGTCCAACGCTTCATGAAAGAAATTTCAAATGATACGGGATTAGCTACATATGGATTAGAAGAAGTACAAAAAGCTCTAAATTATGGTGCAGTTGATACTTTAATACTCTCTGAAAATTTAGATACTTATAAATTTGTCGTTCAATGTTCGAATTGCGATTTTCAAGAAGTTCACACCTCGAAATTAATGAATATTGCTGATTTAGAATCAGAGTTACAAGAGCAAAATTGCCCTGACTGCGGATCTAATGCATTCAATATAGTTAAGAAGATCTCACTGATTGAAGAGTTAGGAGAGACGGCAGAATCAACTGGCTCTGATGTTGAGATCATTTCCTCGCAAACGGAGGAAGGGGAAATGTTATATAGCACTTTTGGTGGAATAGTTGCAATATTGCGCTATAAAATAAATTATTAATTTTTAAAAGTATATTAAATGTGATTTTCATGAAAGACTTATTGTTAAATTTACAATTTTTATTCTTTGGGGGAAAAGGAGGTGTTGGTAAAACAACCTGTGCTATGAGTTGCGCAATTTGGGCAGCTGAACATGGGAGGAATACTTTAATAATAAGTACTGACCCCGCCCATTCTTTAGGAGATAGTTTGGGTATTAATCTAAAGCTTGGTGAATTAACTCCAATAGAGGAGATCCAAAAACTCACAGCATTAGAAATTGACCCTCAAAAAAAGATTACAGAACTAAAGGATATTGCAGATATGAATCCTATAAAGGAAATGGGAATGGGGGGTATGATGGGTGAGATGGTTCAAGGAATGTTTGAGGGTATGATAGGAGATAATGAACAAGAAAATCCCTTAAATCCACCGGGAATTGATGAAACTTTAGCATTTGGAAAAGTATTGGAATATATTGAGACAAATCACGAGTTTGATCTGATTATCTTTGATACTGCTCCAACAGGACACACTTTAAGGCTTTTAGGCTTACCAGAAACTCTTTCTAGTTGGATTGGTCGAATATTAAAATTGCGACTAAGATTAGGAAAATTTTTTGGAAAATTCAAAAGCTTGTTTGGTGGTGAGAATACCCAATCAGATAATTCTCTTGAAGTTTTAGAGAGAATGAATGATTCTATCCTAAGAGCGAGAGAGGATTTAACAGATTCAAAGAAAAATTCTTTTGTGATTGTAATGATTCCGGAGGAAATGGCAATAGCAGAAACTGGGAGGTTGTTAAATGAGTTGATAAGATATAAAATTCCTAATTCCTTTATAATAGTGAATCAATGCTATGAAGATGAATCAGAATTATGTGCTTTCTGTAAATCAAGAAGAGAAATGCAGAAAAAAAATCTACAAAAGATTACCAAGATTTTTAAAGATAAATTAGGAAAAGAAATAATCATAGCACCCTTATATAAAGATGAGATTAGAAAAATTGAGAGTCTAAAAGAATTTGGAAAGCATTTAATTCATTAATTATTCAATTCTCAACTGTAGCCTTTAGGGTACAATATCTGCATAATTCATTGCTTCCAGAGGGATATCCGCATTTTTTACATAAACGATATGGGGTTTCTTTTTTTTTATAATAAATTAATTCAGAGAGTTCTAAGAAGCAGTTAAGGAGATTAAATTCAATTTCAGGGCTCATATTCTTAGTTTCTTGAATGAATTTCAGTACTCTTTTTCTTAAGATGGGATCTTTCTCTCTATAAGGACAGTGTTTTGGATAATAATGAATATTTTTTAGATTTATATACAATTCTAATTCATCTTCAGGTAGTCTCATTAAAGGAAAAATCTTATTGATAAAGAATTTACTTAGAACTTTTTGTTCCTTTCTGAAAGGATATTGATTACCAATTAGCTCAACCCTCTTATAAAGAATATTCATTAAAAATGTTTCTGCGAAATCAGTGAGATTATGTCCTAAGGCTAATTTTGATCCCCCGAGTTCTTTCGCATAATCATTAAGTAATCTCCGTCGTATTGTGGCACAATAATTACATGCATACATATAATCATCGCTAGAATTTTTTTGGTTCACAATTTCGTTTAATGTTAAGCCAAATTCATGTTTAAATGAAATTATATGATGCTCAATAGCAAACTTTTTGCAGAATTCTTTAGCAATATTAATACTTTGATCTCGATATCCTTCAATACCTTCATCAATAGTGAGCGCGATTAAATCTTTTGAATTATATGTTTCTTGCTGAATTCGAATTAAATTATATAATAGGGCGGTAGAGTCTTTTCCTCCTGAAAAACCAATCACTATTAAGTCGTCAGGATTAAGCATGTTATATTTAGAGATGGTCCTATTTATGATTTTCTCGATACTTTTTATAAAGCAATCATTACATAGAAATTGGCCTGAGTGTTGTCTATATAAATTGGAACTCTTTCCACATAATGTACAGTTTTTTCTAATTGGAGATTGATGGTTCATTTGAATCTATTTCACTTTTAGGTTTATATTAAATCCAGAAGAGATTGAATCCAAAGTTAATAAAAGACAAAATAAAGTTTGCTACAATCAGACCTAAAGATAGGAATCTTATAAAATACAAAATTGGCTTTTTCTTTCTGTTATTTTCATCATATAAATATTCATAAGTAATTTCAAATGTGGTATTTTCTTCAATTTTAGTATCTTCGGGAAGCTTAATCGATACTGTGTCAAAATTTCCATCACCAATGGTATCGATTAACTCATAATTATTATTGCCAAGTAAAATCTCACTCCTTTTCTTATTATCTGCTTTTACTTTTAAAAAGATTTTAATTGATTCCACGCTTTCTACCCTGTAATCGGGTAAATGACAATCAGTATCATCACCTCTGTATATAAAATTCTGTGTTCTCTTTCTTTTAGTTTTTCCATATTTTTCTCCGAAAATCCAACTTATAATTCCTTTTACAATTCTATCACCATCAAATCCGGGAATTGGCATCACATTAAAAATTGTAAGACTGAAAGATATTATAAATAACCATATAATTTCTATTTGCCAGAAATCTGCCCAGTTTGCGGTAAAAAACTTGGCAAAATCATTTTTATAAAGCCAGAAGAGATTACTTTGTACTCCTACAAAAGTACCTATAACAGAAAGATTGATGATATAATTTATTCCAAGATCACTAGTCAAATTTAAAAATTTTAAGTCAAAGATTGTCAAAAATTTTTCTAAAGTAGTTCCATTCGAGTAATTAATATCAGTGTCATTTATTTTGTTTATTATAATATTTACTTGTTCTCTACTAGTGTAATTATATGTGATACGAATTGCATTATTCGATGCTTTCTCATATCTGATAGTTAAATTATAAATTGTCTCTGGAAAGAATTCCTTTTGAGTTTCATTAATTATATTATATCTTGGACCTAATATTATATTCTTTTCCAATTGAGTATCGCTAAATGGATTATATACTTTAAAGGTCAGATTTTCACCAACTGAGCACTTTAATGATGTTTTATTACCTAAAATAGTATCGAGAGTGATATTTTGAAGTTGATCTAAATACATATAATTATCATCGCTTTGACCTTGCTTCTTTATCGCATCTATTGCATCTCCATATTCAAGAACACCATCATTAAAACCTCCTTCTTCAGTAGTAAGAACATTATAAATCTGAGGCACTTGTTTATAAAAGGGAGAGATTAGAAAAGGGTAACTAATTAGTAATAGAAATGCTATTCCGGCCGTTATTGCATTCACATAGGTCCCTGCTGAAGCTATTCTGAATCGAGTATTTCTATGAAATTTTGAAGAATTCAGTTCCCATTCATCGACCTCAACAAATGCTCCAAAACCCACAAGATAAAAAAATCCGGCCCCAAGTACTCCTGTAGATTTAACTTCTACTCCATCAACGCTTGCAGAAATACCATGAGCAAATTCATGAGTTGTCATTACAAATAATAGAGGTAGTAACATATAAAAAAAAATAGGCAAACCAATGGTGACACCAGGTATAAGGGGAACAATTGCCTGCTCAATACTGGGAGCAATAATGAGATTCACTAAATTAGAAAAGAAAAAGTAGAAAGCATAAATGGTAAATCCAAAGGAAATAAAGATTCCAACGTTCCAAAAGATTCTCCAAAATTTTGGATTTTTACTCGCTATTTTATTAATTAATCTATTAAGTCTTTTCGTTTTAAACATAGCAAGCAGGGGAAAAAAAAGATTATAGGCTGATTTTTTATTTCTTAATAAATAAACGGCTAAAAAAACAAAAATCCAAAATATAGATGATAGAATAAACCAAGGATTTAGTAAAAATTCAATGAATAGTTCAAAAAAATTCATTCTTTAGAAAAATTCCGTAATTAAAATATACTATAATGAAACTAGTATCGAAATTAAGGTTAATTATTTTCTAAGAAGGGATATAATTCATTTATTGGATATTAGAAGGGGATGTTATTTTTCTCAAGAACCCAATTATCAATCAAAAAAAATTGATTGAAATTTTTCCTCGGCAGATATTGATTATGAATTGATGATTTTGGAATCCAGAAACTTTCATTTGCTCCAAAATTTAGCAAAATGGCTTTTTCAGTCTCTCCAGTTAAAGCAGCTTTAATCTTACTTATGCTTTTGAGAATATCATTTTTTCTTTCATATAAAAGTAGTTCATTTTCATGTAATTTATCATAGTTCTCAATTTGTTGGGTTAAATCTTTCTCATGATTGTCATTTTTTATAGAATTCTTTTTGGTATAAGATGTAGAATAAATGATTTTTTCTTCTACTAAATGTCTTAATAGTAATCTAAATATTTCTACTTGGGCAAAATTTAACACTTTAGAATAATCTGCGACAGTTATCCATAAAACTTTCGCTTCTTCATCTTCCCAACTGAAGGAAAATGATGTTGTTTTCTCATTATATGTATGAAAACTCTTCCAATTCAATGTTTTTCTGTATAATACTTGTAAAATCATAATTATTTCTTCTAATGTGAATTTTATAGTTCTCCCTTGCTTGAAAGTAGGTTTCTCCCATTTACCGTGTTGATTCTTTTTAATAAATTGAATAAACATGTATGAATTAAATTTAGAGGTACTTTTTATGATTATTGCAGTATTTTGTCCGAAAAAACTTATAATATGAGCATCTGACATTGACTTCATACAATATTTATCTAAATCTTTTAATTACATCTAATTTTATATTAAAAAATAGCACTAAATGATCTTAAAGGTAAATAATTAAAATACAGTTGAATTATTCATATATAAGTTAATAAGCATCAGATACAAAACTAGCGGGGTGGGCTAGCCTGGTTTATGCCGCAGGGCTCATAATTGAGGAAAGCACCTCCTCTTTAAGAAACCCTGAGATCGTTCGTTCAAACGTTATAAAAAGTTGATCTCCAACTAACTGAAAATCGAACCCCCGCTATTATTTTTTTATAATTTATATTGATGAATAATTCATATTTAAAGCCATTTTCAGTCTTGTTCGTTAATCTTTTTACTCGAATTCTGTTATTAAAAGAAGAATTTATTCACTTTGTTTATTCTGTTAATTTAAATAAAAGTGAAAATTGGATGATATTTTTTATTTAATAATAAATCCTAAATATGAAACGGGATATTATTTTATAATTCATTTTTTGATAAGTTTTTAAAATGTCTAGAACCCAAGGATTGAAGAGATACCCAGCTATTCGTTGTTGGATAAATCATATTATAGAAGGAACGTACTTACCAGAAGAAAGAATTGTTGAAACGGTTTTTGGGAAAGTAAAGAGAGTTAGAATACTTGCAACTATATTAAATAAGAAAGAATACATTATTGCCGATTCTTTTGATGAGAATCAAAACAATATTGAATATAAATATACTATCGATGATGGAACGGGTATTATTGAAGCATATGTAAAAAATTGGGATGAGGAAAAATTTAAAAATGTTTCAAAAGGAGATCTTGTAGACATCGTAGGGATTATTGCTTCTAAAGATGATTTTATTTCTATTTCGCCAACAGAAATAATGAAAAAGATCGAGAAACCAGATTTAAAACTATTGAGAGATGCTGAGATAATAGAGAAGCTCAAATTGAACAACGATATCCACACACCAATATCAGAGAAATCAGCTGGAAAAATTGAGTTAAAAGAGCTAATTTATGGAACCATTGAAGAATACTCTGAAGGAATAAGCTTTAATGATTTACAGGTAAAATTTAAATTAAAAGATGATGAATTAAGAAAAATTTTAAAGGATTTAGAAGTAGATTTACGAATTTATTCCTCAGAAGAGGATGTTTTCCAATGTTTTTAACTTTAGGATAAGATTCTATTATCTGATTATATACTGAAATGGTAAAATTATTTTTGAATGGATTATATTATTTCATATTAGATAAGAAAATAAAAAAAGAAGCAAAATGGATTTACACGATTATAAGAAGATTTTAGATGAAGCTTACGAGAAAATTCCGGATAATGTGAAAAAACTCTCCAGATTCGAGATACCAAAAGTAGAAATTAGAATAGAATCGAAAAATACATATATCACCAACTTTAACAAAATTATTAATACTTTAAATAGAGATAGAAGGCACTTTATTGGAATATTCCTTAAAAAAGCAGGAACAATGGGTGAGATCCGAGGACAACAGCTGTTTTTAAAAGGAACTTACAAAGAAAACGTGCTTAATAGGTTAATTGAGCAATATGCTAAACAATATGTTCTATGTAGCATATGTAATAAACCGGATACTGAAATACAACGCGAAGGAAAAAAAGTTTTTCTTAAATGTACTGCCTGTGGCGCTAGAGAAGAGATTAAAGAAAAATAATCTTTAGATATAATGAAAGTATATTTAAAAATACACCGAAGAAATGGTATTGAGACTATCGCATGTTGCGATGAGTTATTATTAAATCAAATTGTTTGCGAAGGAAATCTGAAAATCGAGATTTCTGAACGTTTTTTTGGAGGAGATTTAATCAAAATCGAAGAAGCGATAGAAATTTTAAAAACTGCAACCTATTTTAACGTTGTAGGAGATAATATTGTAAAAATGGTAATTGAACATAAAATTCTTCCAAAAGAGGGAACGCGTTGTATTAATGGGATTCCAATGGCTTTAAAGATGATGTTTTAATGCCTCAAAGATTTTGTGCGATTTGTGGAAAAATTCTTGATGAAAAATCTCCACATTTTGGAATGTGTAAAACTTGTTATTTTAAAGAGAATCCCTTATTTGAATTAGCTACAAACTTTAAATTAAAAATTTGCCTTGATTGTTATAGATATTCAAAAAAGGAGGAGTGGATTAAACCCACTGAGGAAGATTTCCTATTAATAATTAAGGAAGCAGTATATAATATATTATTGAAATCTATGGAAAAAAATATAGATATAACTTTTTCAATAGATCTTAATGAGAGCAGTCTAGAATTTTCCTCAAAAGATCTAATAACTTCATTAGAATTAATAATAACAGGAAAATCGAGTGAGCGCCCTATGATTTCTAATGAGCAAGTTGTTAAAGTAAATATTATTTATGATTTATGTGATAATTGCACGAATTTAAGAAGCGGTAATTATTTTACTTCTATCCTACAAATTAGAGTCAAGAATTCTAATTATTTTGATATACTTAAAAGCATCCTTGACCAGATTAACGTTGTTGTGGATAAAGAATTTATTAAAGATGATCGACAATATATCTCTAAAATTGTTGACCAAAAATATGGATTAGATATATATCTTAGTACAAACGAATTAATGAATTATATTATATCATATCTTAAAAGTCGATATCATTTTCTTCTAAAACGATCAAAAAAGTTAGTAGGAAGAGATAGTCAACGAGGAAAGGGAATTTATAGATTAAAGACATTAATTAAATTTTTACCAATTAAAAAAAATGATATAATTGAAATTGATAATCAAAAATTTATTGTAGAGCAGATATTAAAAAATAAAGTTATATTGAAAAATAAAAAAAATGAAAAACTTGTTAAAAGTTTTGATTATTTTTTTAATAATTAATTACAATTAGAAGTACATATATGAGATGGTTATTGCTGGAAGAGAAAGAAGATGATTTAAATAGAGAAAATAAAGATAATCATGATATAGATTCAAGTATTTTTACCGATGATTTAGAGAAAAAATCAATTGATAAAAGAAGAATTAAAAAAGAGGATCTATCGAAAAAAAGAGCCGCTGTAGAATCAGTATTTGATGAAAGGACAGTTTTTCAATTAAATAAACTAATTATCAATGGGCCTTTAGACAGAATTGAGGGAATAATTTCTGCTGGGAAAGAAGCTAATGTCTATCTTGCTTATGATCAAAGTGGAAATGAAGTAGCAATTAAAATTTACAAGATAGATCGTAATACTTCAAAATGGATGAAAGAATATATTATTGGAGATCCTAGATTTAAAAAAATTCCAAAAAATATTTCAAAACTTATCTTTTTATGGGCCAGTAAAGAGTACAAGAATTTAAAACGGGCGTATAGGGTGGGTTTAAATGTTCCGAAACCAATACATGTAAAAAATAATATCTTGATTATGGAATATATAGGATCTGGAAGTAGTCCGGCTCCATTATTAAAAGATGTTAAAGATCCAGAAGATATTGAGAGCCTTTTTCAAGAAGTAATGACATTTATCAAGAATCTCTATCAGAAAGCTCACTTAGTCCATGGAGATCTTTCAGAATTCAACATATTATATCATAATCATAAACCAATATTCATCGATATCTCTCAAGCAGTTGATATACAACATCCTAATGCCGAAAAATTTTTAGTCAGGGATATAATAAACATTGTAAATTATTTTGATAAATTAGGTATAGAATTTACAGAATCAAAGAAATTTTATGATGAAGTAATTAATAAAGACGTATAACATATTAAGTTTAATCATGAAAGTTGGGAAAAAAAGAATAGCGGTTTTAATTGGAAAGAATGGAGAGACTAAAAATAATATAGAAGATGCTTTAGGAGTAGAATTAATTATTGATAGTAAAACCGGTAACTATGAAATTAAACCCGATCTAAATAATCAAAACTATAATCCATTAAACATTTTTACCGCTAAAAAGATTGTTACAGCAATTAATAGAGGTTTTAATCCAAAAAAGGCAATGAATCTTTTAAATGAAACTTTTGATTTAGAAGTATTCAACCTCTATAATATTTTGGGAAGATCCGAGAAAAGGATCAAAAGAATTAAAGGAAGGGTTATAGGTAGAAATGGAGAAATGAGAAAAGCAATAGAAAGATATAGCGAGTGCTTTCTTTCAGTTTTTGGAAAGACAATTGCGATAATTGCAGAATATGATAATTTACAAATTGCACGACGAGCCGTAAATATGCTATTGAGTGGAATGCCGCACCATTCTGTGTTGAAATTTTTAGAAAGTAAATATAATGAGAAGAAAAAAGAGGAATTTAGAGAATTATATAAACCTAAATTTTAAAATATTTTTCATCAACAGAACTTAATATATCTTTTCCGTAAAAAATATTCTTGATTTCACAAAACAAATCATCCATTGAGATGATGTTATCGATAAAATACAAATCATTGAAACTTTCTTTTCCCATTTCATTACAATGAATCTCAAAACTTTTGATTGAAAATGTATTTTGACCATACTCTTTAAATATAACAATGTATCTCGGATATATTGTTTTTTCTCTTAAATTTACTGCCCACCCTTCAGCATAATACTTGATTTCTTTTAGGAAGAGATTATTCCATTGATCGAGATATTGACTAAGAGTATCTATTTCTTTCTGTGTACTTTCTGAATACTTATTCTCCATTAATTATATTATATAAGGAGGTTTAAAAAGAAGAAGTAAAATTACTAATCAAAGGCTAGTTCCCCTATATTAAAAATGTCATCAGATAAACTTACTTTTTGCTTTGATGATAACTTTTTAGGAACAGCAGTAAATTCTGATATGTTTTTACCGAAAATTTGAGGAGATTTTATACCCGTAATCAATAACATAACTCTTAGATAGCCTTCATATTCATCATTTACTCTCGCTCCCCAGATAACCATAGAATCACGAACATCCATTTTTTCTGAGATTTTTTTCGCAACTGAATTTGCTTCTGCAAGAGTCATATCATTTCCCCCACATATATGAATTAATGCCCCCTTTGCACCATCTATACTAACATCTAACAAGGGTGAACTAAGCGCATCCTCAATAGCATTATCTACACGATTTTCTCTATCTCCAGACTCTCCTACACCGACAATGGCTACCCCGCCCGTACTTAGTATCGTTCGAACATCAGCAAAATCTAAATTTATTAATGATGGTAGCGAGATTGTTTCGGTGATCCCTTTAACCATTGTTGCTAAAACTTCATCAGCAACACTAAAGGCTTCGATAATTGGTAAGTTTGGTGCGATTTCTAAAAGGCGATTATTATCAATGACGACTAAAGTATCGGCATATTTCTTTAATTCATTTAAACCAAGTTGTGCTTTATCAATCCTACCAATTTCGGTATCAAATGGGAGAGTCACAACACCAACTACAATCGCTCCTTCAAGTTTGGCTATTTCAGCAACAATCGGAGCGCTTCCAGTTCCAGTTCCTCCTCCTTCGCCACAAGTTATAAATACAAGATTTGATTCTCTTAAAACTTTGGTTAAATCTTCTCTCGACTCCTCAGCCGCAGCTTTCCCAATATCTGGATTGCCCCCTGCACCAAGTCCTTTCGTTAGATTTTTACCAATTAGGATTTTAATATGTGCCTCAACCATATCAAGATGCTGACAATCAGTATTAATTGCAACACATTTAGCGCCTTTAATACCAATTTTCATTAATCGATCGACTGTATTATTACCTGCACCTCCACATCCAACAATTTTAATATTTGCATATCCTAAATTTTCGCGAGGAGGTCTAATAATTTCCCTACTTCGAGCATTCTTAATTAATGATTCCATTTGAATCTGAAATTTGAGTTTGTTAGATCTTACTGTAATAATATTTATGAAAAATTAGAATTAATATAATATTCACATAATATCTTTGTTTCTAAAAAACTAGGCGGGGAATAACTTTAAAGAAAAGTCATGATCTTTCCTTGGGTCAAAAATTTTATGAATTGTGTCTTCATTAATTAAAAAAATAGAAGGTAACTCATAAGGAAAGCGATTAGAAAAGGTTAAGGTATAGGCTCCAGCATTGGTGATCAATACTTTATCACCGACTTCAATATTATCATTAAAAAAATAATTCTTTGCTAATACATCTTGATCAGTTGGAATAATGCCTGCGATTGAAGTTTTATACTTATGGGATTGATCGATTTTTGAAGCATTATAAAATCTAAAAGAAGATTTAGAAAACTTAGGACAAATATTATTTCCAATATTCAAAAATATCCATCTGTCTTCAGTTTTTTTAATAATTTCTGCAATAAATATACCTGCATCACCAACTAAGAATCTCCCTGGTTCGAAATATATTTCCTCATATTCAATACCTTGATCCTTTAGAATATTATGAATTTTAGAAAAGATTAATTTTAATTGAGATTGAGGCATGATGGCTGCTTCAGGAAATCCTCCCCCAAAGTTTATGTTTTTAATTTTTACACCAGAATTTTGTAATTTTTTGAAGGCTTCTGTTAGTAATTCTGCATTTTTAGTAAATTGATTAATATTATTCATCTGAGTTGAATAATGGGATAATATGGTTGTAAATTGAATATTTTTACATCTCTCATTATATAATCTAATTTGATTTAATTCATGTTTAAATAAATTCATACCAAGCCTTGAATCATATTTCTGTGAGTTAATTCTTAAGCATAAATTCTGGATTTTGTTATATTTTTTAGCTATAGAATTAATCCTATTAATATCGCTTATTGAATATACAACTATTTCCTCAATTTCGTTAATGATGCTTTGTTCTATGAACTTTTTATCTAAATAAGGCCCTCCCGCTAAAATTTTATTTGGTGGAAACTTCAGCCTATGCGCTAAATTTAATTCGGACAAACTTATTAACTCTGCTCCAATTCCCTCCGATTTAATAATTTCACATATTTCATATAGATAATTCGCTTTAAATGAATAAAAGATTGAAGCTTTCTTAAATTCCTTCTCTATTAGATTCTTAAAATTTCTAATATTATCCCGTATTCGCGCCTCGAGGAAAATCATGATTGGAGTATCACTATATTTTGAAATATGGGCCATTTCGATACCATCTAGGTAAAGAATATTTCCTTTTTTCTTGATATATTGATTTCCAGAGATTTTTTTCATTTTTATTCAATGAGTCTTTAATTCAGAATAAATATCAAAAGTTTTTTTCACAACTTTCTCCCAAGTATAATGTTGCAATACTTTATCATTTCCTGCAGCCCCAAGCTTATTTCTTAATCTCCTATTTTTTAATAATGTAATAACTGCTTTACATATATCATCGCTATCATTAAACTTAACTAATAATCCATCTATGTTATTTCTGATCACTTCAGGGGTAGCACCGATGTTAGCGCCTATAACAGGTTTACTAGCAGCCCATGCTTCTAGAAAAGCTATTCCAAAGGCATCACTTCGGCTGGGCATTAAGTAGATATCAGCAGTTTTGAAAGCAGATATCTTTTTCTTGTCTAAATATCCCGTTAGATTATCAGGTGATAAATTGATTATTCTTACTTTTTTTATTTTGCGAATTTTTGATAATTCTCGATTGAAAGCTATTGTTGATGGTCCAATAAATACAAAATAAACTTTTTTATATCTATTAATAATCTTTGGTATGGTTTTTAATATAGAATTTGCTCCTTTTTCAAAATTTTTATATCCACAGAAAAGGATCATCTTGTATTTTCTCTCTTTTTTGTGAAAATAGTGATTTTTGAAATTAAATTCATGTTTTTTATTATTTAAATTATTAAAAACACTATAATCTACTCCCATTGGTATGACTCGAATTTTGTTGCTAGGAATACCAAGAAGCCTTTGTAGTTTTTTTTTCTCCATATGAGTACATGCAGTTAATAAATCGAAAGCTTTTAGAATTGCAAGCATTTCTCTATCTAAATATCTCGGATTTGAAAAATGAAAGAAAGGGGTACAAATTGCGGGGATATTTAATCTTTTTGCCAATATTAATGATAATATTAGATTAAAATATGGATAAAAAGTAGTATGGATGATATCATAATTGTTTAAGTAGTTTTTTGCCAAATGGTCATCAATTCCTTCTAAGTAAGGTCCATTTAATAAGAATTTTTTCAGAACATCATTCGAGATATCTAAAAATTCGAACTCTTCGATTTTTCTTAAATTTTTTATTTTTTGTTCAATCGATAAATCATAATTAATTGGAAGACGGCAAATCTCTATGTTATTGACATTTTTAAAATATTTATGATCATTGTTTATGATTTTACCATTGGAGGATCTTAAAGCATTGAAATCAATAGCGTTTGATGTTAATATTTTAACTTTCGAGTTATATTTTGATTTGAGAATTTCTGCCAGTCTCTGAATATAAAACTCAGCCCCTGAAAGAGATGGAAAATACCTTGTAGGGAAAAATAAAATTCTATTCAAATAATATATCCTTTTTATTAATATGCGATAATATATATATTGATTTAGATGTCAAAAGATTTAATATTTAAACTTATCTCCATTCTCAAAGATAAATCTAAAATTGATGACGAGATTATAAATTATTTAAATTCCATATTCTCTGAGAAGGCAGAACGCGTTTTAGAAACAATCAAGCGAGGTATTACCAAGTATCGTATAGAAGATAGGGTTATTTGGACTGCGATGGGGGAAAACTCAGAGCATATCATTTATCCTAAAACATATTGTAGTTGTCAAGATTTCTATCTGAATGTGGTAATTGAACGAAAAAGAGATTATTGTAAGCATATTTTAGCACAAATTATATGTGATGTATTAAACAACTATGCTGAGAAAGATCTCTCCTATGATGATTTTAAAATCTTGTTTAAAGATGAATTAGAAATAATTTCTAATCCAAAATTATAAATTTAGAATCTCCGCACTTTTAATAGATTTATTTACCATATCCTTTAGACTTATCTTGTTTTCAGAAAATAACACTTCCTTTAGTTTAGCATGTGTCTCAGGATATTGAGGATTGAAACCGCAAGTAGCAGAAGGGTGAGAGATTAAATCATATAATCCTAATTCTCTTATAGCGTCAATTACTTCGTTTTTATCATATGCAATAAGGGGTCTTAATATTATAAAATCCTCGGCTATATCATTATAGCTATATATATTATCTAAAGTCTGGCTGGCTTGTTCTCCTAATATATCACCAGTTAAAATAATATTTGCATTTTCTCTTAAGCCTATAATTCTTGCTATTCTAATCATCAAGCGTTTGCATAAAACACATGTTAATTTCCGTTGACAATTTGTCTTTAAAACGTTTAGAGAATCGTCATAGTCTATAATGTAAACCTTTATTGGATTTTTTGTTAATTCTTTTAATTTTTTAATAATAGTAATAACTTTATTTTTCATAGAATGCATTTTATCGTCAGATGTAAGAAAAGTTAGAAAAATCGGGATAAAACCGCGATTGATCATTAATGCTGCTGCTAATGGACTGTCAAATCCTCCTGAAATCAGCGAAATAAATTTTTTCACAATCATATGAACTTATTTTACTCTAATTTCTTTTCGTTTCCAATTCTTTAAAGCATTATTAAAATCTTTTAAAGATATTTGACGAGAAATTTGTATTTTATCTTCAGCTTCTAGTCTTCTGATTTTCAATTGAAGACGTTTATTCTTCTCATAAAATGTTTCAGCTTTTGGGTATTCATCTATAAATATATCTTTAATTCTTTCTAATCCAATATTTCTTAGACTATCATAGTTGTTAACAACGAAATGGCATAATGGATCTATTGTTATCTCTATATTGAAAGAATCTATTCTTCTTATTGCTAATGGATATGCTTTACATGCATATGGTTTTTCGTTGTGTATAGTACATCCTTTAATTTTATCATAAAAAACACAACTTCCTTGGGGTTTTAGAATAATGCGGTAAGTCAAAACGAGGATCTTTTTGTTTTTTATATCAGGAAATACTAGATCCTCCTTGACTTTAAAAGGGAGATTTCTCTTTTTAGCAATTTCGATTAATTTATCTACCTCTTCAGGATAAAGTGGAATGCGTTTAATGTAATCGTTATTTGTGTTTTGAGGTATTGAACAACAAATTCCGCATTTCAAACATTCATATCTTAATTTATTCATAATTTGAAATATTAACTACATTTATAATTTCAGACAAAATTCTGGTGATGTTATTAATGTATTACTTTAACGATAAATCATGTGTCTATTAGGATAACACATTGTTTTTAAAGATATAAAGAAGACTCATTTAATAATGATTTTATTTTATAAGTAAAGGGTCTATATTGTGTTAGAAACGGGAATAAGAATTATTAAACATATGGATTTAATTAAAGATAATTTCAAAAATCCTATTTGTATTTTAGGGATGCCAGGAATTGCTGATGTGGGTAAATTCGCAATCGATTCTTTAATCGGTCAACTAAATGCCCAAAATTTTATGGATTTTATTTTTGACGATTATCCTGCGGGAGCAATAGTAGATGATTCTCTTCTTTCTGCCCCAAAAGCAGAAATGTTATTTTGGAAAGACTCAGATAATCTAAGAGACATTATATTAATTACAGCCGATGCTCAGAGTTTAACTCCGAAAGGAATTTATAAGATATCTAATTTTCTTACGGAGGTGATTAATCAATATGGAATTAATTTAATTATAGCATTAGGAGCTTATCCTGTAAGTAGTAGAAAGCTAAATTCTAAAATTCCAAAAATTTATGTGAGTTCAACTAATCGGCAACTACTTGAGGATTTTCGATCAAAAAATAATTGCGAGAAGATCCAAAAAGGAGTTATAATAGGTGCTAATGGTTTAATTCCTACTTTAGCAAAAGCTAGGTTTAATATTGATGGATTAGTGCTATTAGCTGAAACTGATAATGTAGCGATGATTAATGAGGATATTACAGATCTAAGAGCATCGATAACATTACTTGAAATGCTGAAAAAGTCATTCACCTTACCTATAAAGAAGAAATATTCACTTGAGAATATAGATACTATAACAAAAAATCTACAAAGTAAAAGAGATCAGTTAGAAAAAGATCTTGATAGTTTCCAATTTGTTGATGCCGAAGATAAGAAAAAATCACTTTATATCTAAAACCTATTTAATTTTCATCTTAATTTAAGAACTTGGGGCACTTTATTAATAAGAACATATCACAAAATATTTTAATTATGAATCGTTATTTAATATCATGAAATACGTATGCGCTAGGAAAAATTGTGGGAAAGAAGTATCTAGAAAAGAGTTAAATGCGCTTCCCGGTATTAAGTGTTCTCATTGTGGTTTTCGAATTTTATATAAGAAGCGACCAGATGTAATAAAAAGATTAAAAGTCCGATAATTTTTTATCTATTTATATATATTAGCTTCAAATTTTAAATGATCAATTAATTCTTTATATCTATTACGAATAGTTGCTTCAGTAACACCAGCAGCTAAAGATATTTCCTTTTGAGTTCTACGTTCTCCTTCTTGTATAGCAGCAACATATAATGCTGCTCCAGCTAAACCTGTCGGAGCCTTACCTGCTGTGATATGATATTTTTTGGCTAATTTTAATAATTCGGCAGCTCGATTTTGAGTTCTTCCCGAAAGATTTAGTGAAGCACAAAAACGAGGAATGAAATTAATAGGTGAAGAGACTCCAATATTAATTTTTAATTCATTAATTATTAATCGATAGCATCTGGCAATTTTTTTTTTATCAACCATGGCAAATTCTAAGAAATCGTCAAGCGTTTTAGGAATATTATTCAATCTACAGGATAAATAGATAGATGCTATTAACATTGCTTCTATGGATCTTCCTCTGATCAAATTTTTAATTGCCATTTTTCGATAGATGTGTGCCGCAGATTCTTTCAGGTCTTTAGAAAGATTTAATTGAGAGGAAAATCGATCCAATTCATTCATAGCATAAGCTAAATTTCTATCGATAGATTTATTTGTTCTTGTTCTAACATGCCATTTTCTTAATCTATAAACTTCTGCTTTCATTTTAGGGCTTATTGATTTTCCGAATGCATCTTTATTCTTCCATCCTATCATTGTACTTAAGCCCTTATCATGAAGAGTTAGAGTTGTTGGTGCTCCTACCCTTACTTTTTTATTTGCCTCTTCTGAGGAGAATGCTCTCCATTCAGGTCCAGAATCAATAATTCTTTGCCCTAAAACCAAACCACATACACTGCATACTATCTCACCTCTAGCTTCATCCGAAATTAAATTAGTATTCCCACATTCTGGACATAAGGTTAAATTGTTCTGAGGCATTGAAAGATCCAAATACGTCTACCCTAAAATATATCTGATCCTTACTTTCTATATTTGAATTTGAGCTTTTAAATGTTTGCGTTTTGAAGGTTTCCCAGTTAATAAAAAAAGCATTTTAAGTTTTTAGATTATACACCTATACCAAAAAATTTTAATAAGTTTAAATTTTCTAATAATATAATGCGACATTATTATAGAAGCCATGGTAAACATTGTTATCTACGTTCTTTTAAGACATCTTGCCCAACATGTGGAGCAGATGTATTATATTGGGAATGTACTCATGGAAGTAAAATATTTTTTGAATATCCTCCGTATGGAAAATTAGTGAAACATTATTGTCGGAAATATCTATCTTCTAAATCACAAAAGAAAAAATTCAAGGTAATTGTTAAAACACCGAATCGCTTATTTGATGATCCGAAAATCAGTTGTCCAATTTGTGGCAAATTATTTGATAGTAATATTAGCTTAGATAACCATTTAATAATGCTAAAAAGAACTGATCCCGAACATAAGAATTTTTTCAAGGATAGAATTAAATTTAGTGAAGAGGACCATTATAAAAACAGGAAAAAACAAAAAGAGAATAATTCTTTTCAGAGTCCTAAATTTGGTCAAGTTAATATTAAAAAAGCAAATAAAAATAGTTCGTAACCATAAATTTTTAATAAAAATTTTATAATTATATTTATACCAATATAATAATATTGATTTAAATCTTGAGGATATTAGAATGCCATCAACTCCCGAGACTGCTGTTTACAAATTAATGCAAAAAGATCCTAGTATAATTGCTGCTGCGGTATTGCAAGGAAATAATGTAATTTATTCCACCGATAACTGGGACATCAGCGCTGATGCTGGTAAAGTTGTTTCTAGTTGGAATAGTATGAATGCTCAATTCATCATGATCTCTGGAGTGAAATACTCTATTCTGCAGTGTACTACTGAACGATTAGTTGCTACTTCAATTCGAGGTGAAGGTCATATTCTCGGTTCAAAGGACGAGGAACATAAAATAATCGTATATTTAGAGCCAGATGGCGAACCAATGGGAGCCACTATGGATACAGCTAGAGCATTAGCGGAATTAAGTTCTAAAAGTAGTTATTTAGATGAGGGTGCTCAATTAGGAAGCTCAATGGGAGGACCAGTTTCAACTGCTTCGGCCGATATAGATCCTCAACTTAAGGGGGAAATTCAATCATTTTTAGATTGGATTAAAGATAATGAAGGATTATCTGGATATATTAATTATTATCTTCAACAAAATAACACTCAAATAATATCACAATTATCTAAAATATATGCAGAATTAAGGCAAATTTTTGGTGTTTAATACATAATCTTCTTTTTGATTGGTAATCAATAAATAATTTTAATTTATTATAATATTATAATAGCAAATTTCATTTTTTAGTGATTCTTCTGGATAATTCTAATAATAAACCGCATAACACTCGAAAGATTCTGGATAAAAATAAAGAATCTGATCCCTCTATCCAAGGTTCTTCTAAAGAACAAAAATTAAAGAAAGAAAAAAGAAGCGATAAAATCCATAAAATTGAAGATGATGATTTAAATGTTCCAGAAATTCCTGAACCGCCTAAAAAAAAGGTAAAACTAACACAAAATTCACCCGGGCTATCAGCTCAAATATTAAAAGAAGCTAAGAATCTTGAAAATGAAATAAATAAAGTTGTTTTAGTTAATTGCGAAAGATGTAAAGAAGTTATTCCTGTACCTATACCAAGAGAATTTATAATTGCTTCAAAAATTCCTGTAGTGCCAGTATCTTTCGTCCATAAAAATCCAAAAGGAAAAGATTTGCACTGTATTACTCTCTTTTTAGATTCTGATTTTGATATTCGAAGACAAAGGATATCCGATGTAGTAATTTCAGAAAATATATAAAATGATTTTATTAGTTAATTGCTTTTTACTTTGAGATAAAACTTATACTGAAGATGATAAATATATAATTATGAGTGAAATTATTATAGGGGTTAAACATAAAAAACATAGGAAAAGCATGAAGCTATATCTCCATTTCAAATCATTTGGATTTAAGATTATTTTACAATTAGGACAATATTTCTGCTCTGGATTTAAGATTATATTATCACAGTTATAGCATCTAATCTGATATTTTCCATTATCTTGAAGAGCTTTATCATTCATATATTTTGGAGAAATTTTCAAATATTAGCTATAATTACTTAATATTTGTATTAGTTTAAAAATGAAACCTTAAGAGTCATAATAAAGATTAAAATGTGATTAATTTGAAGTTGTTAGTTGAGAGGGAAAGAATTATTGATGATTCAGTGATTTATGGTAAAATTTTTAAATTGCATAAGAGTTATTTGATAATGATTTCTGATCATAAAGAGATGGGCATTGGAAATGTATTATTAAGCAATCCTCCTACTATTGAAGGTATTAAAGCATCGGTTGCATCATATGAGCTATTTGGATTAGGTAATGATATGATTAGCAAAATTATGGTAGAGAGAGCAGCCTCCTACCTTAAAACATCAGTGCTTTTATTGTTTTTTATGAAAGCTAGAAAAAGTGAGGATAGCTTTTTAAAAGCATTAATGGCATTTGTTAATGATATTTTAAAGGAGATAAATACCGATGGTTAACGGACATCTAGAAAAGTAAATTTTAATTCTTTGTTTTATTTGATTAATTTAAATCAAAATGAAAATTTTATAACTCCGATGCAGAGATAACCAAGCCAGGTCAACGCTATAATGCGGCTAACGGTGATGGACTCAAGATCCATTGGCATAGGCCCTACGGGAGTTCAAATCTCCCTCTCTGCATTTCTCTAAGACATGTAAGATGATAGTAGGGATTTAATAATTTTTCTATATTAGACTATGAAAAGTTCTATTATTGGAAAACGAATAAGAGTATAAACATCACGGCCATCATCCCAAATAAAAAAATCATTTGGTATCTCCCCTTTTTTTTTTGCTTTCTTTCTCTTGTTGAGTAATTATCTTTACAAGTTTGACTACAAAACTGTTTGTCAGAAGGCATTGCTTTTCCACAAATCGGGCAATGAGTATGCGGTCCCCATTTTTTTTTAATTTGATCTTTCCAAGATGATTGAGACATGATTAAAAGTGATTTTAATTCAATTTATGAGATATATGATCATAAAAGCGTATAGTTTAATATAATTTATTATAATATTATCAAATTGAAATTAATGTTCCATTTATCTTTTTATCTTCTAGCAGTAATTTTCTAAATTCTTCCAAATTTTGTCCAGATGTAATAAATACTTCTAATTGACTTCTCCTCAATATTTGTAAAGATACTAAATCGAAAATTCTATATTCTCCAGCCGCTGATTGGGAGGAACTAGAGACTTTCATGAGGAGATTGTTTAATTCATCATAACTTAAGCTCTTTATTAATTTTGCATCTTTATTCTTAGCAGGGTCTTTATCATAAATACCTTGGACGTCAGTAAGAATAATTACTCTAGGCGCATTAATAAATTCCGCGACTTCCATCGCAACGGATGTGGTTGATTGTCCTGGTTGAATACCCCCCATAACAATTATTTTACCAAATTGAAGTGCTAAAGATAAATCCTCAAGATTATTGGGAACTTTTGGATATGATATATCTTTTAAACATGCAATCATCATTTTTGAGTTTATTTGTGATATATTGATACCGATTGAATCACATAATGCTTCATTTATGCCTTTATTTCTAAGAAAAGTAATATATTCACGAGCTAACGAACCTCCTCCACAAATAATTATAATTTGATCATATTTTTTTCCTTGCCTTATAATCTGGCAGAACTGGGAAATAAAATCATTATTGATTCTATTTTGCTTGGTTAATAATAAAGAACCACCAACTTTAATTACAATATTTTTCATAATAATCAAATTAGAAATTACTTTTTATTTAATATTATATAATCAAAAAGATAAATTAAGTTTCTAGAGAGATTTTTTCATAGCCATGAAAAGAGTAATCGTTAAAGTACCGCATCGTATATCTGGTTTTTTTGAGATTGTAGACGAGATTAACGGTATAAAAATAAATGATCCTGAAAAAGTCGGTTCCAGAGGGGCAGGGTTCAATTTAAATAGTTTCGGCACAACAGAGATATGCTTAGAAGAATTAGATAATAAAGAAGATGCTAGTAATAAAATTTTCATTAATAATATCGAGTTAAATGAGAATGCGGAAACTTCAAATTATGTTTTAAAATTTTGTTTACACAACCAAAAAAAATATTACAATATTAAAATTTTACATAATTTTGATTTACCTGTAGGCTGTGGTTTTGGAGCAAGTGGCTCAGGAGCATTAGGATGCATTTATGGCTTGAATGCTTTATTAGGTTTGCATTTAACAACTTCCGAAAAAGGTAGGATTGCCCATATTGCAGAAGTAGTAAATAGAACGGGATTAGGTACCGTATGCGGTCAATTGGGGGGAGGTTTAAGTATGTTATTAGAACCAGGATATCCATGCTCATATAAACAAATTAAAGTCTCTGACGATGTGATTTTGATTTGTGGAAGTTTTGGAGAGATTCATACTAAATCTATATTAAATGATCCTCAGCTAAATCATAACATAAAAACAGCAGGGAAGAAAGCTTTAAGTCGTTTATTGATAGATCCTAACATAAATAATTTTGTTAGGATTTCATATCAATTTGTATTAGATTGTAATATTTTAGCTATACTTGATTTAAATGAAATTGAAGATTTGTTAAAAGATTTGAATAAACTTAATATTATTGGAGCTAGTATGAACCAATTAGGACGTTCGATTTTTATATTTTGTCGTAAGAGTTCTGAAAAAGGGGTTCAAGAGATATTAAATTCTTATAAACCTGATCTAAAATTGTTTCAATCCAGTATTAATGGTAGTAAGAAATTCTTTACGAAGATAATGTAGTTAATTTTCTTAATAATCTTTTAATGAATTTAAAGACCTAGATTTTAATGTTGCAGCCTCAACAGCACGTATAAGAGTAGCTCTCAGTTTTGCAGACTCTATCTCGTGAATAGCAGTTATCGTGGTTCCTCCTGGAGTTGCGACCATATCTTTTAACTCCCCTGGATGTTTGGATGTTTCTAAAATCAGTTTTGCAGCTCCCAAAACAGTCTGGGCAGCCAATCTTTGAGAAATTTCTCTTGGTAAACCCATTTTTACGCCACCATCGGCAAGAGCTTCAATAATTATAAATATATATGCGGGACCACTTCCAGAAAGTCCTGTTACCGCATCAAGATGCTTTTCTTGTAACTCTACAACAATTCCAACAGCTTCAAATATCTTTTTCACATATTCCAAATCCATTGGTTTAACATATTTATTAAAGCTTAAACCAGTAGCTGCAGCCCCTACTAATGCAGGAATATTCGTCATAACTCTAATAATTGCTACTTCCTCATTAAGATATTTTTGAATATGGTCAATAGACACCCCCGCAGCAATAGAAATTATGGTTTGTCTTTTATTTACAAGATTTCCTATTTCTTTTAAAACTGTATCAATTACTTGCGGGATAACCGCGATTAAAATATATTTTGATGCTTTAATTAATTCAGTATTATTTGTAGCAGGCTCAACATCATAATTTTTTGAAATTGTGTTTAATTTAGTGGAATTCGTATCATAAATAGAAATTTTATCTTTGGTAATAGTATTTGTTAATAATAATCGTTTTAATAAGGTCGAGCCTATTTTTCCTACGCCTATTATACCTAATTCCTTATCATTCATAACTTAAGATCATTATTGAACCTAAAATAAGTTTTTTATAAATTCATAATTAGTTTTTAGTAAACAATTAATTATTATTAGAAATCAATAATAAAAATCGATATATTTTCTTTCATTACTAAAATTGTATGCTTTAATTCCAAAATCATACCAAAGGTTCCTTTCTAAAACGATATTATTGTCTTTGGTTTTTATTTGAAAGAATTTATATTTTTTTAAGAATTTCTTTCCAACTGTATATTTCCGTGGTAGATTGATATAGATTGCTGCTATTTTTTTTCCTCTTTGAACTTTGACGAAGTACCTTAAAAGATTACTTCCTATTTTATTATTTCGATATGCAGGATTTACATACAAAAAGATAAGTTTGACTTTCGGAACTAAATTTCCTAAGGCATCTACTTTAGAATGTTTTTTCTCTGCTAACAATACTGCGGATAAATTTTTAAAATAATATGCCGTTAAAATGAAATATTTTTCATTTTGTAGATTAATTTCAAAATCATCAATAAAATCAATAAAATCATTAGCACAAAGCTGTAGTTCGATAAGATCTTCATTATTACCAAGCTTAATTACAATCTTTGATTTTTGCCTATTTATTTCCATTTTCAAACCACCTTCTACTATAATATATTATTTTCCTTTTCATTGGTATATAAAGATTTAAATTAAATAATTATTATTAAATATCAAAAAAATTATGATTTATTTATGTCCCCAAAAGAACTTACTAAAGTGGATATCACAAACTCCGTTTTTAAGGAACCAATTGAAGTTTTGAAACAGATCTCGTCAAGCTTAGAAGATATAAAGTACACAAAAGTTATTCAAACATTTGTTATGGAGGATCGGAGGTTGAATCTATCCCTAGAAAACGAGGGTTCTACATATTTTAAGGGTAAAATTGTTTGGATCGGAAACAAAAAGGATGAGAGCGAGGGGACTGTTTTTTGTGTGGACAACAAAAATGAATTAAAACAAATAAATCCAACGGCTGAAAATACTGAAAAAGTAATATTGGATATTAAAAAAGAGACTATAAAGGTTTCTACAGCATCAAAAACAAAATGTGCGGTTTGCGGAAAAAATATTGAGATTTTTGATGAAGTAATTGGATGTCCATTATGTCAATCAAAAGCACATAGGGAACATATGATCGATTGGGTTAGAATGAAACATTCTTGCCCAGTATGTAAAAAATCCTTAAATGTATCAAGTACAGGGGTTATATTTATAGATTAATCAAAAATCTGATAATTTTTGTGGATCTATTGATCCATCATACAAAGCTGTACCTATTAATACCCCTGAGAAATCATTTCTATAAAATAATTCAATATCTTCAAAACTTTTTATTCCTCCTCCTATGTAAATATCTCCATCGAAATGTTTTCTTATATCCAAATAAAGGGAAGATATTCCTCCTAACTTTTGTCCAACTTTATATAGATCAAGTAATAGAATTTGATCAATACTAAGAGTTTGAACGAGTTTTATAATTTTCAGAGGATTTTCATTTTGATAGGAGTTAATCTTTGTCAATAACTTCTCTTTATACATGTCAATGCTTAAGATGATTTTCTGATTACCTAATAAATTAATGATTTTTTTAAGATTTTCAATGCTGATTAATGTTTCTAATCCTATTATCATATATTTAATATTATAGACTTGAAGTTCTAGCACATCATCATAAATAGAGATTCCAGGGTCAATCATAATTTCTATTCCTTCCATTTTGGAGATTTCATTTAGTATTTTGAAATTTGGTTTATTTTTCATAATAGCATCTAAATCTGCGATATAAAAACTAGAGAAATTAAATTTTAAATTAAGTAATTTAATAATACTTATAGGGTCATCATTCTCGATTAAGTAGGATTTTAAAGATTTATACTTCTCTCTTTCTCCTCTAACCGCATGTACAGCTTTTGAATTTAAAATATCTAAAACAGGGATAATTTTAAAATTTTGCATATGAACGACATAAAATAAATAATTATCATAAGACACTAAATATAGAAATTAACAATATGAAGTACTCTTTTCTTTTATAAATGATTGCTAATTAATGATTAAATAATTTTATTTTTAAATTATCACTTCTAATTTAATTCTCAAATGATTATATGAAAGCGAGATAAAATGAATGAAATGAAAATAGAATCTTATATAGCAAAAATAATAGAAGAGACGGGGTTAAATCGTAAAGAGATTCAAGATTTAGTAAATGAAAAGAAAGAAGAGTTAAAAGGGTTAATTTCTGAAGAGGGCGCCCTATTCATTATTGCAAAAGAACTCGGAGTAGACGTAAAAGCTGAAAGTAAAGAGTTTTTAGGAGATCTAGATATAAATATCTCTGATATCACAAAGGAGATGAAAAATATCACCTTAATCGGAAGAATTAAAGAGATCTTCCGAGTTCATGAATTCGATAAAAAGGAAGGTGATAAAGGTTATGTGGGGTCATTTTTATTAAACGATGATACGGGCGATATTCGTGTTGTATTATGGGATGAGGATGTAGCAATCTTTCAAGATACTAATTTCGTTAAAGGAGAAATTGTTAAGATTATCAATGCTTACCCCAAAGAATCAAGGGATGGATCCCCAGAAATTCATGTTGGACGATTAGGTAAAGTTATTATCGCACCTGAAGACGTTGATTATAGAAAGTATCCTAAGATCAAAGAGGAGAACATAACCATAAAGAAAATAACCTCTAATCTACTTTCAGTATCAATTGAGGGAAAAGTTATGAGAAAATTTCCAATCAAAGAATTTACAAGAAAAGATGGCGGGATTGGCAAGTTATGTAGTATAATCATCAGAGATACTACTGATAAAGTACGTGTTAATTTTTGGAATAATAATGTTGAAAAAGTAAACGATTTTGAAGTTGGTGATGTTATATTCTTAAAAAATGTAAAACCACGAGAGAGCAATTATAGACCTAATACAATAGAATTAAATGCGAATGATAATACTCAAACAGGCAAATTAGATAAAAAGTTAACTTTTAAAATTAAAAAGGTTGATAATATCAAAAATCTTAAAGATAAAGAGGATTTGGTTTCGTTTGAAGGAGTAGTGTCTTCAATTGACGATTTAAAACAAATTACTACAAAATCAGGTGAGCAAATATCATTGCTTAGTTTCATAATAAGTGATGATACTGATGCAATAAGAGTTACTGCTTGGCGGGATTCAGCAGACAATTTAGTCCAAAAATTAAGCATGGGAGATGCGTATGAGTTAAAGAATGTTTTAATCAAATATAATTCTTATTCTCGAAGAAAAGAAATTACATATACAGAAAATTCCTCAATTAAGAAAGTGGATATAAAATTTTCTGAATTAAAGAGCTTAAAACCGTTTAATGGAGGAAATACAGAAAGTTTTTCAAGGGAATTCACAAAAATCGAAAAAATTAACTCTCCAGGATTTTATGAAATTAAAGGTTTTATAGCCAAACCAATAACAAATATTACGATTTATGAAGCCTGCTCTAAATGCTTTAAAAAAGTAGATAATTGTATTTGTGATGAACAAACAGATACTGAATTTCGTATGATCCTAAATTTAATTATAGATGATGAAAGCGGTACAATTAGAGCAACATTTATTGGAGATAACGCTGAGAAATTAATAAATATGAAAACAGATTTGGTAATGAAGATACGAGAAACTCCCGATTATGAAAAATTCTTAGAAAAAATATCAGAAGAATTAGTTGGCAAGGATATATATATCAAGGGAAAGGCAAAGTTTAGCGATTATAGTGGTTCATATGAGATCATGGCAAGAGATATTAGAGATATCGATCTAAGCAGAGATTTAGAGGATAAATTAAAGGAAATTGCTACGTTATGATTTAAATTTTTATTATATAGAAATTTATTACTTTTTAAAATAAATTCAATAATATTAATGAAATTCATTTGAATAAATTAGATATTGTAGGATTAGGCGAAGTAGTGGTAGATTGGGTAGCAGAACTCCCTTATTATCCAAAACCAGATGAGAAAGTTGATGCCCTAAATGAGTCTTATTTTCCTGGCGGAGTGACTGCAAATTATTTGGTTGCGGTCTCAAGATTGGGTGGATCCTGTGGATTTATTGGGGCTGTTGGAGATGATATTTATGGAGATTTTTTAATTAATGATTTTGAAAGAGAAAATATTGATACCTATTTAACGTTTAAGATCAAGGATAAAGCAACCCCAGTAAATTTTATAATAATTATAAAAGGAGAAAAATCAATTATTCAATCTCCTCATATGCAAACCACTAAAATATCAGTCTCTGATTTGGATGAATCATATATAGGGAGTGCTAAAGTATTACATACGACAATTATTCATCCAAAAGTGACAGAGAAAGCTATAGAAATCGCAAAAGAATTTGATGTTCGAGTTAGTGTTGATTTAGAATCCCAAATTGCCCAGAGAGGGTGGAAAGATCTTAAAAATGTACTTTTAAATGCAGATGTTTTAATTCCGAATAAAGATGGAGCGAAAGTTATCACAAATACTGATTCTCCAGAAAAAGCAGCTATGATCTTGGTAAAAAAAGGAATACCAATAGTCATCATCACTTTAGGAAAAGAAGGTGTATTAATCACTACTAAGAAGTTTCAAAAAAAAATTCCCGCATATTATGTTGCAAATATCATTGATACTACTGGAGCTGGGGATTGTTTTAATGGAGCATATTCATACGGTTATTGGATTAGAGAATGGGATATAGAAAAGGCTTGCAGATATGCAAATGCAGCCGCAGCATTAAAGATTCAAAAACTCGGAGCACGAACTGGGATGCCTACCCAATCTGAATTGCTCCAATTTTTAAATGAATTTGATGTTAATTGGGATTTATAATAACTAGATTTTTATAATCATCGTGATTATTGATGAAATCATTGAATTTATTATTTATATAATCTTCATCAAGATTGTCTATCTCTTCTGTGAAAGGCCAAATCCCGATTAATGCATCTCCAATTTTCTTGATATTTGCTATGAGAAAACCATTTCTTTTTTGTTCTGATTTCATTGAAAATAGGATAACTATATAGTAATTAATACTATATTCCCTTGATAATTCCCCAATAATAATTACTTCCTCAAGATTTTGAAAGGTAATTATATTCTCAAAATTTTCACTCATCGATTTGAGTGATGATATATAATGGGAAGGGATTTTAATAATATCTTCAGTTAATATACTTCTAAATGATAATGTCTTTGAATCAACTGATTTATTTTCATCTTGCTCAGTTCCTTTAAGAAGAACCTTAAAAATCACTAAATTCATTCTAATTAATCTAGTTTTTTTATTAATGCTAATAATATTTATGGTGGGGTCTCAAATGTTATGTTAGCGATTCAAGCTCTTATGTTCGACCCATTCTTTCTTGAATCGATATATTTTCTTCAGGAAATCCAAGATCTATCAAGAACTTTTTAAGTTTAAACTTATGATCTCCCTGTAATTCAATTTCATTGCCTCGTACGGTACCTCCTGAAGCACACTTTTTCTTTGCTTGAGTTAAAATGTCTTTCAAGTTCGCATCAATGTTACCCTCAAACTTAATAACGGTAACTATCCGCCCCCATTTCCTTCTATCGTTAGAAATAATAATTTGTTGTTCGTCAGCGCTTAGACTATCACATATACATAGTTCTTTTGGAAAACTACATATGGGACAAATATCGTCGTCTTTAATACTCCTTATTCACAACCTTTATTATTAAAAACTTAATATAGTTCAGTATAAAAATAATAGAATAAAATCTTATAAAAATCTTTTTTATTTCGATTTAAATCAACATTTCAGATCATGCATTTAATTTTAGCTTAAGCAATATTATAAAAATAAATTCTTTTTTATAATTAATAACTATTTGGTAATAATTGGGATAAATATGATGAGCTCATGGATTTTTAAGGTTATAGTCGCTGGGGCGGGGGGAGTTGGAAAAACAGCGATGATTACAAGATATTGTACCGGAAAATTTCAAGAGGGATATAAAATGACAATAGGTGCAGGGTTTCATACTAAATCTGAGACTTTAGATACGGGAGAATCTGTCAAAATGCAGTTATGGGATTTTGCAGGGGAAAAACGTTTTAGAGAATTACTTCCAGATTATTGTAAAGGTGCTAGTGGTGCTTTTATATGCTTTGACATAACAGACTATGATACATTTCGTGAGATTCCTGAATGGTTAAAAATAATTCGCCAAAAAGCAGGATTTATACCCATAATTCTAATGGGTATGAAATGGGACCTTCCGAATCATGAAGTAGATCCAGATATTGCCCATGAATATGCCATGAGAGCTAAATGTAATCAATGTGTATTATGTTCCTCCAAAGATAATATTAACATAAATGAATCTTTCCAAGCAATGGCTAAGTGGTTAATATATTATGCAGCTCAATGTTAATCCAAGGAATTCTTGATTAATATTATTATTGAAGTTAAAAAGAGTTAATTAGGAGTTTTATATTATTTTTTTCAATTCAAAGATATTTTATTTATCGAAAAACCTAAAAAGGATTCTTAATAAATTTATTATAAGAGAAGGTTTCTTACATTCTCCCTAAATTAACAAGCCTCGGTAGCTCAGTTAGGTAGAGCGCTGCTTCGGTGTGCCTAAAGCACCCGGCTAAGGTTATTTTAATATACCTCCGGAAGTTAACCGGGCGGTCGCATGTTCGAGATCTTATCTGTTGAAACCCAGATAAGACGAAAACCATGCCCGGGGCGCTTTAAATTTTACCTTTCTAAAAATAATTATTAAAAGTAAGTTCCTAAATTTATATTGATTAAGTTTGTAAATGCTCCCGCCGGGATTCGAACCCGGGTCGGCGGGGTGAAGGCCCGCAATGCTAGACCTTTTCTTATAGGTAAAGAGTTAAATTGGCCGGACTACACTACGGGAGCTTATTTTTGTATTTAAAATGAACGTTGTAAGTATTATTTTTTAATTAATCGTCGATTTTAAATTTTATTATAATAGTAATACGACAGCTTTATCAACGCTCATGAATACGTAAGTGCGGGAAGGGAGATTTGAACTCCCGAACTCCTACGAGAATGGATTCTAAGTCCATCGCCTTTGACCAAACTTGGCAATTCCCGCGTGATAAATTTAGTATTAATTAATTTACATATTAAAAGGCTTAAAAATAAATAAATATATCATACTTAACAAGGACTTGTAATGAATAATAAGTGAATATTATGAAAAAATAGAAATATTTATGAGTAAATATTAGTGTTATTAAAACAAGATCTATATTTAGGATAAATCACAAAAATTGGTCTTTTTGGATGAGTGTAAGGGAATCTTTAATCAAACATCTTACATCTATTTTAAGAGCATCTAATAGTACTATTTTGGTTATTTTATGTGATTTAAATGGGCTATCAATAGCTAAAATAGGAAGAAAAAGTGATATCGAGATTAATCCTAATCAAATTACAAGTTTAGCATCTGCTGCATTTTCCGCAAGCGAAGAAAACTGGGAAGACTTAGAGATCAAGGACCAAGTAATATCATTTACATTTTTTGAAAAAGTGTGTTTAATAACCATTAGAATTAATGAAACACTATTGACTATTGTACATGATTATTATAAAGAGTGGCCCTTGGATGCCGATAGTCTAGCCAGCTCTATGTATTATATAAAGCAAAAGTTAGGGGAATTTTTTGGTACTACTGATGAAACTGAGGATAGTTTAGAAGATTTTTCTAATAAAGTCAGAAGTGCCATATATTTATTTGGAATGGGATCTGAGGTCCCCTTCGTGTCATATTCGCCAGAAAAGTTTGATTCTGTTAACTTATTACCTGCTCTGAGTTTTGTGTTGGATTCTCTTCAAAATCCTATTTTTATTCGATACTGTTTAGTGAGTCCTAACGGATTAACATTAGATGCTAGAGAAGTATCTGGACAAAATCTTCCGATATCTGTTGAGGCTTTTTCTGCAAATGCGAATGTTGCGTTTCAGAAAATGAAAGAAGAATCTGAGGGAAGTTCTATAGGTAAATTATTAGGTTATATTGCTATTTCTGGAAGAAACCCAGAAAATTTTTTTGGATTAATCACTTGTCCTTCAGGCGTGCTTAAATTTTCAGAAACGGAGGATAACTCGAACATGCAAAATGTTTCTTTTGTGGGATTATTTGCTTTAACTTATGGAGGAATACCAATTATTTGTGAGTCTAGAAATATTATCTATTCCATTTTGAATATTATTGGTTCAGAGGAAACTACAGAGAAGTTTATCAAATCTGTAAATGTATTAACCAGTTTTAAATATGATTGAAATTCTCTTCTGAAATTAGCTATGAATAAACCAAATGATAATTTATTTAAAATAAAATTATATTGTCTTCACTATAATGAATGTGATCCAAAAAAATGTACTGCTTTGAAGTTGGAAAAGTATAATTTAATTCAAATTATAAAAAAAAATGAAAGAAAACTACAAAAAGCAATAGTGTTAAATCCCTTTTCTCTTTCAGAGATATCAATACAAGATAAAGATATAGTGAAAAAACATGGAGTGATCGTAATTGATTGTTCATGGAAAAACATCTTAAATATAAAGTCAATCCCATCAAATCATGCTAGAAAACTCCCTCCCTTAATCGCAGCAAATCCAGTTAATTATGGAAAATGGGAAAAATTAAGTTCTGTAGAAGCCTTAGCTGCTGCTTTGTATATAACAGGTTTCACTAAAAATGCAGATTTTATACTTTCAAAATTCTCATGGGGAATAGAATTTAAAAAGATTAATGATTTTTATTTGTAAGAATTAAGGTGTGAAAATTTAAAATTAAAAATAAAAAATAAAATTGAGGTTATTCTTCACCTTTTTTTGAAAGGCCAGAAGCAGCTATAACATCATCTATCTTTAAGATCATGGAAGAGACTTCAGTTGCCGATTGAATAGCTTGAGATAAAACAGAAAGAGGTTCAATAACGCCAAGACTCATCATATTATCTGGTATTCCAGCATCAATATTTATCCCAAAATGCACTCCACTATCAGTTTCATGTTTAGATCGTAATTCTACTAATAAATCGACAGGATTATAACCTGCATTCTCTACAAGAGTCTTCGGAATACTTTCTAATGCATTAGCATAGATTTCAATTGCTAACTGTTCTCTACCACCAATTGAGCTAGCAAACGTTCTTAATCGCTTAGCTAATTCAATTTCTGAGGCGCCGCCTCCCGCTAAGACATATGGATTCTCCATAGCAGCCTTGACTACGTGTAGAGCATCATTTATCATTCTTTCTGCCTCATCTACAACATGCTCTATTCCAGCTCTAATTAAGATACTTACTGCTTTTGGATCAGCACATTCGGATACAAAGATCATATTATCTTCCCCAATCTTCTTTTCCTCTACTTTACCTGCTTTACCTAAATCATTGGTAGAGATTTCAAATAAATTGTTAACGATTTTTGCGTTTGTAGCACGAGCTAATTTTTCCATGTCCGATTTCTTAACTCTTCTCACAGTGATTATATCATTTTGAGCAAGGAAGTTCTGAGCTTTGTCATCAACTCCTTTTTGACAAAATACAACGTTTACTCCAATGCTTTTCAGTTTGTTGACTTTTTTTCTCAGCATATTCGCCTCTTCTTCAAGGAATTGATTGATTTGATCAGGAGTTTGGACTCTAATCTCAGCATCGAATTCTGTTTTCTCAATTTCTAAAGAAGAATTAATTAACGCTATATTGGCATTCTTTATTGATTTTGGCATCATAGGATGGACTACTTCTTTATCTACAATGATTCCATCAATTATTTTTGTATCGAGAAGACTTTTTCCTTCTTTTTTAATGATCTGAATTTGGTCCAAATCTATCATTATATGATCTCCTCGCATTTCTCTTATTTGGCTAACAGCATCGACAGCGATTTGTGAAAAATGACTTTTCACACCTCCGATTAACTTACTATTCATAGATGTTTCAGCGACTTGTTTTAAGATCTCTTTGTCGTTAATATCAATTGAAGAAGCTAATTTTTTTAAGATCTCTTTACTTTTTACTAGTGCTTTTCGATATCCCCTAAAAATGATTGTGGGATGAACAGATTGTTCCATTAATTCTTGTGCAAAATTTAACAACTCACCAGCTATAACTACGCTCGTAGTTGTCCCATCTCCTACTTTATCATCTTGTGTTTTTGCAACCTCTACTATCATTTTAGCAGCGGGATGTTCTACATCAATTGTATCTAAAATTGTTGCTCCATCATTTGTAATAGTGACGTCACCAAGTGAATCAACAAGCATTTTATCCATTCCTTTTGGTCCTAAAGTAGTTCTAACAGCTTCTGCTACCGCTATTGCGGCAGCGATATTATTTTTTTGAGCATCTTTACCTGTTTTTCTTTCAGTCCCTTCTTTCAATATTAGTATAGGAACTCCGGATAGTTGTGACATTTTAAATTCACATTTTTTGTATTAAATTATTAAGACTTATATAATGATCTCTAAGTCATAAAATTAAAAAAGTTTACGAAAATAAGATTTTCTCTAAAAAATTTATGTCTATAATAAAAATGATTTTTTTATCTTGAGATATTTCTAAGAAAGGGGGAAAAATTGTTGAGTTTAAAACACTTATACTTGAATAAATGCAAATGTCTATTCATTTTTTTCTCGTCCATCTCTTTTCCCTAATAGGCAACACTATTTTCTATTATTATCGCAAAAAAGGATATTCTCTTCAAAGAGTCAAGTATGGAATTCTATTAACTTTTTGCCTAAGTATTTTAAATTTTGGTTTCAATCTCTCATATTTTTTAAAAGAGGGTTCAAAAGAAATTTTAAATAATATTAATCAATACACCTATTATATTCTAAGTTTCAATCTCTCAATTTTTCTATTTGGACTTACTCTAATACTTTTCTTCTTGAACTTTTTTTATAGTAAAGATGACTCAATAGATCTTACGCCTCCATCATATCAAGATGCCAAACGAGGAACTTTTAAGATTGGAAGAATAATAAAAAAAGGGAATTGTAAATATCATTTTAAATTATCCTTAAACGATCTTGAAAAGCATATGTTTATCTGTGGTTCTACAGGTACCGGTAAAAGCAATTTTATGCAGAATTTATTGATAAATTTTAAAAAAAGTCATAATATTCCTTTTTTTTTAGTAGAATTTAAAGGAGAATATCATTTTTTACAAGAAAATATAAATGATTTACTAATTTTGTGGCCAGGTGAGAATTTTTCAATCAATATTTTTGATCCAGGAAAATCTAATCCATCAATTCACGCAGAAAGAATATTTGATATATTAAAATCTGGAAGATTTTTGGACGATAATGCAGAATTCTCACCTCAAATGGAAAAAGTGTTAATAGAGATATTAATTAAGGTATGTAAACAAAAGCATTTACAGAACTGGAAAGGCTTTGAACAATGTTGTAATGAGTATCTCACCAAAAATCGTAATCTAATCCCTATGCTAAAGCAAACTTTAATTAGCTTGAAGAATAGAATTAGAAGATTCTCATCAGGTCCGTTGAAAAGATTATTCGAGACTAAAAAAATGATTTCAATTCAAAAGATCTTCAAACAGAATGTGATATTAGATCTTAGTTCCATTATTCGCTTAGGAGGTGAAAAAGAAGATGCATTCTTTTTCCTTAATATGATATTGAAGTATTTATGGGATAGAAATCTAACTAAAGGAGCATATAATTTCGATGGAATTAGACATTTAACCATTATTGAGGATGCGCAGTACTTTGCTCCACAAAACTTGATAAAAAAATCAAAATTGACAACTTATATTGAAGATATTGCACTATTACAGAGGGGGACAGGAGAATGCTTAATTACATTAGCTACCAGACCAGATATAAGTAAAGAGATTTTAGCCAACAACGGAATTGTATTAACATTTAAAAACCATATAGAAAAAGAGATTATCTGTGAATTATTAAACATTAATTTAGAGAAAAAGTATTATTTATCTAAATTAGAAGAGGGCGAATGTATTATTCGTGTAAATTCAATCAAAGAACCATTCTTATTAAAAATTCCATTGATTAAAAGAAAATTTTTAACCGTATCTGAAATAACTCGAAATAACAATAAAATTTTAAACAATATAAAAAGTAAAACAGCTTATCACTTAAATGAGAATAGAAATGAACAAAAAGTATCCTATAAAAAAGAAAAAGGAAAGAACACTAATTTTCTCCATAAATTGAAAAAATTGAAGAAAATCACTTATGAGAATATAATTTTAGAAAAACTTTATCAAAATGAAAAAAACAAAAACCTAAATAATCAAATTGAAATAAAAAAAGATATAGATAAAGTTGATATTGAACGAAAGGAATTTATTGAATACATAAGCAGTTTAATTAATAATGAAGACAAAAATGAATAATTTTTAAGATATTGATATACTATATTTAATTAATGAAACTAATCATAGGAATCATAGGAAAACCAAGTTCAGGAAAATCTACGTTTTTAAATGCCTCTTGCTTAACAAACGCCAAAGTAAGTGAATTGCCATTTACTACTATCACTCCTAATAAGGGGATTGCATATGTAAAGACAAATTGTATGTGTCAAAAACTCAATTTAGAAGATAATCCGCAAAATTCATTGTGTATTGAAGGAAATAGATTTATACCAATAAATTTACTAGATGTGGCGGGTTTAGTTCCTGATGCTCATAAAGGCAAAGGTTTAGGAAATAAATTTTTAAATGATCTAAGCACCGCAGATATTTTACTTCACATCTTAGATATTACAGGATCCCTCGATAAATCTGGAAATTTAGTTATGGAGGGTGAAAACGATCCTTATGAAGATGTTATTTTTCTTGAAGAGGAAATTAATTTATGGTTCAAAGAAATTATTGAAAGAGAAGATTGGAATAAATTCATCAAATCATTCTCAAGAGAAAAAAGAGAATTCATAGATGAATTGCATAAAAGGTTATCTGGAATAAAAGTCAATAAAAAAGAGATATTACTCGCACTTAAGGAAACTAACCTAGAAGAAACAAATCCTAATGAGTGGAATGAAAAGGATTTATACCATTTTTCAAAGAAATTAAGGGAAATTTCTAAACCAATCATAATTATAGCAAATAAAATTGATAAGGAAATTGGAAGAGAAAACCTCAAAAAATTAAAAGAGAAATATTCTGGACCCATTATTCCTTGCAGCGCTTTAGCTGAATATTATTTGAGAAAATACCATGAAGATAAGTTAATAAAATACTTGCCAGGATCCAGTAGTTTTGAGATATTACAACCAGATAAGTTCAGTGTTGGAGAGTTAGAAGCACTTAATAATATAAAATCAAAAATTTTAGATCGCTATAAAGATACTGGAGTCCAAAAAACATTAAATTATTCTATATTTGAAATAGCAAATCAGATTTGTGTTTATCCGGTTTCTGATCTAAATTCATTTTCAGATAATAATGGCAATGTATTACCTGATGTAATGCTTGTCAAAAAAGGTACGCTTTTAAGGGATTTTGTAAGAGAAAAAATCCACACCGATTTGGCAAATCATTTCATGTTTGGAATTAATGCTATTACCAAAAAAAGATTAGGAGAAAATTATGAATTACAACATAATGATATAATTAAAGTCGTAACTTCTAAATAACCATTACTCTTGCTTAGAAGTCAATAAAATGTAAATTAAGATTATAATAATCAATGCGATACCTAAAATAACTACGATAAAGTTGAAGAATTCCTGTTCGGGAGTAAAATCTCCTTGAAAAAGAAAAATTAACACAAGCTGATAACAGTATAAAAAAATATTCATAATCGTAATTCATAAATATATGAGATATTAAAAAAATTTTCCTAATTATATTAATTAGGTTTTTAGAATAAAAGGAAAGTGGACCTGACGGGAATTGAACCCGTGACCTCTTGAGTGCAAGTCTTGTTAATCAAGTAAATTACTCGTTTAAAGTCAAGCGATCTGCTACTGATCTACAGGCCCTTAAATCAAAAACTTAAAAAAAGAAAAAAGAAAATTAAGAACTCATAGCAATTTTTTGATATAATTCCATTTTTAATAAATAGGAGGTGATCCAGCCGCAGGTTCCCCTACGGCTACCTTGTTACGACTTCTCCCTCCTCGCATACTAAAAACTCGATATGACCAGTTTGACCAAACCTCATTTTTAGCACACTCGGATGGAGCGACGGGCGGTGTGTGCAAGGAGCAGAGACGTATTCACCGTGCGATGATGACACACGATTACTAGGGATTCCACGTTCATGTCAGCGGGTTACAGCCG
>JAEOSU010000069.1 GCA_016840165.1 Promethearchaeota archaeon
GATTACATAGTTATAAAATTCATTCTAAGTATGATCATCGATTTGGAACTCAAAAATTTTCTTGAATATAGCCTTGAGACATTTAAACGATTAGAAGATGAAAAATTGAAAAAAATAGCTATATTTCCAATACTAAAATTTGGAGAACAAAGTTTGCTTCTTGATTTAAAGAATTATATGAAAGAAAACCAAGAAGTAGGAAAATTTGTCATGCAATTTCTCAATATTTTAGAAAGGAATGAGTGGAGATTTTATTATTAAATTACCTTGAAATAAATTTTTATGGTTTTTCATGAAGAATTACTATTTTGGGCAAAACAGAAGGATATTCTATACCCAAGTGTTGCCAAAAATCAACAAAAATCCACTCATCTCCGAGTGAATAGGTATCACTCTCAAACGCTTTTTTAAATAAAAGATTGGATCTGTTTTCTGAAGTAATAGAAATCAAATAAGGGGCAATTATTTGTTCATCTACCTCAAAATAGAATGCTAATTTTTTTAGGTTTCCTTGAAATGCTTGGAAATTTTCTTTTTGTTCGTATTCTTCAGGATAGGAACAAAATTGATCCAGCACTTTTCCATTATAAAACAAAAAATGATACCATAGTTCCGAATCTATAACTTTGATTAAGGAAATAAGTGTGTGCAATTCGAATGATAAATATGTACAGATTTCTTTTTCTTCAAATTGACAGTTATTATATATAACTACTGACCATCTATTTTGCGGTTGATAAATAGTGGTCATTGAAATCGGTTGGCTGATGATATTATGAATATCTATATCTAATTCATTACGCGATGAAACCCATTCTGCATATAATGCCACATGTGCAACAATATCTTTTCTTTTGGCATATTTGGTTATTGCACTAGCAATTTCTTCCGGAGATGTATTTTTTATGGCTGAAGTGAACAGAAATAATCCCATTTTTTCACTATTTATATACTAATATTCACTTTAATAAATTTCCTATTAAGCTTCTATCTATTAAAATTGAGAAGATTAGATTGAATAAATCGAATTTTGTAGATCCACAAAATTGTCTATAACAATAAAAAGTATTGATGCCTATCACATATAATAGCGAAATTTACCAATTTTTAAGATTTAAAAATGAATTTTAAAGAAATTTTAGGTAACATTCCAGACTATAAGGAGTTCATGACGATAAGTGAACTAGATAATTCGAGTAGAATATTAGCTAAAAAATATAGCCATGTTGAGCTGAAAGGGATTGGAAAGTCCAGTGAGGGAAGAGATATTCAATGCTTAAAAATTGGAACAGGTGACAAGAATGCACTACTTATTGGATTTCCCCATCCGAATGAACCAATAGGAAGCATGAGCGTAGAATTTTTATCTTGGTTTTTAGCAGAAAATCCAGATTTTACTGATAAAACTGGTTATACATGGTATTTAATCAAAGCTGTCGACATTGATGGAGCCATTTTGAATGAGGGGTGGTTTAAGGGAGATTTTGATCCTATAAAATATGCCAAACATTATTACAGACCTGCTACTTATGAACAAGTCGAGTGGAGCTTTCCGATAAAATATAAAAAACTAGAATTCAGCACTCCCCCATCAGAAACCCAAGCTCTTATTTCATTGATAGATGATATTAGGCCTTCTTTTATTTATAGTCTTCATAATTCTGGTTTTGGCGGAGTTTATTATTATATTACTCGTGAAATTGGTTCAATATTTGATGATTTAAACAATTTTGTAAAACAAGAGCGTTTACCAATGCATTTGGGAGAAGCAGAGGTCCCATGGCTGGAAAAATTACATGACGGAATATTCAAAGAAGCTGGGGTCCGAGATTTATATGATTCAATGATTATTCAAGGGATAGAAAATCCTCAGGATGTTATCAAAATGGGAGGTTCTTCGATGGATTATCTTAAAAATAACCTTGGTGAGCCTTTTTTCAGTTTAGTTTGTGAAATTCCCTATTTCTATAATGAAAGTATTGAAGATACGTCTTTAAGTGACTACAAAAGAAGAGAACTTCGTTTAAACTCATTGAACTATTCAGAAAGTATTTATCTTCATTCAAAAAGAGTTTTTAGAAAGATTAAGAAATATTGTAAAAAGACTTCACGCTTCTACAAAGCATTAGAAAACTGGATGTGGAGAAGAGGGGCAGAGATTAAAATGGATATTCATGAAACAAAAACCTCATTTCGATATGATGGTCAAGCTACAATTGCTCAAGCATTCGATTTGAATATCGCAAAAAAATATTATGATCTGTTATATATTTCAATGGTTCCAAGATTATGTCACGAAGCTATTTTGAATAGCCCGGAAAATGAAGCAGAAATTAAGGAAATTAAGATTGATTTCGAAAGATGGGTAGAAAATGAAATTAAGGACTTACTTGAAGATGTTAAATTTCAGATTATTCCTATCCAAAAATTAGTCCGAATCCAAGTCGGGAGTGTGTTTATTGTTCTAAAAAATCTTACAATCGAATAAGATTTTAAAAAATAATTAATTTAACTTTTATTAAAATTAAACAGTTGAAATTTGATACTATGAAGTACTATAACTCCATTATAATTCTTATTTTATCCATTCTCGTAATATTTTTCCTACCTTTTCGCATTCATTTTAATAGATTACTTATTTCACTTTTAATTAATTACTTCGGTTGGTACGAATTATAACCTTTCAAGTCATTATCTTTTTTTTTTCCTTCATATTATTATTAATAATGTCACTTCAATTTATAGAAACTGAACAATTTTGGTATGTCAGTGCTTTCTTAAATAGCTCGAAATTAGTTGGTCGAAAAATAAGCGCTGAAATTGAAAGCCTCATTAAAGCAAAATTAGACAGTTTAACAGACGATGATATTTACCGCAAGGAATTAAAGGAAGACTTATTTGAGATGGTAAAAAATGTCTCAATTGTCTGTAAATGGGTTCCTTACCTTGAGAGCTTTCCATATCGTGATGAAAACTCCGATTATCTTTATAATACGCTAGGATACTTTGAATTTGAGGTTAATTATTATCAAAATGATCCCGCTAAGAAGGAATTATTAAGTCCTATGCTAATCCAGCAAATTCCCTATATTGTTTTGACTAGCTTGAAAACGTATGATGAGAGACCAGAAAATAAAGCGTTTCTTTTAGATACAGAGAGCCCAATTTATGTTTTTGCCACTTCGTATAAAACTATACCCCAAGAAGTCCAATGGACGCAAGAGAATATTGAAAAATATAAAAAAATTATTGGTGATTGGACAGAAATTTACTCAGGACAATGGGAAGATTATTCCGAAAAACTTTATGATCGACGTATTCAAAATAACTTATCAAATCGTTTATCGGAACTCCATTTTATACATCGGAATTCAGGTTTTATCTATATGGCAGAATACAATTATAAAAAATTCTTTGAGTCATATATGAAGCCTTTTGTGTTAGATCCTACTCCTAGGATGCGTGCTGTTTTATTTGCATTGCGTTCAATAAATGAATCGTTAGATTTACTATTTTTAAAAACTCAATTAGAAGCGTTCCAAGATTTAGAAGCAATTGAGCGAAAAATCACGAATCTACGATTACTCCGAGGCTTGATTCAAACTAATTTAAGTATAATTTATAATGAATTGGATTATAACCGACGACAACATTATACCACTATTCTGAAGCATCTTTTAAATGAATTTGAAATCCAAGATATTGTATCTCGATTAAATGAGAAATTCACTCTGATATATGATGCAATTCAAGTGTTATACCAGAAGAAAAATGAAGAGAATCAACGGAGAACGGAACGTGGATTGAGTTTATTAAACTTATTGTTTGGAGCAGGTGTTCTAGCTGATTTAGCGGGTTTGATTATGATTACTTTTGCCATGCAAGAGGGTTTTTTTGGTACAACGCTACTAAATGGATTAATCGCAACAATAATCATATCTATTTTAGTCATTACCATTGGATATTATCTTTATGCTAAGCAAAAAATCAATAAAGCAGAAGTAAAGTATACTATTGATGCGGTTATCACCACGGAGGATTTTGGTGTGGTATTAATAAAAAGAAAGTATCCACCATTTCGAGATTATTATGCTCTCCCCGGGGGTTTCATCAAAAAAGGGGAAACTGAGAAACAGGCACTTTTTCGGGAAGTAAAAGAAGAGACAAATTTGGATGTAAGAATTATTGGAAAAGTTGGATATTATGACGAAGAGGGAAGAGATCCTCGAGGAAGAGTAGAAAGTACGGCATTTAAGTGTATTATTATTGGTGATCCTTCAGAGATGAGAAGCGGTGATGATTCAAAACACGTAGAAATCATATCCAAAGACCGATTAGATACAATAGAACTTGCTTTTGATCACGAGAAAATTTTACGAGATGCTGGTGTTCTAAAATAAAAAATTTTCTTATTTCTTTTTTTCTTTTCAAGATGTTATTTATCGAATAAAATTATAAATTATGGCGAAATTAAATACTTATTATTGAATGTTGTTAATTTAAGAATATGAAGCGCTATACTTCCATTTTAATTCTTGTTATTTCTATTCTAGTGATATTTTTTCTACCTTTTGGAGTTCATATTGATTTAGGACCCGGTCCAAACGCTCTTATTTCCATGATTTGGGAAATTCCATTTGAACCCGCTTGGTATTCGATAAGATTTTTCAGCGCATTTCAGTTTTATATTTTCTTTTGTTTTTTTCGATTATTCTTTTTACTTGAACTGATATTACTCTTGACCAATAAATATAATAGAACTCGCTTTATTTTGATGGGAGTTATAAGTGAGTTGATTCCGTTAATATTGTCTATACCTGCGATGTTTATTCTTAATTCACAAGGAGATAATCTCCTTCCAATTATATTCCCCATCCCATTCTTATTAGTTTTTGATATATTATTAGTTATTTTTAAATCAATTAATATCAAGAATTTAAAAACTTAACGAGAGTAATCTTATGAGTATCATCATAACTATTTGCCTTGAACTAGCTTTTATCGTTAACCTAATGTTTTTTTGGTTTTGCTATTTGAATAAAGAAAATAGATCAAAATTTCATCAGCTTTACAAGAACATCTTTCCTTATATTTGGACTATTTGCCTGGTGGGGGCTTTAATAGTTAACTCGAATTTCTTACAAATTATCTTTCCTACTAATTTCAGTTATTTCCAAGACTTATGGATTTGGTTTTTGATGCTAGGGATAGTATTTATCTTAATTGGTGTAAAAATTATTTCTATGGTTAAGAAATTATTTAAAGTGAAGGTAGTAAATTCAGATAATCCTAAATTAGTATCTTCAGGACCATATTCATTAGTGAGACATCCAATATACTTAGCTTGGATATTAATTTTTACAGGTTGGAGCTTTATTTTAGATTCACCACTGGCAATACTATTCATTCCTTTTCTCATCATTTCTTTATACGTTCACATTGTTTATGAAGAAAAACACATGCTTATCCCAAAATATGAGGAAAGTTATCTTAGATATGCTGAAAAGATTCCATATCGCATGTTCTCTCCTCCTTATAATTATTTAACAATTATAATTGCCATTATTGTGCTATATATAGGTTTTGTAAATTTTCTCCTTCCAAATTAAAAGTAAACCGACTAAATATTATATTCTTACTTGTATACCTTTTTTTAAAAGATATCTTTTTAGGTCTCGAATTAACATTAATCTTTTATGGAATAATGATGCTGCTAATACAGCTTCAGCTCCCATATTCAAGGCGTTATAAAAATGATCATAGGTCCCAGCTCCTCCAGATGCAATGACTGGGACCGAGACTGCTTTACAAAGTTCTCGAATTAAGCACAGATCATATCCAGATTGTGTACCATCTCTGTCCATGCTGGTAACTAATAGTTCTCCCGCTCCATAATCTACAATTTTTTTTGCCCAAGTTATTCCATCCAAACCTGTGGGCTCAGTACCAGATTTAATATAAACTTCCCATCCAGAACCTTTTTGTTTGACATCTATTGCCACCACAATCGATTGACTCCCGAATTTTTTAGCACTTTCTCTTATTAACTTAGGGTTTTTTACTGCTGCAGTATTAATACTTACCTTTTCAGCTCCTGCTTTAATGATACGACGGACATCAGTTAGATTCCTAATACCTCCTCCAACAGTGAAAGGTATATATACTTCCTCCGCTACTTTCTTTATGATTGGTATCATACTATCTCGATCCTCAAGAGTAGCGGATATATCCAAAAAAACTAACTCATCTGCTCCTTCTTTATTATAAAATTGCGCTAGTGCAACCGGATCTCCGCTGTCTTTTAAATTGTTAAACTGAACTCCCTTCACTACTCTCCCATCTTTTACGTCGAGACAAGGGATTACTCTTCTGGTAAGATTAGTTGGATTATACTCAAGTTTTAGTTTAAATAAGTCATTGATATTTATTTTGTTGTCATATAACGCTTTTCCAATCACTACTCCATCAGTATATTTTAGGCATTTTTTTACATCTCTTAAATTACCGATTCCACCTGCTGCAATTAGCATAGTATCAATATTTTTAATTTTGCTAAGAGCTTTATACATTTTTAAATTAGGTCCGGATAATGTTCCATCTCGTGAGATATCGGTGACAAGAAATTCTACAGCACCTTGGGACTCAAATTGAGTGAATAGAGTTGTTAATCCAATATAAGAGTCCTTTAACCACCCATGTGTACTTATAGCATTATTCTGAAAATCTAAAGCTACGATAATATCGTTCTTATAGTTATCCAATAATCTTTGGAAGAGTAATTGATCTTGAATAGCAAGAGTCCCGATTATAGCTTTAAAAAGTCCAAGATCTAATAATTTCTTAATAATTTTTTCAGTTCGGAGCCCTCCTCCTAATTGAATTTTAACTCTCCATTTGTTACTTTCCTCGATGAGAGATCGAATGAGTTTATAGTTTGGACCTTGTTCAAATTCACCTGAACGAGCACCATTTAAGTTTATAACATGTATTAGATCAAATCCTTTTTTTGTAAAATAACGTAAAAGAGAAGATGGATCTTCAGAATAAGTAGAAAGCTTATTAAAATCTCCTTGATATAACCTGACCACCTTTCCATCATAGAGATCGATTGCTGGGATTGGTTTTTTCAGAATTTAATCACCTTCCCATTAATGAGATGAAAAATTGAATTACATTATCTCCCGTCTGCTTACTTTTCTCGGGATGGAATTGCACTCCAAGAATGTGCTCTTTTAAAATGATAACCGGTATAAAACTTCCATGATTAATGTAAGAGATGACAAGAGTTTCATCACTTGGGCTACAATAATAGGAGTGATTGAAATAGGCATACCCATAAAAGTAGGGGGCTGATATTGGAATAAGCCGATTCCAGCCAGTATGAGGTAGTTTAATTGCATTTAATCTCATCGTTTCAATATGAAGAACATTCCCAGGGATGATATTTAAACCATGAATTCCTCGCGACTCTTGAGATTGGGAGAATAATAGTTGCATTCCTAAACAAATTCCCATCGTTGGGACTTGATTAATTTTCTCTATGAGTATTTCATAAAGGTTATTTTGTTGAAGTTCCCTAATCGCATCTCCAAAAGCCCCTACTCCTGGAAGAATGATTCCTTTTGCTTGTTGTATTAAATCTAAATCTTTTGTTATAGTTACTTTAGGATAAAACCGAATAATGCTTTTTTGGATGGAACGCAAATTCCCACTCCCATAATCAATTATAGTTATCATTTTAATAAACTCCTTAAAGCAACCCTTTACTCGATGGTATTGTACTTTTACGTTTTGGATCTATGCGGGAAGCAGAATCTAATGCTTTACCTAAAGCTTTAAATATTGCTTCTGCGATATGATGATTATTTTGTCCATATAATACTCTAATATGAAGAGTCAATTCAGCTTGCACTGCAAAACTATATAAAAAGTGCTCAAGTAAATCAACAGGAATTAAATTTTCTTCCTTGGATCCCAAAAACGGATTTACCCATTCAATCTCTTTGCTGAAGTATGGCCTTGAGGAGAGATCAACAGCAACAAACGCAAGGCTTTCATCCATTGGAAAGAAGCAATGCCCAACTCGGTTAATCCCTTGTTTATCTCCCAAAACTTTTTTGAACGCTTTTCCCAATACAATGGCAGTGTCTTCTATTAAATGGTGATTATCAATTTCAAGATCACCATCTGCACGAAGGTTGACATCAAAAGAGCCATGAATTGCAATTTGTGTGAGCAAATGATCAAAAAATGCAATAGAGGTTTTTATCTCATGGATCCCGGATCCATCGATATTAAGCTCTATTTTAATATCAGTTTCTTCGGTCTTTCTTGCTATTTGCGTCTTTCTTTCCATTCTATCTCCCTCCTAAAAATGATTTAATTATTTCTATTACTTTCTTCATTTGGTTTTTCGTACCTATTGAAATACGAAGGCAATCTGCCAGCTGTCCCTCAAATTTACGAAGTTTAATATTATGAGTGAGAAAATATTCATAAAGTGATCGTGCTATTTCTAATGATTGGAACCGTAATAACACAAAATTTGCTTCACTTGGGTGTAAATAGAATACCGTATATTCTTTTTGTAGGTTTAATAAATCGTGGTAAAATTCATCTCGAAGTGATCTGATTTCTGCGATATTCTTCATAATTATAGCCTTTTCCTGCAAGAGGATTGAGCCAAAAGTGAGCGCAACACTATTAACATTATAGGGGCCTTTTACTTGAGTTAGAACGTTAATTATACGAGGGTGAGCTACAGCATATCCCAGTCGTAAACCAGCGAGAGAATATGATTTGCTAAAGGATCGCAATATGATTAGATTTTCGTATCCTTTTATTAAGTCAATCAGACTTGATTCATCACTAAAATCAATATAAGCTTCATCAACGATGACCAATTTACCAAGTTTTAATAATTTAATTATGAAGTTCCGAGAAATTGCCATGCCATCGGGATTGTTTGGTCGAGCTAAGATAATAATTTTCGAATCTTTCGCCTTTTTAATAAAATTCGATTGATCTAATTCATACAATGCAATTCCAGTCTCTTGGTTTATTCTCAAAATTAAGGGTATGGTTACGTATCGAGCCCCGTTCAGGTTCACATAGAACTCATACATTGAGAATGAGGGAAATATTCCTAAAACTATGGAATTTCGCATGGTATAAGTCCTAATAATAAGATCTAGCAGAGCATCAGAGCCCGATCCCGCAAGCAAGTAAGATGTTGGAATATGTAATTTGAGGGATAAATTATTTAGGAAATTAGCAGCGTTTGGATCGGGATATTGTTTTACCATATTTATGAATTCAAAGGAATCAGGCATTTGTATAGGAGGGGCAAATGGATTTTCGTTCTTATCAAGAAATTCTAATTGATTATTGTTCTGCTGTTTCTCGAAATATGATTCTATGACTAAATTTTGCGATTTCAGAAGTTTCTGAATGTTCGGAACTGGTTTGATAAGGTTGCTGTTCTTAGTCATTAGTATCCCTCTCTTTATTATTTTTAAAATTTAATCTTCTCAACTTGGCCGCATTCGCATGTGCAGTAAGCTTTTCAGCTTTAGCAATCTCTTCGGCGTATTGAGAAAGATTAAGAGCACTCTCTTTATCGAAATTGATATAACTTATTCTTTTAATGAAATCATTGACCGATAATGCGGAAGAATAACGTGCAGTGCCACTAGTCGGCATCACATGACTTGGACCAGCAACATAATCTCCTAAAACTTCAAAAGTGTTTTCTCCAATAAAAATTCCTCCCGCATTTTCAATTTTATTTAAAAAAGCTATAGGATCTTCTACCATGAGAGTTAAATGTTCAGGTGCGAATTCATTTGATATCTCGATTGATTGGTTTGTGGATTGTGTAAATATTATTCCCCCATTATTTTCAATTGATTCTTGGATAACTGAGTTTCTATCTAAATTGATAATTTGACGTTCATATTCTTTTATTAAAGAATCAATTAAGGTTTGAGAAGATGTAATTACTATCGGAATTGCACGCACGTCGTGTTCTGCTTGAGCGAGTAAATCTGCTACAATGAGAGATGGATTTGCCGTATCATCAGCAATAATTAGTGCCTCTGTTGGTCCATATAGTCCGTCAATACCAACAATTCCAAATACCTCTCTTTTCGCCAGAGTTACATAGATATTTCCCGGCCCTACAATTTTATCGACTTTCGGTACTTGTTTGGTTCCAAAAGCCATAGCTGCAATTGCTTGAGCTCCCCCCATCCTATAAAGGCGAAAATTTGCACCAAGTCGTTTTATTATTCCACAAACTGCGAAAATAACATCCGATAGCTTTCCACTTTTATTAGGAGGTGATGCTAAGATCAATTCCTTTGTTCCGGCGACAATAGCAGGAATTGCGGTCATCAAGAGTGAAGAGAATAATGGAGCAGAGCCTCCTGGAATATATATTCCTACTCTTCCAATCGGTTGTATAATTTGCCCTAGCTCTCCTCCGAGATCAAAATTCATCCATGAAATAATTGGCTGAGATTTATGAAAACGGAAAATTCTATCTGCTGCAACCTCCAATGCGTTTCGTAATTTAGGGTCAACATTGTTGAGTGCTTCCTCAAAATCAGCATTTAAAACTTCAAATTCATCAAGATCTGCCTTATCCAACTTTAGGGTCCACTCTCTAACTGCTTGATCTCCTCTTTTTCTTACATCCTCAATTATCTTTCTTACAACTAGGTCAGGGTTTTCCTGTTGCCCCTCACTTTTAACAATCGAGAAAAGGTTTCTTTTCAATATTTTTTCTTTTGCCTCTTTTACGGAATATACTTTAATCGTCAATCATCCCCAATTCCATTTTTAATTGCCTGTATCTTAATGGTTCTTCTTCAAAAATATATAAAGTTGGAGCAATAACGACACCACTGCCCCCAATAGCTCGTAAATTTGTGATAGCTTGTTGTAATTTTACTTTTTCTACAATTACATGAATCGCATACATTTTCTCCCCACTTTTGGTAAATACTGGAGAAATTGTCGGTCCTTGAAGTCCTTCTAACCCCTTTTTAGAAAAAATAGCTTGTGCAATCTCTTCGCTACTTTTTCCCCTCATATTGACAAATAGTGAAACAAAATTTTGAGCACGCAAAGTAGCTTCAATATATTCAAGTAACTCACGTGCTAAAGTTAATACTGAGGTATGATTTAATGCCGTCCGATTTCCAATCAAAACAGCTTCAGAATCAATTATTTTGCCTCCTTTAATTCGCTTTAAACGATTATCTTTTAAAGTCTGCCCTGTAGACACAAGATCTACTATTATATCGCTATAATCTAATTCCGGATAGACCTCAAGAGAACTATTTCCCTTAATTAATTTATAGGAGATATCATGTTTAGCAAGAAATTTCTTTGTTAGATTTGAGAACTTAGTTGCGATTCGGATTGGTTTTTCTTTTTGTTCGATCTCTTCAATAGAATTTTCAGGCCAATCTTCGGGTATAGCGACTTCAAGACTACATTTCCCAAAATTTAACGCATCGTGGATTATTATTAATTCATTTTCACTCGAAGTTAGATTTTCTAATACTAAGTCATAACCTACTATTCCCAATTCTAATGAGCCGTTTAGTATCCCTCTAATGATATCTAACTGTCGTTGATACACCAGTTTGACATTGATTGATTCTCGAATGAAACCAATATATTGTCTTTTCTTTCTTTGTATATTAAAGCCGCAGCTCTTTAAGAATTCCTCAGTCTCTAGTTCCATCCTTCCTTTTGAAGGAATGGATAGTCTCACATCTCGGTGTTTATACTTAGGTGTTTGATTGAATTTCGATCTGTTCATTTACTTCGCCTCCGTAATTCATTTACAATCTCGCGAGGAGTGATCTTTTGGGTAGCCATTAAAACAAGTATAAAGTAGGTAAGATCTGCAATCTCCCAGATTAAATTATTGCGATCAGTATAATTAATGACTTCTAGTGATTCCTCTTTGATTTTCGCGAGTAATAAGTCATAATCCTCGGAAAGTCTTTTCGTATATGAATCTGTGGAGTTAGCATTCTGAATCCGACTTCTTAATATATTAAAAAGATAAGGAATAGAAAATCGTGAATTTTGAAAGCAAGAATATGAACCAGTATGACAAGCAACCCCGTTTTGATCTACTTGAAATAATAATGTATCAGCATCACAATCATAATAAATTTTTTTAATTATTTGAGTATTTCCCGATTGCTCACCTTTTATCCAGAGTCGGTTTCGCGATCTGCTAAAATAGATTGCTTTCCTCGTAATTATTGTACGTTTTAATGATTCACGTGATGAATATGCTAACATTAATATGATATTATCAAGATCTTGAACGATTGTCGGAATTAATCCTTTTTGCTTTTCGAAATCTAAAGTATCTAGTAATAGATTATCTATTGATTCAAGATTGGTCTCATTATTAACACTGATAAACTTTTGATTGTTATTAGGATTAAAAATTCCTATTCTATATTTATTTAGCAAGCTTTTAAGCTCACTATTATTTCCTTTGGCTTCTATATCTATATCGATTTTTTGAGATATTTGGTCTATAATTTTTGTATTTAATAATTTAATTAGTTGTTCATTGTCTATTTCAAGCACTAGAGACAAAAATAAATCCCAATTTCTCTTTATAAATACCTCTTCAATAAACTCAAGTAAATCCCCAACCGATTCCATACCATTCATATCAATTTTTAATTTTATCATTTTATAACCCCCAAAACTGAATTTAGTTTCAGTTTTTTTTAACCCCAATGAAAGTTAGACCATAAATGTCATTATCATTGGGATTATAGATGATAATGCCAATGATGCGCTTTAAAAGAAGAGTTTTCAAAAATTTCTGCGTTTACATCATTGATTTTAATAAGAAAATCCTTATTAGAAGTAATTGGAAAGGAGATACTCAATATGGTAATTTCCGGTTTAATTGTACCAAATTGAAGATCAATCATTATTTTTCACTAATATTGAGTATTTACTACTACATAAGATTAATTAGGATCTTTAGGTTAACTACACTAAAAAATATTTGCTTTCAAACATAAATTTCTAAAGAAAGAGAATATTCATGTCTTTTAATAAAAGGAGAGTTTTAATAATTGATAATATTCTCATCCCAATTATATGCCTTATTATTTTATTCATACTTTCTATAGATCAAGGAGAATAGACTGGGATTTTTGAACCTCCTGGTCTTTAGTTTATAGAATATATTTTTTAAAAAATCCTAATACTCTTTTAATTTTTAAGTTATTAAATTATTTTTAAATTACCCCTATAAAAGACATAAGATAATTGAAGGTTGAAATCACGTGCAAATTGAATTTTTAGATAAAAAGACAGCTTCCTCAGTTATATCAGAGAAGGATTTGTATCTTAGCAACTTTAGTAAATTTGACATTCAATCTCGATTAGGAATTATCGAGGAAGCAACTTTGAACGATTTGATGGAATTTCTTTCATATCAAACACTTAACTGGGATGAATTTGAAAGAGAGACCGTTGAAAAAATCTTTTCTGACTTGGAGCGAGCTTATATGCCCTATAAAGAAAATTTTCCTAAACACATAGAATTAATAAAAACCACAGGAAGAGAAGAAGCTGATGCTGCATATACAAGAAAAAATAGAATTTATATCCCCATTTCAATGCTAGAATGGAGCTATAATGAATTAAAAGAACTAATAGCCCATGAACTATTCCACGTCTTTAGTAATATGAACCCCAAACTAAGAAATGGGTTATACACTAAATTAGGATTTATTCCCTGTCCAGATTTACAGATTCCAAAGGCTTATCAAGATTTTTATGTAACTAACCCTGATACAATAGGAAAAAATTGTTACCTTCAATTTCTAGAGAATGGAGAACTTGTAAAAGGTGTTTCTTTTCTCTATTCTAAAGGTCCATATCGCGGAGGGTACTTTTTTCAATATTTCCGCTTTTCTTTTCTCATAGCTGAAGTGACTTCAAACAGATGTACCCCCCTGTACGATGGAGATCATATCAGGTTTAGCAAAGTCCCTCAGAGTCTCTATGATTTATGTACTGAATTAGATCCCTATAATAATCAGCACCGAATCCATCCTGAAGAAATTTTAGCATATTATTGGAGTTTACTTCCTTTCAGATTCTCAGAAATTAGTTTCAATAAAAGAGTTTTTTTAAAAAAAATCAAAAGCAAAATAATGTGAGGATTTTCCTCATATAAGTAGATACTTAATGCAATTTTAGATAATAGTAATAATATGCCTTTCTGAATTCTAAATCCTCATATAGTTTATTTGCAATACGATTCTGTACCTCAACTTGAAGCCAAATATATCTAGCATTATTCTTTAATGCCCATTCATCTATAAGTGTAAAAATCATCGAAGTTGCAATATTATTTCGCCTATGGTCTGGAGCAACTAAGAGATCAGAGACATAAACGTATCCTTCAGAATTTAGCACTCCCATCAGTGTACCTACTACTTTTTCTTTGAATTTCGCAAGAATAAAACATTTCTTAGGAATAGTTATTCTTCTTGAAATTTCAGTTATAATTTCTTGTTGTTCCTCATCTTTATTGGTATACTGGGCTAATAGATTCGAAAATTCTGGTATTCTATTATTATAAATTTCATAATTATAATATCTATTAATTTCACTCCTTTTAATTTCATTAATCTCTGAAATTAACGCATTCGTATGAGAATCCTCTTTATATCCACGAATTTTTAATATCTCATCCAAATTCTCAGGTTTAAAATAGTCATGCATGGTAAAAATTGTCGGTAAACCATATTTTTTATACTCTTTCTCTACAACTTCTATATCCTTTTCAATCTGGGTTTCATCTCCGATGTAATTTATAGGAAAAACCGAATTCGCTCGATAGGTTATCCCTCCCGTAAAACGCACGACCCATCCGTTTAAAAAATAGTAAAATTTTGATGGAAACGCATTCATTATATACTCTTGGAATCTTTTTACTGAATAAGGATCCATTTTTCATCAATTACTGATTTTATGTTTATTAATCTATCTTTAGAAAATAATGATCCTATTCATATGAATGAACCTGCTAAGACTATTGATTGTCTTTTAGAGTTAACACTATTATTACTCTATTTTTTTCAATAATAAATTATAAATCTCATCAACATTCTTCTTAAAATCAAAAGGGTCAAATTTTATTCCTAATCTTGTTTTTAAAAGAGGAGGTATATGATCAGGATCGTTAAAAATAGGGATAATTGGTTTTTTCATTATATCGGCTGCCGTCCACTCTTTTTCAACAGGTTCAGA